>CALWIU010000025.1 GCA_944380845.1 uncultured Clostridia bacterium | reverse complement strand
AATCGGGGCGGTATCTTTCATGGAATAGGCGTAAAGCAGCGACAGGTGCGCACCTGCCGAGGTGCCGGTCAACATGGCTTTATCGATGGTAACGCCGTTTTCCTCGCCTTTTTCTTTGATAAATTGCAGCGCCAAATCAATATCATCGATGATATCGTGCAAATTGACCGTCTCCGAAAGAAAGCGGTAGTTGATGGCAGCCGCCGCAAGACCAACATCCTCGCTGACATAGCGCAGCATATTGGCGCTGTAAGCGTTTTTGTCGCCGGCAATCCAGGCGCCGCCGTGGATAAACAGTGCCAGTCCAATGGTACCGTCCGACTCTTTCGGAATGTACAAATCCAGAATCTGGCGTTCCTCATCGCCATAGGCGGCGTCGGTATAGATATAACTTCCCGAATCCGCCGGCTCAGTCACGCCCGGAATGCTGATTCCGAACAGGTTTGCAAAAAATACGATGATGGACAAGAAAAACGCGATGATTTTTTCAAACATATTGCTCACTCCTGATGATTATTTTGTCGAAAAAACGATACTTCGAGCTGAACAATCTTATTTGTTCAACTTCTATACATAATTATATCAGTTTTTGTTCACGGATTTCATGAAGGATATGTAAACATTGCGTTGCCAAGAATGGTTATTTGTTGCAAAAATATGTCATACTGTAAATCTGCGGAAAAACATACGGGAAAAATGATTGACAAGGAAAAGACAAAATAGTATAATAACTATAATTTGATAAATAATCAGCAAAGACGGGCAGAGTAGGTTGATTTTTTGAGCCAAGAGAGCCGGCGGTTGGTGTGAGCCGGCGTCAGCAGTCAATACGAAAAACAGCCCTGAGCTTTCCGAAGAAAGTCCGCTTCGGCGGGTGAGTAGAACGGTACGGGTGCGCCCGTTACAGCGCGGCGGTATGTCTGTACCGCTGAGCGGCTGTTTCGGCAGCCATACGGGTGGCACCGCGGAAGTTCCCTTTCGTCCCGAACACTTCTTGATGAAGTTTTCGAGAGGAAAGGTTTTTTTATTTTATTTATGGGATCCTTTTATGATTCTTGCAAAGGATGGTAGTATGAAACGAACGGAATATTGTGGTTTGATTACCGAAAAGCAAATCGGTACCCGTCAAACCCTGTGCGGTTGGGTCTGGACCAAGCGCGATATGGGCGGGGTCATTTTTCTGGATCTGGGCGACCGGGAGGGCGTTATGCAGGTTGTTTGCAACGCTTCCTGTCTGCCGCCGAGCGATTTTAAAACCGCCGAGGGGCTGCACAATCAATCCGTAATCTGCGTCAGCGGCGTGATTCGCCTGCGCGATGAAGAAACCGTGAACCCGAAAATCAAAACCGGTACGGTAGAACTTCTGGCGGATGAAGTAACGCTTCTTTCTCCGTCGGATCCGCTTCCCTATGCGCTGGAGGACGGTTCCGCCGTGCGCGAAGATCTCAGACTGAAATACCGGTTTTTGGATTTGCGCCGCCCGGAAATGTTCCGGAACCTCAAGTTCCGTCATATTGTTCAAAAGGCAGCGGAAGATTATTTGGACAACGAAGGCTTTCTTTGTGTGGAAACGCCGATGCTGACCAAATCCACGCCGGAAGGCGCGCGGGATTATCTGGTTCCCAGCCGGGTGCACCCCGGGTGCTTTTACGCGCTGCCGCAGTCTCCGCAGATTTTTAAACAGCTTTTGATGGTCGGCGGTATTGACAAATATT
The DNA here is from genome assembly GCA_944380845.1 of uncultured Clostridia bacterium. Lineage (GTDB taxonomy): Bacteria > Bacillota > Clostridia > Oscillospirales > Acutalibacteraceae > RGIG2774. The sequence goes on along the minus strand of CALWIU010000025.1, from coordinate 60,520 downwards.
ATCAGGTCGCTCGCTGCTTCCGCGACGAGGATCTTCGTGCCGACCGCCAGCCGGAATTTACCCAGGTGGATATGGAAATGTCCTTTGTCGAGCAGGAGGATGTGCTGGTTCATCTGGAAAAACTTTTTAAATATTTGATGAAACGGGTCAAAAATATTGAAATCACCGACCCCTTCCCCCGTATGACATGGACGGATGCAATGGATATTTACGGATCGGATAAGCCGGATATTCGTTTTGATTTGCCGATTGTCGATCTGACGGAAACCGTCCGTGGCTGTCAGTTCAGCGTTTTTCGTTCTGTTTTGGACAAGGGCGGCGTCGTGCGTGCGATCAATGTCAAAGGCAAGGCGGATTTTACCCGCTCCACCATTGAGGATCTGACCGAAAAAGCCGTTAAGCTCGGGGCAAAAGGTATGGCGTGGATCGCATGGAAGCCGGACGGCGAAATCTATTCTATCCTGACCAAATATTTTTCCGATGAGCAAATGCAGGCGATGCTTCAGGCAATGGATGCCAAACCCGGTGATTTCATTCTGTTCAGCGCCGATAAACTGGCAACGGTACGCCGTGTTCTGGGCGGCCTGCGTCTTGTGCTGGGTGATATGCTCTCTCTGCGGGATAAAAATGAATATCGCTTCCTCTTTGTTACCGACTTCCCGCAGTTTGAATATTCCGAAGAGGAACACCGCTACATTTCCACGCACCATCCCTTCACCATGCCTTACCCGGAGGATGTGCAGTATCTGTTTTCCGATCCGGCGCGGGTGCGCGCGCAGGCATACGATGTGGTGCTTAACGGCATCGAGCTGGGTTCCGGCTCTGTTCGTATCCACGATCATGACATTCAGGAAAAAATGTTTGAGGCGCTGGGGCTTTCCGATGAGCAGATTCATGACCGTTTCGGTTTTATGGTCAATGCGTTCCGCTTCGGCACGCCGCCTCATGCCGGATTTGCCTTTGGTCTGGATCGCTTTGTCATGCTGCTTGTCGGCGCTGACTCTTTGCGGGAGGTCATCGCTTTCCCGAAAAATAAGGACGCGTCCTGTCCGCTGACCGATGCGCCGGATCATGTGGATCCTGCGCAGCTTGAAATTTTAGGTCTGGATAAGGCGTTTACAGCGGCTCAAACCGATTCGGCAAAGAGCGGCAAAAAGACCGCCAAGGATATTGATGTTGATAATATCGCCAAATTGGCGCGCCTGCGTTTTTCCGCTGAAGAAAAGAAGGAACTGGCGCAGGACATGGTTTCCATCATCAATTTTGCCGACAGTATCGCTTCGATCGATACCGAAGGCATCGAGGCAACCGCGCATATCGCGCCCCTTTCCAATGTGTTTCGCGAAGATCGGGCGGTTTCCGCCTTTACCAGAGACGAGCTGTTGAAAGCGGCGCCGACTACGGCGGACGGCTATGTCACCGTTCCGCGCGTCGTGGAATAAGGAGGGAGCAGAATGAACGAATTGGTGAAACGCACGCTCAGCCAACAGATCGACGGGCTGAAAAACGGTGAATTCAGCGCCAAAGAGCTGACGCAGGCGTATTTGACGCAAATTGAAGAAAAAGAAAAAGATATCGGCGCGTACATCAGCATTTTCCCCGAACAGGCGCTTGCTGCCGCAGAAGCGGTCGATCAGAAACGCGCCGCCGGACAGCCCCTTGCTTTGCTGGCGGGGATTCCTGCCGGAATCAAGGATAATATCTGCACCCGGAATATCCGTACTACCTGCGCGTCAAAAATGCTTGGCGAGTATGTCCCGCCTTATGACGCCGATGTCATCGAGCGGCTGAAAAAAAATGATTATGTGCTTTTGGGTAAGTTAAATATGGATGAATTCGCCATGGGGTCGTCCTGTGAAAATTCCGCTTTTCACCCCACGCATAACCCGGCGGATCTCACCCGGGTGCCGGGCGGCAGCTCCGGCGGTTCAGCGGCGGCTGTGGCGGCGATGGAGGCGGCATACAGCCTGGGTTCCGACACCGGCGGTTCGATCCGGCAGCCCGCGTCTTTCTGCGGCGTCGTTGGTATGAAACCGACTTACGGTTCTGTTTCCCGCTATGGGCTGATTGCCTTTGCGTCTTCGCTGGATCAGATCGGGCCGCTGACCCGAACCGTTGAAGATAACGCCATTGTTTTGAACGCGATCAGCGGTCATGACAAGCGCGACGCGACTTCTCTTGCCCGCCAGACAGCCGATTTTACCGCAGATATCGGCAAAGGCGTCAAAGGGCTTTCCATCGGTATCCCGAAGGAATTCTTTGCGGAAGGAATTGCTCCCGAGGTCAAAAATGCGGTTTTGAACGCCGCCGGAATCTTTGAAAAGATGGGCGCGCAGCTTCATGAAGTTTCCATGCCCTCCATTCCCCATGCCCTTTCGGCGTACTATATCATTTCCAGCGCCGAGGCATCTTCCAACCTTGCGCGTTTTGACGGTATTCGCTACGGTTACCGGGCAAAGGATTTTGATGATATTACCGACCTTTATCTGTCGTCCCGTTCCGAAGGCTTTGGCAAAGAGGTCAAGCGCCGGATCATGCTTGGCACTTTCGCTTTGTCCTCCGGTTATTATGATGCGTATTATAAAAAAGCGCAGCAGGTCAGAAGTCTCGTGACCGCCGACTTTAACCGGGTGTTTGAATCCTGCGATGTCATTCTTTCGCCAGTTGCGCCGACCCCCGCTTATAAAATCGGTGAAAAATCCGCCGACCCGCTGGAAATGTATATGGGCGACGCTTACAGCGTGCCGGTCAATATCGCCGGCGTGCCCGCGCTTTCATTGCCCTGCGGAGCTACCGAAACCGGCCTGCCCATCGGCTGCCAGCTGATCGGAAAGGTGTTTTCCGAATCGCTGCTGTATCGAGTCGGCGCAGCTTTGGAAAATGCCCGTAAGGAAAGGATGTGAGCGTGATGCAATATTATAAAGGATATGAAATGGTTATCGGACTGGAAGTCCATGTGGAGCTGAACACCGAAACCAAGATCTTTTGTTCCTGTCCCACAACCTTTGGCGCTGCGCCGAATACCCATGTCTGCCCGGTTTGTATGGGGCTTCCGGGAACGCTGCCTGTGCTGAACGGCAAGGTGGTGGAATACGCGGTCAAGGCGGGTCTTGCCACCAACTGCCAGATCGCAAAATATTCCAAGGAAGATCGAAAGAACTATTTTTATCCCGATCTGCCGAAAGCGTATCAGATTTCACAGTATGATCTGCCTTTGTGCGAGCATGGCTGGCTGGAGATCGAAACGGAAAACGGCGCCAAAAAAATCGGTATCACCCGCATTCACATCGAAGAGGACGCAGGCAAACTCGTTCATGATGACGAGCACGGCACCATGATTGACTGCAATCGCTGCGGCGTGCCTCTGATAGAGATCGTTTCCGAGCCGGATATTCGTTCAGCCGAAGAGGCGGAAGCGTATATGCGCAAATTGCGTGCAACGATTTTATATACCGGCGTTTCCGACTGTAAAATGAACGAAGGGTCCATGCGCTGTGATGTGAACCTGTCGGTACGCAAAGTCGGGGAAACCGCTTTCGGCACCCGTACCGAAATGAAGAATCTGAACTCTTTCCGTTTTGTGGTAAAAGCGATCGAGTACGAATATAAGCGACAGGTAGAGGCCATCGAAAAAGGCGAAACCATCGTGCAGGAAACGCGCCGCTTTGACCCGGATACGGGAAAAACCTATACCATGCGTTCCAAAGAGGACGCCAACGATTACCGGTATTTCCCCGACCCCGATCTTCCTCCGATCGTTTTGACCCGTGAACAGATCGAAGCTTTCCGTGCTGAGATCCCCGAATTGCCTGACGCGCGCAAAGCAAAATATATGCAGCAATACGCATTAAGCGCTTACGACAGCGAACAGCTGACCGCTGACCGCGCCATGGCGGACTGGTTTGAACAGGTCGCCGGACAGACTGCTTATCCGAAAATCGCCGCCAATATGCTGATCAGCGACATCCTGCGCATGGTGGATTCCGAAAGCTTTTCTTGTCCCATCGCGCCGGATCAAATGGCAAAACTCTGTGATCTGTTTGGTGAAGATGTCATCAATTCTTCTACCGCCAAAAAGCTGCTTCAGCGTATGTTCGCCGACGGGATTGATCCGGAAAAAACCGTTCGGGAGGAAAACCTTGCCCAGATCAACGATGAGGCGATCCTGGAACAGGAGGTACGCAAAGCCGCTGCTGCCAACCCGAAGAGCGTAGCGGATTACAAAAAAGGAAAAACCGCAGCCGCCAAGGCGATTGTCGGTCAGGTCATGAAAGCCCTGGGCGGCAGAGCCAACCCGGTGAAACTCGGCGAAATCACGGAAAAAGTATTGAAAGAATCCTGAAAACCTGCAAAGAAGCGGGAAGCTCCCTTTTAGGAGTTTCCCGCTTCTTTTGGTCTTTAGCAAAGAAATAACCCCCCGGTTTTACCGGGGGGAATAAAAAAGACTTTAGTAAAGAGGGAAACGGCGAGCAAAGGTGAGCCGAAAAGCAGTTGAACAAAAGAAAACCTCCAAGAAAATGTAAGTGGTTTGGCAGCCGGCATTTTTGGTTTAAAGGACATTATGTTGATACGGTTGCTCGAAATAGAAATGCGATGTCAAACCGTCAGTGCCGCCTTTCGGGCGGTGAATCAGCAGGCGCCCCTTCTTGCGGCTGCGTAAACCATTAGTTTGACTGGTGGTTATGTTAATATGACAAAAAATCATTTAAATGTTTGTTGAAAATGTCAAAATAGAGAAATAACAAAAAATATATCTTGACTACATGGAAAAGTATTGCTATAATCGAATTACAATATATATGTTTTTAGAAAATTCAGCTGATTAAGATGAAATCAAAGCGAAAAGCAACCATGTGGCAAAATCCTGATAGGTAGTTTCTTTCTGAAAAATTTAATGGATAGCTGTTGCGCTCATGGAAAAATATTCAATGGAGGTGATATTCTGCAGGAAAGTATTTTGTCTATCGTTTTTAATCGTAAAAGGAGGTATTGTTAATGAGAAAATGGATGTGTTTATTATTTGCTTTTTGTGTGATTCTTAGCATTACTGCACTCACAAGCATTTACAGTTCGGCCGTCGGAATTGAAATATCGCACGGGGATAGAGTCTTTATTCGAGGCGTAAAAAGTGGAAAATATATTGATGTTCCTGGGGGTACATTATCGTCAGGAGAAAAGGCGCAAATATATGAAGGTAATCAATCATTGGCGCAGCAATGGGATATCTATATGTTTTCTGATGGTTTTTTCCTAATTCGTTCTGCTCTCAATAATAGGTATTTATTGTCTGTCAACTATTTAGAATCATCGGAAGGTGGAGCAGCAGCGAATGGCTCTTATCTTATTTTGGAATATTTTCCTGACGGGACACCAATTCCGTCTCGTGCAATTTTTACCACTGTAGCATATAATCAATATGGTGTGTCTAAAATTGTTAATAAGCAATCACTTTTGCAGGGAACGCTCAAATATGTGGAAGCTCTATATGGTGCAACAGGTAATGAAACTAAACTTGTGCAATGGGATACTTATTCAACCGTAGATACAGCATTTAACCAGTATTGGGTTTTTGAAAGTACAAACCGTATGCCGTCTTATGGTATTTCACATTTGGTGGATTTATTAGGTCACTGTGATTATAGCGGCTCCACAAAATATCAGGCTCTTTTTAATAGGGGCGTAGCAGCGTGGAACGCCTATATGGGAACGAATCGTTTTCGTCAAGATACAAATCTAACAGTCAATGATTTTACAATACAAGATGAAACAGTAGCTTCTGGGAACCCGAATGCAACGGCGTCAACAGATTATATAAATAAAAAAGTAACCTTTTATACCTCCGCCATGGACGCGTTGGATGGCGATGTTATTCGTCAAAAGGTCGTCATGCACGAATTAGGACATGTGCTTGGATTGGACCATAGTTCACAGTCCGGGGGCAATATTATGAATCAAGGAGGGTTCGCATATTGGACATCATTAGCCTTGGATGACAAAGCTTCCTATAATTACAATATAGTAAATTATTAACTGGACAAAAGGAGATAAGATTATGAAAAGGAAGTGGCTTGCTATTTGCGGCGGAGTTTTCGCAGTGCTGCTAATTGTTGGTGTTTCCAGCCTTTTATATTTCGGGAAGGAACCAAAAATTAACTATATTCATCAGGATTCTGCAATCAATCTCGACGATCCGTATATTTTAGTTGGTAGCAAAGATTATGTATTTGTTTGCCAAGTGTTGGAGGTTTACGATTATGTACGGGAAAAAGAGAGCAGAAATTTCCCTGAGTCTATTCAGGATGGGACGGATTGCTATACGGAATGTCAGATCAGAATTCTTGAAAACATCAAGGGAAATCTTCCTCTTAATCAGCCGCTAACTTGCTATAAGCCCGGCGGATATATCTCAAAATGGAAAAATTTAGTTTCTTTATATGAATATGATATTCCGGTGGAAAAGGGCGGCTATTATATTTTTACTGGTTTAGCATTAGAGGACGGGACATTGGTCTGTGGTGGATATAACGGCACGGCGGCATTAGAGTCGAATGCAACTGCTGATACGCTTTCTGAATCAAATGTTGTGGCTGCGTACCGTCAATATGTCGATAACGAAGTGATTTCGACATTTGAAGTGGCTCATTATCGCGCAGCAATGGATCCAGGGTATCAAAATGGTGCATATAATAGAAAAGAAAAACAGCGGTATCTGGCTGCAAGGCAAGAACCGGAAAAACTGCCATCATCAGAGGAACTTTTATATGCAAAACTTTCAGAGATAGCTGCTGAGAATGCAAAAAACGGTGTCACCAATCCACCAGATGCACTGCCAACAGAAGCACCATAACAAAGAAGCGGGAAGCTCCCTTTTGGGAGTTTCCCGCTTCTTTCTTTTGACGCTTGTTTTTTTCGCTGCCGGATCAGACGAAATCCGCGCGTTTGTATTGTATGTTTACAGAATATTAAAATTTGCTTTACATCTGTGTGTCAAATTTTGGTAAAATAAAATTGGTAATAGTATATGAAAAATAAATAATATTATCAATAATCTATGCTATTTGCCGATATTCATGAAAGAGGGTGAATCCCATGCAGCAGATGGTTTTCCGAAAAAGAGCAGTGTCTTTTTATGCTGCAAAATAAGAATTGTTCAAAACGGCAATGAAATGGGTGCAGAGATGGGAACGCTGGGATTGTGCCTTCGGACGCTTTTGCCCGGGGTGGTTAATGGCAGACGCCGTCTGTTTCCATAGAACATTGGGGACTTTGAATCATTGCCGCTTGCCAATTGTGAGAGGAGAAAAATAACATGAAAAAAGGATTGATTTTCGTATTGTGTCTTTCCCTGCTGTTCGGTGCAGCGATTCTTCCGGTTTCCGCCGATGAAGTTCCAGATGCCTTGCCGCCGGTAATGACATACCGGCCCGGTGATTTGGATGGCAGTGGAAAAATCAGCACCGCTGATGCAAGATTGTGCCTGCGGGCTGCCGTCGGACTTGAGGCTCTGCCGAACGGTGACTGGCAGGAAAATGCCGCCGCCAGCGTGCTCGACGCGGCAACGAGTAGTGACAGAACTTTTTCCTCTTCGACGGCGCGCAAAATTTTGCGCAGTGCTGTTGGTCTGGATAATCTGAATGACGCTTCAGCCGTCCTGAAAGCAGGGCAGACCTATCTTTTGAAAGGCCTGACCAGTGCCGGCAGCGGCTCGATATTCTGGCTCGATCCGGAAGGATCCGATGAAAATCTGCAAATTCAACTTTCCAAAGATATTTCCGGTGAGGGGAACCCCGGTGATCCTGTCATCTATTCCTATTCTATTTCTTCTGATGTGCCCGGGGAATATCAGGTGACATTCAAGCAGCAAAATGTGCAAATCAGTCAAACGGCGATTGTCGATTCTTTCACCGTAAACATTATTGTAGAATCATAAGAACGGGTACAAGGCACGACATGCGACAGTGAAAAAAGTTGCCTGAAGCGGCAAATCCCACAAAAAAAGGTTTTTGCCGTCGGCGCAGTGTTTTCCCCCGTCTGCCTTGCCGGCATTCCGTAAGCAACTTTTATAGAAAATACAGGATAGAAAATCCCCGATGTGTTCTTGTCACATCGGGGATTTCTGATCGTTAGCAGGGCAGCCGGTTATTCGTTGTTTGACGCGGCCGGTTCCTTGCCGCTTTTATTTGCAGCAATACGAATGATATTGTAAATTTGATAGGGAATGGCAACGACAGCACAGACAAGCCCGCCGATTATCACGGTCAGCGGCCAAAGCACGGCGGCAACGGTGCGGAAAACGGTTGTGCGGCGGGACAGATACTGAGCGAGCAATACCGTGCCGTTAATGACCATGGTGGCACCGATCATCACATACAGCCCGGTTCTCAGCGCGGTAGCGGCAGTTCCGTCGCCAATGTACGGCTCAATGTTTCCAACCAGACAGCCGACGACAAAGGATGAGAGCATGACGCCGAAAAAGATTGCCATCAGATCAATGCGTTGTTTCTTCGTGGGGTTGTTTTTGTTTGCCATGAAAAAGACCTCCGTTTTAATAAGTGTTTATTGCGTCGCCAAGCGCGATCTTCTGTGGGGCGCCCCCGGCAAGGCGGGACTTGTCCGCCATGAAAACGGTCATGTGACCGGGCATGGAGTCGGCAAGACCGGTGCAGGAAACCGATGTTTCTTCGCCGCGCACAAACCGGATCAGATCTTCCATCAGACGGGCGTCGCCGCCGCCGTGGCCGCTCAGATCTTCATCGGAAAAATCGAGCACTTCTTCGTCAAACAGGCTGTCCGGCGTGGGATGAATGTGTTTGATATGCAATTTCTGTTGTTCAAAAGAACCGTAGATTTCGCCAGCCGTTCCCGTTATATGAATGGTTCTGCCGCCGCCTGCTGCGCCGCCGATCATATTATGCGACCCGATTGCGCCGCTTTGAAATTCGATCAGCACCGACTGCCGGTCAACAACATCGTTATCACAGCGAAAAACGCATCTGCCGTAAGGATTGTCCGTGCTGAGACTTTCCAGCATGACAGCCATGCTGTCGGGGCGCTTGCAGCCAAAATCTTTCCAGACATAGCCGTCCCATGCGCCGGGACGATCCAGATAAATCCTTTTTGCGGAATACGGACAGCGATCAACCAGCGGACAGTCCAGCGTGCACCGGCTCCCTGCCTCTTTTGGGGCATTTTCTGCCCGAAACAGAGAACGGCTGCCAAACGAACAGACGCTCCGGGGATGATCCGTCCCCAGCAGCCATGTCAGAATGTCAATGTCATGACTGCATTTGGCCAGCAGCATGGAGGAATGGCAGTTTTCAAATTTTGCCCATTTCCCGCGTACATACGAGGTCACCATGTGATCGTAGGAAACATATTCGTTGGAAACGATGGTAATGATTTTGCCGATTTCGCCCGCAAGAAGCCTCTTTTTGATGGCTTGGTAAAAATGTGCGTAACGAAGCACATGGCAAACCATGACCCGGTTCCCGTTTTGCCGGGCACAGTCCAGCAGTTCCCGCGCCTCATCGGCGGTAACGGCAAAGGGTTTTTCCAGCAGCATATCATATCCTGCGCGCAGAAGCGGCAGGGAAGTTTGCACATGCTGCTGATCCATGGTGCCGTTGATAACCACATCGGCGAACGGCGGAACAGCGGCGAGCGCCTGCGCGGACGCAAACAGCCTTTCGCTCTTGATGTCGTATTCTTCCGCCGCCTGCCGCAGCGCCTTTTCGGACGGGTCGGCAGCGCCGACGATTTTCAGTTGATCCGGGTGTTCTTTTGCGTAAGACGCATAGATCATGGAGCGATGGCCGCACCCCACGATCACAGCTGTAACAGGGCGGTTTTTGTCCCACTTCTGCATATGTAAAAACCTCTCATTTGGTAAAATCGATGACTTTAGCGGCATTCACCACATAGATCACGCCCGAGATGATGGTCAATACGGCGGTGATCCATAATAAAATATTGGAAAGAGTCGCCAGCGGGAAAGACGCCGGCAGCAGCGAATTGCTCTCTAAAATCATCAGAACCATGATAAAAATGGTGAAAATCATCTGGCTGATGGTTTTCAGTTTTCCCCAAACATTGGCGGGAATGACCAGCCCCTGGGCAGAGGATACCATACGCACCGAAGCAACGGCAAATTCTCTTGTCAGAACGATCATGGGAATCCACACGCTGCAAAGCCCTTCGCGTAAAAAGATCAGCAGCGCAGCGGTGGTCAGCATTTTGTCGGCAATGGGATCGGTGAGCTTGCCGAAAGTCGTAACAATATTTTGTTTCCGGGCAATTTTTCCGTCCAAAAAGTCGGTAAAGGAACCGATGACAAAAAGAATCGTTCCCCACAGCTCATGCTGCGGAATGGCTTCAAAGGTAAAAACAAATAAAAAGATCGGCGTGAGGATCATGCGGGCGATGGTCAGTTTGTTTGGGGTATTCATCGTTGTGCTTTTCATGCGGAAAAGCTCCTTTCAGGGTGGTATCAGCCGCAAACTTCACCGAGTAAATCTCCGTCCCGGCAGGAAAAAATACGCACAGTAACAAGGTCGCCGTCATTTAACTCTTTCTCAGAAGTAAAATAGACACAGCGATCGATTTCCGGCGCATCGGCAGGGCTTCTTCCGTTGTAACTGTCGGTGTATCCGTCGTACCCCTCTACCAGTACAGGCAGCTCCATGCCGATTTTTTCCCGGGCTTTTTCCTCGGTGATAAACCCCTGTTGTTCCTCAATAATCTGCGCGCGATCCAGTTTGGTTTGCTGGTCGATCTGATCCGGCAGGTCAAAGGCTTTGGTGCCTTCCTCGCGGGAGTAGGCAAAACAGCCAAGCCGGTCGAACCGCGCTTCTTTCACAAATTCCGCCAGCCGCTCAAACGCTTCCGGCGATTCGCCGGGAAATCCGGCAATCAGGCTGGTTCTGATGGTAACGCCGGGAATTTTCTGACGGATCTTTTCAAGAAGCGTCAGATATTCCTCGCCGCTGCCGGGACGCCCCATGGCGCGCAAAATATCCTTGTCCGCGTGCTGGAAGGGAATGTCCAGGTACGGGAGAATTTTTTCTTCTGTTGCCATCAAATCCAACAGCTCGTCGCTCAGCCGTTCCGGATAGCAGTACAACAGGCGGATCCAGCGGATCCCGTCAATTTTTACCAGTTCTCTTAAAAGAGCCGCCAGCGCGGGTTTGCCGCAGATATCTTCCCCGTAACGGGCGGTATCCTGCGCGACCAGAATCAGTTCTTTTACGCCCTGACCGGCAAGAGAAGCCGCTTCGTCAAGAATATCTTTCGGGTCGCGGCTTCTGAATTTGCCGCGGATTTTCGGAATCGCGCAGTAAGTGCACCCGTTGGAACAGCCCTCGGCGATTTTCAGATAAGCCCAATAAGGGGGACTGGTCAGCAGCCGCTCGCCGTTTTCGGGCAGCTCGGTTTTGGGCGGAAAGGTTTCCAGCTTTTCGTCCTGTGAAAGCACTTGTTCTACTGCGGAAACAATGTTGCCGTTGGCGCCGATGCCCAGCACGGCGTCCGCTTCGGGGATTTCTTTCAGCAGTTCCTCCCGGTAGCGTTCCGGCAGACAGCCGGTCACAATGACCTTGCCGATCATACCATCTTCCTTCATTGAGACCACATCTAAAATGGTTTCGATCGCTTCCTTTTTCGCGTCCTCAATGAACGCGCAGGTGTTGACAATGACCGCATCCGCGCCGTCAATGTCGTCAACGATTTCATGCCCAGCGTTTTGCAGAAGGGCAAGCATCCGTTCTCCGTCCACCTGATTTTTGGGACAGCCCAAAGAAATAAAACCGATTTTACTCATTCATCTTCCTCTTTTCGGGGAAAGTCGTTCATCGCGTCCTGAATATCATAATAGGAGTAGCCAAGGCGCTGTAAGGAAAGAAAAACGCGTTTCCGATCCTTTTCATCAGAGGGATCCCACACGAGTTTTTCCGTCAATAAAAAGAGAAGTTCCCTTTGCGCGTCAAAATCCAGCGTGGCAAGGGCGCTGTCTGCATCGTCACGGCTGACGCCGCGTTTTAACAGCTCGGCACGAATGCGGGAAGGCGCATAGTGTTTCAGGCGCAGCAATTCTTCCGCCAAATCGGCGGCGTAACGCGTATCGTCTAAAAAGGAAAGCTCCTTTGCCTGCGCAATTGCCTGATCGACCGCATCTTCGTCAAAACTGCCCGACAGCTTTCTGCGCAGTTCCCATTCGGAATGTGCGCGGCGCGCCAGCAGGGAATAGGCTTTGCCGATGCAGCGGTTCACCAGCGCCATCCGCTGGATTTCGGAAAGGCGTTCAGGTGAAATTTCGTCGTCGTCATAAATCGAAAAGGAATACCAGAAATCACCGCTGACCGTAAAAGAATACTCTCCGTCGGCAAAAACACGAATCTTTCCGTTTTTTGTCTGCTCGGTGGTAATTCTCATGGTTGCTCACTCCGGGTTATTCGTCCTCGTCCACCGTAATGTCCAGCATGGCTTTTGCTTCTGCTTTGGATACCGCGTCCGCTTTTTCGCTGGCGGTTGCTTTTTTAACGGCGGTCTTCGGTGAGGCGGGCTTTTTGGCGTTGGCAGCCGCTTCTTTCATGGCGGCAATGGTTTTCTGCTCAATTTCAGCCATCAGCTCGGGGTTATCGGTTAAAAACTGTTTGGCGTTGTCGCGTCCCTGACCGAGCCGGGAACCGTTATAGGAGAACCACGCGCCGCTTTTTTGTATGATATCGTATTTCGCGCCAATGTCAATGATCTCGCCGACTTTTGAAATGCCCTTGCCGTACATGATGTCAAATTCCGCTTCCTTGAAAGGCGGAGCGACTTTATTTTTCACGATCTTCACACGCGTGCGCGAACCGATGAATTCGCCGCCGGAGCCTTTGAGCTGTTCCGCCTTGCGCACATCAAAGCGCATGGAGGCGTAAAACTTCAGCGCCCGGCCGCCGGTGGTTGTTTCAGGATTGCCGTAAATCACGCCGATTTTTTCACGAAGCTGGTTGATGAAAATAATGATGGTATTGGAACGGTTGACGGCTCCCGCCAGTTTCCGCAGCGCCTGCGACATCAGCCGCGCGTGCTGGCCGACATGGCTTTCGCCCATGTCGCCTTCGATTTCACTGCGGGGCACCAGCGCCGCCACCGAGTCTACAATGATAACATCCAGAGCACCCGAGCGGGTCAGAGACTCGGCGATTTCCAGCGCCTGTTCGCCGTTATCCGGCTGTGCGACCAGCAGGGAATCGACATCGACTCCCAAATTGGCGGCGTACACCGGATCCAGCGCGTGTTCCGCATCGATAAAGGCCGCTTCGCCGCCTTGCTTTTGCGCTTCGGCAACGATGTGCAGTGCGAGGGTCGTTTTACCGGAAGATTCCGGTCCGAAAATTTCCACAATGCGTCCTTTCGGGACGCCGCCGATACCGGTAGCGGCGTCCAGCGTCAGTGACCCGGTCGAAATTGCTTCCACATTCAGGGCGGTCGTAGAGCCAAGGCGCATGATGGTTCCCGCGCCAAAGCGTTTTTCCAACTGCTCCAGAGCGGTATTCAGAGCTTTTTCTTTATCAGCTGCCATGCTATTGCATCCTTTCCGTTTTGCGGCTGCATTTTTTCAGTATCAATCCTGTCTATCATACACCAGAACCGACAAAAAATCAATAGAAAGGCAGGAAAGACCCGGAAGAAAAAACCAGCCGAACGAATGTTCTTTTTCTGCCTATTATAGCCGATTCGGTGAAAAAAAGCAAGATATTTCTTGTAAGAAACCGAAAATTTTTTGCAAACCCCTTGCATTTTCAAAAAAATTCTGTTAAGATATCGTATGCGTTTTGAAAGTGAACCCGTAGTAAAGGAGGTGTTCCGCATGGCAAAATGTGATGTATGCGGCAAAGGAGTTACATTCGGGATCAAGGTTTCCCATTCCCACAGACGCTCCAACAGAACCTGGAAACCCAATGTTGTTAAGGTCAAGGCCGTTGTGAACGGTACACCCAAAAGAATCAATGTTTGCACCCGTTGCCTTCGCTCCGGCAAGGTTACCAGAGCTGTCTGACAGATAAGATTTCGATCATTTGTATCGCCCGTGTGTTTTTCTTTTCGGAAGAATACACGGGTTTATCTGTTTTATCCTCTGTCCCAGCCGGCGGAACCCGGAAGCAGAACCGTCCTTTTTTGACGAAATGCAGTGAAACATCTTGAAAATCGGAAGATTTTTTGATATCATGTCAATAAGCGTTTTCCGTTGTGCGCTCTGCGCATAAATTTCTGTTTTCCGAATGCTTTTCCGGCTGTGCGGAGCATAGATATGAAACAAAGCAGAAACGGATTTTTACGCCCTGCAAATTAAGGAGGTTTTTATGATGCGTACCTGTCAAAAATGCGGCGCTCCAATGGATGATGGAGCGATTTTCTGTTCCAATTGCGGTTATCAAAATGCTTCTGCTGAAACGGCCGATATGGGCGGCAGCTATTCGCCTTCCTATGGTCAGCCGTCTTATCAAACACCGCCGTATGCGCAGCCGGTATATGATATTTATGATAAGACCGCTTCCTTTGACCCGAAGGATATTTCCGAAAATAAGCTGTATGCGGTGCTGCCGTATTTGTTTTCTTTTTTAGGAGTGATTGCCGCCGGCATTCTGGCGCCAAAGTCCGAGTATGTCCGCTTCCATATCAAGCAGGCGTTAAAGCTGTATATTATGCAGGCGTTTGCCCTGATGCTGACCGCGCTGCTCTGCTGGACGCTTCTTGTTCCCTTTGCCGGCATGATTTTTGCCCTTGCCGTTATTATCAGCTGTATCGTTGCAGCGGTGCAGGTTTGTTCCGGCAAGGCGGTCATTCCCGTTTTGACACGAAAATTTTCCAGCCTGGATGTTTAAATCAAAAAAAGCCGGCAGCTGAAAAAGCTGTCGGCTTTCATCTTATTGACAGCAAAACCCATTCCGGCGTATAATAAAAGCAAATTTTATGGCACAGCCTTTGATCTTGAGAGAAAGGAAAGTTATTATGTCCCAAGCAACTGTAAATGCGTCCGCAAAGAAACCCGCCGCCAGGCAAACCCTGATCCGCGTCGCAAAATTCGTCGCGTTTTCGCTGGGTGCCGGCATCATTCAGGTTCTTACTTTTACGCTTTTGAATGAGGTTTTCAAGCTGGATTATTGGCTGAGCTATTTACCGGCGTTGGTTTTGTCGGTGCTTTATAATTTTACGGTGAACCGCCGTTTTACCTTCAAGTCGGCGAACAATGTTCCCATCGCCATGCTGAAGGTCGCCATTTATTATTGTATTTTTACGCCGCTTTCCACATGGCTGGGCAATATGGCGGAAGACGCCGGCGTGAACGAATACATTGTGCTGGCTGTTACCATGATCTGTAATATGGTGACGGAATTCCTTGTCTGCCGGTTCTGGGTTTACGGGAAATCCATGGATACCAACGATCTGGCGAAAAAGCAGGAAGAAAAAGAACAGGAAAAAGCGCGCGCCGCCGCGAAAAAATAAACCGGCAGCCGAAGGTTTGCAATTTCGCTGCCGTCAGCGGCTGCTGCCGCGGGTGATTTTAGCCGATCCGGTCGTTTACGGGCATCTCTTTTGCCCGGCAAATCGGGAAAAACCGGTTAAATTGTCAATTTGTTGTATAATTTTTTAATAGTTCTTGAAACTTTTCGCCGTTCGTATTATACTATAACCAACCGCGGAAAAGTTTGGCTGTGCAGGCCGCTTTTCCAGAAAGAAAGAAAAGGTGAAAATCATGAAAGTATTTATGATTGGTGGTACCGGTCTTTTGGGGTGTGAAGCCGCAAGAGTCTTGATTGAGCGTGGTCATCAGGTGACTACGGTTGCTCTTCCTCCTCTGCCCGAAGGCGCTCCGATCCCGAAGGAAATGGAGATCATTTTCGGTGATATCAACAAGAAAACCGACGATGAGATCCGTGAAATGGCAAAGGGCTGCGATGTCTTCATTTTTGCCGCCGGCGTTGACGAGCGTGTGGAATTCCCCGCCCCGGTCTATGAATACTACTATAAGTACAACATTGCCCCGCTGAAGAGAATCCTTCCGATTTGCAAAGAGATGGGTCTGAAGCGTGCGGTCGTTCTCGGCTCGTATTTCTCCGGCCTTGCCAAGAGCCATCCGGAAATGCCGATCTGCGAGCATAACCCCTACATCAAGAGCCGTATCGATCAGGAAAATGTCTGCAAATCCTTTGCTGACGATACTTTTGATGTTTCTGTTCTGGAGCTGCCTTACATTTTTGGCACACAGCCCGGCAGACGCCCCGTTTGGGTTATCCTGATTGAGCAGATCGCCTTTATGGATAAGTGGCCCTTCACCATGTATCCGAAGGGCGGCACCACCATGCTGACCGCAAAACAGGTCGGTCAGACCATTGCCGGTGCAGCGGAAAAAGAAGTCCACGGCTTCAAAGCATGGCCGATCGGTATGTATAACATGACCTGGAAAGAGTTCCTTTCCATTGTTTATGATGCCCGCGGCATGGGCGCAGACCGTAAGATCATCGGCGTTCCCGCGTGGATGATGCAGATGGGTATGGGCCGCGTTGTCAAAGATTACAAAAAGCGCGGCATTGACAGTGGTATGGATCCCATGTTCCTGCCGAAAATCATGAACATGAATCTGTTCACCGATAAGAAATACTGCCTCGAGCTGGGCGTTCAGGAAGATGATATCAAAGCTGCTATTTTTGATTCCATCAAGCTCAGTGAGGAAGCATATAAGGGTACGGCAAAACTGCTTGAAATGAAGGGCGAATAATTCGCTGTCGTAACCGTTTTTGGTTGTTATCCTTTGCCGGACGGCTCAGCCGTCCGGCTTTTTTTGTATGGTCAACCGATTCGCCGCCATGCCTTATGCTCTGTATGAAGGAGAATGCCTGCCAATATCCGGGCGGGACGCCGCGTTCCTTTTCCCCTTGCTGTAACGAGAAGAAAATGGGTGTGCCTTTTCGTGAAAAGACTTTTTTGCCGGTAAAGCGTCATATCCGGCAGATACGGAACATATCTTGCAGTGAGGTGGCAAAGCGTATGATGAAGCGGTTGAACAAAAAGAAAGAAAAAAAAGAAGGGGACGCGAACAAGCGCCGTCTGCTGCTGGTAATCGCCGGAAGCATCCTGCTGCATACGGTTTGCTTTTTGCTTCTGTTTTTCTCTCTGGGATATATTTGTTACCTGAAAGCGTTGGATTTCCCGTATCTCTGGTTGATTTATCCGGCGGCTGCCGGTTTTTCCTCCGCCGTCGCCGCCCTGTTTGCAGCCGGGCGCCTGCCTTTGCGCGGCGTTTTGTCCGGTTTGGCATACGCGCTCGGCTTCCTTGTGCTGCATACGCTGGTTCTTCGCCTTGCCGGCAGCATGGAAGGGCTGCAACTGGCTGTGACGCTGCTTGTGATTTTGCTGTTTTCTCTGATTGGCGCCGTTATCGGAAAAAATCTGCGCCATCGGTATCGGTAAGCGGCTTCTGCCGTCCGGAGCCTTTGGTTCGATTCGAGGCGGCAGAAGCGGCGCATTCGGCAATGATCGGTTTGCGATAAGCGCAGAAAGATAAGGACCGCGCATTCTGAAAATAAAATTGCCGCCCCACATGGGACGGCATTCAGACAGACGATAAAGTGGGCTGAACCGCCAAAACAACAGGCAAAAAGGATTCAGCACAACCTGAAAAATAATCATTAACCGATAAACACAAAAAACATCTGATTGGCTGAAAGGCTTTGGCGACATGGCAGTACCTTTGTACGGCTCAAATCGCCAAAGCCTTTCTTCAGCCTCATTTCTCGCAGTCTGGCAGCGTGTAGAAAAAGGATCCTTTTTCTACACGACAAATGCCGCCCCAAATGGGACGGCATTTTTTCTGCTGCTTATAATTCCGCGATCACTTCAACCTCTACCAGGGCGCCTTTGGGCAATTGCAGACCGCCGACACAGCTTCTGGCGGGCTTTTCGGTGAAGTATTGGGCATAAACTTCATTAAAGGCGGTAAAATCGCCGATGTCCTTTAAAAAGCAAGTGGTTTTGACCACTTTTTCCAAAGAGGAACCGGCAGCTTCCAAAACCGCTTTCAGATTTTCACAAACCTGAACCGTCTGCTCTTTGATGGTTGTTCCTTCGATGTTGCCCGTTGCCGGATTGATGGCAATCTGTCCGGATGACAGCATGCGGTTGCCGATTTTGATCGCCTGTGAATAAGGACCGATAGCGGCGGGAGCTTTGTCGGTATGGATTTTTTCAAGCATGGTTTACATCTTCCTTTCTATCGTTAGACCAGATGATACCCGGCTTTGGTCAGGGCATCGTTGATCTTGTGAATGTGATCAAAATCTCTTGTCTCCAGCACGATGCGCAGATAGCAGCCGTTGATGTCTTTTGACTCACCGGCGCGTTCATGATGCACGGAGATCACATTCGCACCGTATTTTGCAATGATGGCGGACACATCCATGAGCTGTCCCGGTTTGTCGAGCAGCTCGATGCAAAGGCTTGAGGATCTTCCGGTCATCAGCAGGCCGCGCTTGATGACACGAGAGAGGATGGTAACATCAATGTTGCCGCCGGAGACGACGCAAACGACTTTTTTACCCGCGATGGGAATTTTGTTGAACAGCGCCGCCGCAACCGAAACAGCGCCCGCGCCCTCGGCAATCATTTTGTGCTGCTCGATCAGCGTCAGAATCGCGGTGGAAATCTCATCCTCCGAAACGGTTACGATATCGTCGACATATTGACCGCAAATGCGAAAGGTTTTTTCGCCGGGTTGTTTGACGGCAATGCCGTCGGCGATGGTGGAAACAGAGGGAAGCGTTTCGATTTTGCCGTCGTGAACGGAATTGAACATACTGGGTGCGCCCTCCGCCTGGACGCCGTAAATTTTGATATCGGGTTTCAGCGTTTTTGCAGCGAAAGCGATGCCGGAGCAAAGACCGCCGCCGCCGATGGGAACAACGATCGCGTCCGTATCATCCAGCTCCTGTAAAA
Source organism: uncultured Clostridia bacterium (assembly GCA_944380845.1). Taxonomy (GTDB): domain Bacteria; phylum Bacillota; class Clostridia; order Oscillospirales; family Acutalibacteraceae; genus RGIG2774. Next base: position 41,545 of record CALWIU010000025.1, on the reverse strand, counting down.
TTTCCAGGGCGATAGTTCCCTGACCGGCGATGACATTTTCGTCGTCAAAGGGATGTACAAAGGTATAACCCATTTCGTCGCGCAGCTGCAAGGCTTTTTGATGCGCATCGTCGTAAACGCCTTTCACCATGCAGACCTCTGCGCCATAGGATTTGGTCGCCTCCACTTTGGAGATCGGCGCGCCATCCGGCAGGCAGATCAGGGATTTGATGTTGTATTTGGTGGCAGCCAGCGCCACGCCCTGCGCGTGGTTACCGGCGGAACAGGCAATTACACCGCGCCGTTTTTCTTCGTCGGACAGGCAGGAAATCATATAGCCAGCGCCGCGCAGTTTGAAGGAACCGGTCAATTGCAGATTTTCCGGTTTCAGATAAATATCCGCGGCAGGATTGATCCCCGGAGCGTGAACCAGCGGCGTTTGGTGGATCACATCTTTCAAAACATAGGCGGCATGATAGAATTTATCAAGTGTCAGCATACAAGCGCCTCTTTCCATAGATTTCCCATCTATTTTATTACGCCGTCGCTTTCTTGTCAAGGACGGCGAGAAGCAAAAGCGTCCTTATGCCGGAAAATAAGTGCGCAAGCTGATTTTTTGCCATTTTTGCACAGATTTTTTTAAAATTAACGGAATAAATTTTTCCTCCAAAAACGAATTTTTTTCAAAAACCACCTTGCCGGTACTGGAATTTTTTCGGAAAAAGTGGTATACTATTTCCAAAACAAAGATAAAGAGAGGAAATGTACCCATGACTTTCCGTGAAAAATTTGACGAACTCAAAGCGAAATACGGAACGGTTGACGAATCCAAATTGACCGAGCCTTTTGCGATTCAGGTCAACATGACGGAAGATGAAAGCGCGGGCACCTTCTATGTTGCCTTCGTGAACGGTGTCTTTTCCGTCGAACCTTATGATTACAGAGATCACACCTCAATGATTACTCTGTCCGTTGCCAATCTGGAAGCGGTCCTTGCGAAAAAGGCCGATCCGGTTCAGCTTTTCCTGAACGGTGCTCTTCAGGTGGAAGGCAGTGTGGATCACGCGCTGATGCTCGTTGATCTGATGGCGAAGGAAGAGAAAAAGCCCGCAGCCAAAAAAGCGGCAGCGAAAAAACCCGCCGCCAAAAAAGCGGAACCGAAGAAGGAAGAAAAACACCCGGCTTCTGCGGAAAAGAAAACCGAAAAGAAAGCGCAGGCGCCGAAAGCCGCTGAAAAGAAATCGGAAGCGCCCAAGGCTGCCGAAAAGAAAGCGGAAGCACCTAAGGCCGCTGAAAAGAAAGTAGAAGCGCCCAAGGCCGCTGATAAGAAAACGGCAGAGCCCAAAAAAGCCGAAGCGTCAAAAAAATCCGCCGCAAAAACAAGCAAATAAGCTGCGCTGAGCAAGGGGCAGATTCCGTCAGTTCCGGCGGAATGGCCCTTTTTTGCTTTTCACAAGACAGCTCTTTACTTTTTCAGCAGTTGTTGTTATACTGTTTTGGTGACAAAAGCTGTATTCTGAAAGGACGAAATTATGCTTTATACATCAACACGAAATCATGAAGTCAAAATCAGCGCCGCCGAGGCGATCACCCGGGGTATTTCCGAGGATGGCGGTCTGTTTGTTCCTGTCAGCATTCCTGCCATCGACAGGGCGTTTTTAGAGTCGCTTCAAAACAAGGATTATATCGAACGCGCCGTTTCCGTGCTGCGCCTGTTTTTGGAGGACTTCAGCGAAGAAGAGCTTCGCCGTTATGCGCAGGGCGCCTACGGCGGCGGAAAGTTCAGCGGCTCTGTTCCCGCGCCGGTCGTCAGCGCTGACGAGCACCTGAACATTTTGGAGCTTTGGCACGGTCCGACCTGCGCCTTCAAGGACATGGCGCTTCAGATCTTACCTTATCTTTTGACCGGCAGCGCCAAAAAAATCAACAATCATAACAAGATCATTATTCTGGTCGCCACCTCAGGCGACACGGGCAAAGCGGCGCTGGAAGGGTTCCGGGATGTGGAAGGCACCGGCATTCTGGTGTTTTATCCTGTGGATGGCGTCAGCCCGATGCAAAAATTGCAGATGACCACCCAGAAGGGTGATAATGTCGGCGTATGTGCCATCCGCGGTAATTTTGATGATGCGCAAAGCGGCGTAAAAGCAATTTTCACCGATCCTGCCATCAAGGAAAAACTGCTGAAAAACGGTTATGTTTTTTCCTCTGCCAATTCCATCAACTGGGGCAGACTGGTTCCGCAGATCGTTTATTATTTTTCCGCTTATGCCGATATGGTTTCGCAAAAGAAGGTCGCAATGGGGGATCCCATCAACATTGTTGTTCCCACCGGCAATTTTGGCAACATCCTTGCCGCGTATTATGCAAAACGGATGGGGCTGCCGGTCAACAAGCTGATTTGCGCGTCCAATGCCAATAATGTTTTGACCGAGTTTATTGAAACCGGATTCTATGACAGAAACCGTAAGTTCTACACAACGATTTCCCCGTCCATGGATATTTTGATTTCCAGCAATTTGGAGCGGCTTCTGTTTATGCTTTCGGATGGAGACGACAGCGTGATTCGCTCTTTGTATGCCTCCCTTGCCGAAAACGGCACCTTCCGCGTCAGCGATGCTGTCGCCGCCAAGGTGAAAGAGCTGTTTGCTGCCGGATACTGCGACGATCAGGCAACCAAAGAGACCATCGCGCGGCTGTTCCGCGAAAAAGGCTATCTGTGCGACACACATACGGCGGTCGCGGTTCATGTGTATGAATCGTATCTGCAAAAGACCGGCGATCAGACGCCGGCGGTGATCGCCTCTACGGCCAGTCCTTATAAATTTTCCGCCAGCGTTTTAGACGCGCTGACCGACGGAAGCATTCGTTCGGAAGATGAATTTTCCATGGTGCATGAACTGGAAGAAAAAACGAAAGTTCCCGCTCCTGAACAGCTTCGCTCCCTGCGTGGGCAGACGCCCCGCTTTACCGATGTCTGCGACAAGACGGAAATGAGCGAAAAAGTCTATCAGATGCTGGGTCTGGCGTAATTTTTTGACGAAAGGGCAATTCCGGAGGAATACCATGGCAGTATTTGCAATCGGCGATACACATCTTTCTTTTGCCTGCGATAAGCCGATGGATGTTTTTCCCGGATGGCAGGATTATGTGTCGCGCCTTGAAAGCAATTGGCGTCGGCTGGTGCAGCCGGACGACACCGTTGTGATCCCCGGGGATATCTCCTGGGGGATGGATATTGAACAGGCTGCGGCAGATCTTCGCTTTCTTCATGAGCTGCCCGGCAGAAAGATCCTGCTTAAAGGCAACCACGACTATTGGTGGGTGACCATGAAAAAGCTGGAAGAAGCGAAGGAGAAATTCGGTTTGCTGTCGCTGACCTTCCTGTTTAACAATGCAGTCGAGGCGGAACGCATCGCCGTTTGCGGAACCAGAGGCTGGGGCGCGGAGGAAAAAGCGGATGGCGGCAAGGTCATCCGGCGAGAGGCAGGCAGACTTCGCCTGTCGATCCAAAAGGCGTTGCAGACGGGACTGGAACCGGTGGTCTTTCTGCATTATCCGCCCTTTTATGACGACGGCGAAAGCGTTTGTGACGAGATCTATTCCGTTTTGCTCGAATATGAGATCCGCCGCTGCTTTTTCGGACATATGCACGGAGAGCGCACCGGCAGATATCAAAAATTTACCCGCGATGGCATCACCTTCTCTCTGGTTTCAGCGGATTTTCTCTCTTTTTGCCCGAAATTGATTGAGAAATCTGAATGATTCCGGAAAATCTTAAAAAAACAGTAGAAATTCTCAAAAGAATCTGCTATAATATCACGGTTATATCCAACAAAGATCAACAGATTAAACCGGAGGTTATGAAAAATGGCTCTGAAAGTATCAGAAAAGACCGGCGAGAACGAGTATACCCTTACCGTTACCGTGGATGGCGCGACATTTGAGGCGGCTGTCAATCAGGTTTATCTCAAACAAAAAAATAAGATCAATGTTCCCGGCTTCCGCAAGGGCAAAGCGCCCCGTGCCTTCATTGAGAAGCTGTACGGCACCGGCGTGTTTTATGAAGACGCGCTGGACGATGTGTTCCCCACCGCTTATTCCGAAGCGCTGAAGGAATCCGGCGTTGACGCTGTCTCCGCTCCTTTTGATTTGGATATTGTTTCCATTGGCAAAGACGGCGTTGAACTGAAAGTGAAAGTAGCTTCCAAACCCGAAATCCAACTGGGTGAGTATAAGGGCATGGAAGTGGAAAGTGAAGCCGCCGCACCGGTAACCGATGAGGATGTGGAGCATGAACTTTCCCATATGCAGGAAGAAAACGCCCGTATGATCGATGTCGACGGCAGAAATGCGCAGGACGGCGATATTGCCAACATCGATTTTGAAGGCTTTACGGACGGCGTTGCTTTTGACGGCGGCAAAGGGGAAGATTATGACCTGACTTTGGGCAGCGGAACCTTTATTCCCGGCTTTGAAGAGCAGATCGTCGGCCATGCTGTCGGCGACAGCTTTGATGTCAATGTGACCTTCCCTGAACAGTATGCGGAAAATCTCGCCGGAAAGGACGCAGTGTTCAAAGTCACGCTGAAGGCTTTGAAGATCAAGGAACTGCCCAAACTGGATGATGATTTTGCGAAGGATGTCAGCGAGTTTGACACGCTGGACGAGCTGAAAGCCAATACCCGTGAAAAACTTGAAAAAGACCGCGCAGAGGCTGCTGACCGGCAGTTGCTCAACCATTCTCTGGAAGCGCTTGCCAAGCTGGTCGAGGCTTCGATCCCCGACGCGATGATCGAAAGCGCCATCGACAGAAGTATGCGTGAGATGGAATATCGTTTGCAGATGCAGGGCTACAGCCTTGACGCTTATGCCAAGCTCTTCGGCGGGGATGTTTCGGCTCTGCGTGAGCAGTACCGTCCCAAAGCGCAGGAAGATGTTCGTGTAGACCTGGCGCTGGAAAAAATCGCAAAAGATGAAAACATTACCGTTTCTGACGAAGATCTGGCTGCTGAATATGCGAAGATGGCTGACGCCTATTCGATGGATGTGGAAGAAGTCAAAAAAGCTGTCAGCGAAGACGCAGTCAAAGAAGAATTGCTGTTCCGTAAAACAGCGGAATTCGTTCGCGACAATGTAAAACGCATCGATCCCAAACCCGCTGAGGAAGAAAAAGAGAAAAAACCCGCTGAGGAAGCACCCGCTGAAAAACCGAAGCGCACAAGAAAAACAAGCGCAAAAAAGGCCGCTTCTGAAGAAAAAAAGGCCGATTCAGAAAAGAAATCTGAAGAATAAGCCTTTCGGATGTATAAGCGCCGAAGCGCGGCACTATACTACAATGTCGTGAAAATTCCCGGCGCGTCTTGTGCGGCAGCAAGTGGAGTGATCAGTTTAGCCGGCGGCGCTGCCGCCGGTTTGACTATATTGGAATTTTATTGTGATTGACTGAATAAAACAGAAAGAGTTGATACATCATGTCATTGGTACCTACCGTTGTCGAACAGACCAATCGCGGCGAGAGAGCGTTTGATATTTTTTCCCGCCTGTTGAACGACCGCATTGTCGTTTTATCCGATGAGGTCAACGACGCTACGGCGAGCGTTGTGGTCGCGCAGCTTTTGTATTTGGAAGGGCAGGATCCGGAAAAAGACATCAGCCTTTACATCAACAGCCCCGGCGGCAGTGTGACGGCTGGCTTCGCGATTTTTGATACGATGAATTATATCAAATGCGATGTCTCCACCATTTGTATGGGTATGGCGGCTTCCATGGGTGCGTTCCTTCTGGCGGCAGGCGCCAAAGGCAAACGCTATGCCCTGCCCAACAGCGAGATCATGATTCATCAGCCGTCCGGCGGTTCCCGCGGGCAGGCGTCCGATATGAAGATCGTCGCCGACCATATTTTGAAGATCAAAGATAAACTCAATCGAATCCTTTCCGAAAATACCGGAAAGCCCATCGAGCAGATCGCGCTCGATACGGACCGCGATAATTATATGTCCGCTCAGGAAGCGCTGGAATACGGGCTGATCGATAAGGTTCTTTGATTTTGTCTGACACCAGAGTATAGGAGGATGAGTCCTTTTGGCTAAACAGGACGAGGGAAAAGAAAAGACCATTCGCTGTTCTTTCTGCGGAAAAACGCAGGATCAGGTCATGCGGATGATCGCGGGTCCCAATGTGTATATCTGCGACGAGTGCATTGATTTGTGCTGTTCCATTATTGATGATGAAGCGGATTACAAAGAGCGCCGCCGGCCGAGCGCCAAAAACGCCCCCGCTGTGAAACGGAATCTTCCGAAACCCCATGAAATCAAGCAAATGCTTGACGAATATGTGATCGGTCAGGACGAAGCGAAACGAATCCTTGCCGTTTCCGTTTATAACCATTACAAACGAATTACCTACGGCGTCAAATCCGATGTGGAAATCCAAAAAAGCAATGTGCTTCTTTTGGGGCCGACCGGCGTGGGAAAAACCATGCTTGCCCAGACACTTGCCAAAATTTTGGATGTGCCTTTTGCCATTGCGGACGCAACGACCCTGACAGAGGCCGGCTATGTCGGTGAAGATGTGGAAAACATTCTGCTGCGTTTGGTGCAGGCTGCTGATTTTGATATCGAGCGGGCAGAAAAAGGAATCATCTATGTGGATGAGATCGACAAAATCGCCCGCAAGAGTGAAAATCCGTCCATCACCCGTGATGTCAGCGGCGAGGGCGTACAGCAGGCGCTTCTGAAAATTTTGGAAGGCACAGTGGCAAATGTTCCGCCCACCGGCGGAAGAAAGCATCCGCAGCAGGAATTTTTGCAGGTCGATACCTCCAATATCCTCTTTATCTGCGGCGGCGCCTTTGACGGAATTGAAAAAATCGTTGAAAAACGAAAAAATGTTTCTTCTCTCGGTTTTGGCGCCGATGTGAAAAGCAAATCGCAGATCGCGATTGAGGATGTCATGGCGGATGTCATTCCGCAGGATCTGGTTCGTTATGGACTGATCCCGGAAATCGTCGGCAGAATTCCCGTCCTTGCGCCTCTGCACGGATTGGATCGCGAAGCACTGGTTCGCATTCTTTCCGAGCCGAAAAACGCCCTCACCAGACAGTATAAAAGCCTGTTTGAGATGGATAATATTGAGTTGGAGTTTGCTGACGGCGCGCTGGAAGCTATCGCCGATCTCGCGCTGGAAAAGAAAACCGGCGCAAGAGGCCTTCGCTCCATTACGGAAAATATCCTGATTCCCATTATGTATGACGCGCCCTCTGACCGATCCATTGAAAAGGTGATTATCACACCTGCCTGCGCCCGCGGGGAAGAAGCGCCCAAGCTGCTGTTGAATCCTGAGCGTACCAAAGAGGAACCCGCGCCGAAAAAGGCGATTTAAACAAATACACCACCAAAAAGGAAAAAGACCGTTTCGCCCTTCTGTCGGCAAACGGTCTTTTTTGTACTGATTTTGCGTAAAACTGGTGATATGTATTGACTTTTTTTGTGGAAATTGTTAGAATGTTACCAAAAGGGAAAGGGGAGAGTGATTCTGTGCGTGCAAAAAAAAGAAATCAAACCCTTTGGCATGCGCGATAAGATCGGTTATGGCTTAGGGGACTTCGGCTGCAATATGAGTTTTGCTTTTGCAAACAACTATATGCAGTTGTTTTTTGTCACCTGTATGCACATCGACCCCGTGCATTACGCGTTCATCATTTTGATCTCCAAAATTCTGGATGCCATGAACGATATTGTCATCGGCAGACTCTGTGACCGGGCAAAGCATACGGACGGCGGCAAGTTCCTGCCGTGGATCCGCTGGGGCTGCATCCCGCTGCTGGTGACAAGCGTGCTTTTGTTTGTTGATATTTCGCGAACGGATTACTGGTTCCGCGTGGTATACTGTCTGGTGGTCTATTTCTTCTGGGGTATCGCCTATACGGCGGTCAATGTGCCGTATGGTTCCCTGCAATCTGTTATTACAAAAGACGGCGACCAGCGCGCGTCCCTTTCCACTTACCGCAGTGTCGGTGCCATGCTTGCGCAGATCCCGCTGATGATTCTGGTGCCCAAACTGATTTACGATCAAAACGACGATCCGGTCGGCAGCCGTTTTGTCTGGATCGTTTTGGTCATGGGCATTTTGGGGCTTGTTGCCTTTACCGCGCTGACAAAACTGGTAACAGAGCGTGTGCATGATGATAAAGCGCTTCCTGAGGAACTGGAGAATACCAATATCTTTTTCACCCTGCGCGCTTTCTTCCGCAATCGTCCGCTTTTGGGCTTGTGCTTTGCCACCATTGCACAGATTTCCTGCCTGAACACGCTGACCAGTTACCTGCATTATATTTTCATGCTGTATTATAAAAATACAGATCTGATTTCCATTGCCGTTGTGATCTGTGGACTGCCGATGGTGGTTGGCATCTTTCTTTCCAAACCCCTGCTGCACCGGTTCACCAAAAAACAGGTTTGTACCTATCCGTTTATCCTTTCGATTCTCTGTACGGCGGTCATCACCTTTATCCCGCTTCCCAGCCCCTACGCCTGGATGGCGTTTGCCGGCATTGCCATGATGGGCACAAGCTGCTTTATGGTTTTGATCTGGGCGATGGTATCCGACTGCATTGATTATCAGGAGGAGCTGTCCGGCAAGCGCGAGGAAGGCACCATTTACGCCATTTATTCTTTCTGCCGCAACGCGTCGCAGGGCGTCGGGCAGGGCATCACCGCTCTGGCGCTGGCGTGGACCGGCTATGACGAAAATTTAACCGTTGCCCAACAGGCGGCAACGGTCGCAGACCGCGTCCGTTTCACTACGGGGCTGATCCCCTTTGTGGGCTGCGTATTGTGTTTTGTTTTCCTGCTTGTTTTGTATAACTTAGGCGACAAAAAAGGCGACGAAACCTTTATGGAACAATTGAATCAGAAAAAGAAGGGCAAAGTAAAATGAGAAAAATTACCATTATCAACGACGGCTGGTCTTTTCATAAAGGACCGATGAAACGGGGAAAAACGCCTTCCCGGCCAAAAAAAGACTGGCAGACCGTAACGCTTCCGCATACATGGAACGCACTGGACGGGCAGGACGGCGGAATGGATTATTACCGCGATGCCTGCTGGTATATGAAAACCATTCATGTTTTGCCCGGTGAAGATGAGGATGTGTATCTGGAATTCGAGGGCGTCAGTCTTTGCTGTGAAGTGTACGCAAACGGCGTTTTTGTTGCGCGGCACACCGGCGGCTTTTCCACTTTTCGGGTATATTTGACGCCGTATATTCGCCGCGGCAAGGTAAAAATCGCCGTGATGGCAGATAACCGCGATCATGCCGATGTGTACCCGCGGACAGCGGATTTTACCTTCTATGGCGGCATTTACCGGAATGTGAAACTGATCGTGGTGCCGAAGCGGCATTTCGATTTGGATTATTACGGCAATCAGGGATTTTATGTCAAACCGGTGCTGAATGATGACGGAACGGCAACGGTTACGCTGAAAGCCTATTGCACCGGCACAACCATTATTGATACCGTGCGTTTTCTGGTGGATGGAGAGGTAAAAGAAGTGTCCCACCGCAATGCCGAGGCGGTTTTCCGCCTGGAAAAACCGCATTTGTGGGACGGCAGAAACGATCCGTTCCTGTATACCGCTGAAGCGCAGCTGGTCAGCGCAGGCGTTGTGATTGACCGCGTCAGCGCCCGGTTCGGCGTGCGCAGTTTCCGCGTTGATCCGCAAAAAGGATTTTTCCTGAACGGTAAGCCCTATGCGCTTCACGGTGTGGCGCGGCATCAGGACCGCGAAAATATGGGCTGGGCGATCACGGAAAAAGAGCAGAAAGAGGATATGGAGCTGATCGCCGAGATCGGCGCCAATACCATCCGGCTGGCGCATTACCAGCATGCGCAGGCCTTTTATGATCTATGCGACGAATACGGCATGATTGTCTGGGCGGAAATTCCGTTTATTTCCGCATTTTCCGATACCCCCGGCGCACGCGCCAATACCGTCATGCAGATGAAGGAACTGGTTGTACAGAACTATAACCATCCGTCCATTGTTTGCTGGGGAATTGCAAATGAAATCACGATCGGCGGCGCGTCGGAGGCGCTGATGGATAATTTACATGCGCTGAATGATTTGTGTCATCATCTGGATGATACGCGCCTGACCACCATGGCGAACCTTTCGATGGTGGAGATGGACAGTCCGCTGAATCATTTAACGGATATCCTGTCGTATAACCATTATTTTGGCTGGTATATGGGCAGCGTTGAGGATAACGGCCCCTGGCTTGATGCGTTCCATAAGCAGAACCCGGATGTTTGCCTTGGCCTTTCCGAATACGGCGCCGAGGGCATCCCGGCGTATCACAGCGAAAATCCGAAAATGCAGGATTATACGGAAGACTATCAGGCGTATTACCATGAGCAGATGATAAAAACCTTTGCGACCCGTCCCTTCCTGTGGAGCACACATGTTTGGAATATGTTTGATTTTGGCAGCGATATGCGCGATGAAGGCGGCGTCAAAGGCAGAAACAATAAGGGACTGGTATCCTTTGACCGTAAACTGAAAAAGGATTCCTTTTACCTGTATAAGGCCGCATGGACAAAAGAGCCGTTTGTCCATCTCTGCGGCAAGCGTTACCATGACCGCGCGGTAGAAACAACGACGGTCAAGGTGTATTCAACGCTTCCCAAGGTCACTCTTTTTGTCGAGGGTAAGGAATTTGCTGAGCTGACAGGCGAAACGGTTTTTGTCTTTGAAAAGGTTCCGCTGAAACAAGTCGGAGAAACGCTGATTGAAGCGAAAGCCGACGGCTGTTCGGACAGCATGAAGATACAGCGCGTCACCGAGCCGAATCCGGCGTATCATGTGCCGGAGGGCGGCGGAAAGAACGACGGCAAAAACTGGTTTGATGATCTGACGACCGAAGGCACCGAGATCGTCGTGCGCGAAGGGTATTTTACGCTGGACGATAAGATCGGCGATATTATGAAAACCCCGGATGGAGAAAAATTCATCAGCGAGATGATCGCGATGGCGGGGAAAGCGCTGAATATGAATATCAACAAGGGAATGCTGAGCATGGCGAAGGGCTTTACCGTCTCCAAGGTCTTTGATATGGCGGGCAGCCGGTTGCCGGCAAATACCAAGGTCTGGGTCAGCGAGCAGCTTTCCCAAATCAAAAAACCGTAAAGATCAATCTACATAAAAAAACCGGAAGCAGCTATTTTGCTTCCGGTTTTTTTGGCAAGAAGGTTATTTGTCGGATTCTTTTGCGGATGCTTCTTTGGTTTGGTTCGCTGCTTCGATCCGCTTGATCTCCAGCCTCGACATGAAGTATAACGCAGCAAAGCCCGCCGCCACGGCAACCACGCTTAATATCCAGGAAAGCGTACTGCCTTTTGCAAAGTCCACGCCGGTCAAAAGCTCCGGCAGGGAGCCGAGCAGGAACCCGAAAATAATCAGGTAGGTCGCTTGCGGGAATTTCTCCATGGCAGGTTCCAGAATTTTTGCAATGACAAAGGTTCCGACCACGCCGCCGATCGCAAGCGGAATGTATTTGAGCAGCCCCATGATGTCCCGCGCGTCAATCACGGCGTACAGTTCATCCATGATGCCCAGCATATTGAGCATTTGCGAGGTGCTGATACCCGGCAGAACCAGCGCAAAAGCGATGATAAAGCCGCCGAACAGCTGCAACAGAATAAACTTGACCATCCCGTCGGAGGAATTGACGGAGAACAGCCCCTCCGGTAAAAAGGAGATCAGCACCACACAGACAATGCCGATAATGGGAAATAAAATACAGCCTGCGGAAAACTTCTTGACCTGCGCGCTTTTAAAAATGATCGGAATGCCGCCCGCTACCGCGCCGAGGAAGAAAAAGTGCAGGGGAATGCTCATGGTCGGATTTTCCAGCAGGCGGGAAATGAAACCGGCGAACAGGAAAAAGCCCAGAACGCCGCCCAATCCGAATTGCAGAAGGAATAAAAAACTTTTTTTGAAATCTTTAAAAATGTGACTGACCGAATACACCAGCCGGTCGTAAACGCCCAAAATCATCGCCATGGATCCGCCGCTGACGCCGGGAACCGTCATGGTGCCGCCGGTCCAAAGACCTTTGAAAAAATTGATTAAGATATCTTTCATGAAATCACCTCAAATTATTTTATGACCAGTAAACCCGGATCTGTCCCGTCGGATGAATAAACGGCAAAGGCTTCGCTTTTTTCCTCCTGAAAGAAAAGATCGAGATAGGTGTCAAAATGCGGAGAAAGGGGGAGCTTTGCTCTTTTTTCCCGGTCGCGCAGCTGTGCCGTCGGCATCCAGAAAACTTCCCCTTCCTGGGTTTCGGGAAGCAGTTCGCCGGAAAAGTGATCGGTTTTGTAAAGAAAAACCAGATACCGTTCGCCTTTGATTCGGTCAAACCAGTGGATAACGCCGCAAAAGCGAAGGTCTTGTACATCCAGTCCGGTTTCCTCTTTGACCTCTCGGACAGCGGAATCATAAAAACTTTCACCGGCTTCCACATGGCCGCCGGGGAAGGAAAGTCCCGTCCAGTACAGGCGGCGGCGCTGAACCAGCAGCATTTCCTTTTTGCGGTCTTCGATCATAACCATATTGGTTAGTTCGGCTGGAAGGTTCATTCTGTTTTTGCCTCCTCTGCGGGAGCGGGTTCCTCTGTCAGTACCGATGTGCAATGCGGGCAGCGGGTAGCGTCATCCGCGATTTCACATTTGCAATAGGGGCAGAGGCGTGGTTTTTTCGGTGTCTCTTCCGGTGCGAGCTCGCCGATGATGGTATGCTTTTTCAGTTCGCCGGACAAGGAATTCAGGATTTTTACAATGGTAAAAATCACAATTGCCATGATAAAGAAATTGATTGCGGCGGAAATAAAGGAACCGATGTTCAGCGTAGCAACGCCCGCGGCTTTTGCCTGTTCAATGGTCGTGTACGCGTCAAATTGTCCGTCCAATGGAATAAACAGCTTGTTGACAAAATCAAAACCGCTGGTAAACAGGCTGACAACGGGCATGATGATGTCATTGACCAGAGAATTAACAATGGCCTGAAACGCGCCGCCGATGATTACGCCGACGGCAAGATTCATGGCGTTGCCTTTGGATATAAACTCTTTGAATTCGCCGATGATTTTTTTGCCTTTCATTCTTTTTCAATCTCCAATATTCCATATCGTACCTGCCTTATTGTAAACCAAAAATACGCTTCCGTCAATCGTTGATTTAAACGATAGCGTTCATGGTTCCCGGGAATATACTGTAAAGGAATGCCATTGCAGGAGGGAGCGGAATGAATCGAATGAGGGCAAGTATGCTGAGGAAAAACAGGGAAGCGACGGTCACGGCGCTGACCGGCGGGAAAAAAGCCAGACAGCGTCTAATGCGCATGGGGGTTGTTCCCGGTGCCGTTGTGGTTTGCCAAAGCGGAGGAACGGCGGATTCTCCCGCCGCTTATCGGGTCGGCGACTGCCTGGTCGCGCTTTCGCATCGGGACGCAAGGCGGGTGATCTGTAAAGAAAACAAGCCGGAAAAGCAGGGGTCGCAAGCGCGATAAAAGATCGGCGGGCGGTGCTTCAGGTGCAGACTGTGCTTCTTTTTTAAGGTAAAAAAATAACAGCCGGTACCATCGAGGGAACCGGCTGCTTTTTTACAGATGATGCGTGCAGTTTACTGTTGCGAGCCATATTTTTGCATCCATTGCACTTCTTCCTGAACCAGAGAGAGCGCTTGCTCGGCTAAGGATTGAAGATCCGGGTGGTTGGCATAAAAGGCGGCATGATTGTTCATGTTGCTGGACAGCGCTTCATGGAAATGCGCTTTTGCACCATAGGTAATGGCGCGAAGCGCAACTTCCAGCCGCTGTGCATCTGGTTCCTCTTCCAGAATGCCGCAAATCGTTTTGCTGTTTGCATCCGCTAAAAGCGGAAGAAACTCGACATAATCTTTGTTGTCTATCAAATAATGAAGAGATTCCCAACTGTCGATTGTACCAAGATAATTCAGAATCAGTTTTTTCGTTGTTTGATTCTCGGCGTTGTCTTCGATTAGCCGATCGCAAAAGGAAACAAACTCCTGCCGCTCCTTTTCGCTGGAACTGGCAGTAAGAGTCTGAGTTTTGACCCAAAGCGCCCCCTGAAGCTGCTGAGAATATGTGCCGTTATAGTCTTGCAAGGTGTTGTCTGCGAAGGCTGTAGCTGCTCGGGGGTTTTTCCCATAATACTCCCGAATCGCGTAAAACCCGATTTCTTCATCTGACAGAACCTTTTCGATCCTGTCAGAATATTTTTCGCCTTGATCGCTGCAATAGAAAAGCATTTCTATTCGCGTGTCGGTATTGGCATTGGTATCCAAAAGAATATCTTCCACAACATCTTCCGGCAGGGAAACATGGTTGTAAGACGCAGCGCTTATCAGAGCCTGTTGTAAAACAGGATTGCTGTCTTTGCTTTGAATCAAAGCGGCAAATACCTGCGGATCCGCGTCACGCAGTCGATTGGCAAGCGCTTCGCAGGCGTCCAGATCAACTTCCTGAAGGGAAGGCTTGGATTGCACTTGCTGAACAAGACTTTTGAAATCATCTTCTTGATATAGCTTGGCAACTTCCGATGAAACAACATCATTTTGCTTCACCGATCGGATCAGCGGCGGGATTGTAAAAATCATAAGAATAACACAGAGAAAAAGAAAGGTAATCAGAATCCCGCGCCGTTGACCATTTGATTTTTTGACTTTCATTTCCTTCACCTCATTTCATCAATTTGGGATGAAAAGTTTACCGGTCGAGGGCAGCTGCAGGCAGAGCTGCACAGCACATTGCAGATCGGGCAGAAGTACGGAACAACTGGATTCAGCGGATGACTTTCCTTTGCTATTATTATTGTATAACAAAAAATCACCAATGAAAATAGGAAAATGATACAAATATTTTCTGTTAAATTTGTTGAATATTTTGCTGCATTGCTTTTCTAAATTTGCTTTTCTGCCGGGCTGCCGTCTGCCTGCTGTATATGGCAGCGCTGCAATTTTCTGTCGGATAAGGCGCCGACTCTCTATTGATTTTTGACGGTATATATGATAAAATATTACCGAATTCTGTGAAATGTACACTTGTCGAGAAACTTGAGAGGAAGGATGCAGCGCCGTGCCGGAGATTTCCGTTTTAATGGGGGTTTATAACTGTGCCGATACGCTGGCGGAAGCCGTCGGCTGCCTTCTTCGCCAAAGCGTTTCCGATTGGGAACTGCTGCTATGCGACGACGGTTCGACGGACGGCACCTATGCCGTCGCGCAAAAGCTGGCGTTGTCGGATCCGCGTATCCATCTTTTGAAAAACGAAAAAAATCTCGGTTTGCCCAAAACGCTGAACCGCTGTGCTGCTCTGGCAAAAGCGCCATATCTTGCGCGTATGGACGGGGATGACCGCTGCGACCCCTCGCGTTTTGAAAAAGAGCTGGCGGTGATCCGCCGGGGCCAATATGCCGTGGTCAGCTGCGGCATGACTTTTTTTGATGAAAACGGTGTATGGGGGCAAAAAATATATCGGGAAACGCCGCAAAAATCGGATTTTGCGGGCAATTCCCCCTTCTGCCATGCTGGCGCAATGATCCGGAAAGATGCTTTTGATGCAGTCGGCGGCTATTCTGAAGATGAAAACCGGCTGCGAGTCGAGGATTTCGACCTGTGGTTCCGGCTCTATCAGGCGGGATTTGAAGGATATAATATCCCGGAACCGCTGTATGCCATGCGCGATGACAGAAACGCCGTTTCTCGTAAAAAATTCCGCTACCGCATCAACGAATTTATTTTGAAACGCCGGATCGCAAAGGAATTCAAGCTGGGCATAGCCGCTGAAATCGGCGCGCTGCGCCCCCTGCTTTTGGGGCTCTGTCCTGCGTTTCTTTACCGTATTTTACACCGGGCAAAGGCGGCGAGCAGACGATGAAAAAGATTCTCTTCGTCATTCCGGATCTGCGCGGCGGCGGCGCGGAGCGTGTGCTGACAGGGCTGCTCGGCTCGCTGGATCCTTCTTTGTTTTCCGTTTCTCTCCTGGCCATATTCGACTGCGGTGAAAACAAAAAGCGTCTGCCGGTGTCGATTGCTTACCGCAGTATTTTTAAAAAACAGTTCCGCGGAAACAGCCATCTTTTTCAGTTGTTTTCGCCCGAAGCGCTGTACCGCCGCTGGATACCGGAGGAATATGACATTGTCGTTTCCTTTCTGGAAGGGACGGCGGCGCGATTGGTCAGCGGCTGTGTTTCGCCATCGACGCGAAAGGTCTGCTGGATCCATACTTCGCTTCGCAGTCCGCAGGTTTTTACCGCCGGTTTCCGTAATAAAGAAGAAGCGATCCGCTGTTATGAATCTTTTGACCGGTTGGTCTGTGTTTCCGAAAGCGTCCGGCAGGATCTGCCTGTCGCGCAGGAAAAAGCCGCGGTGCTTTATAATCCCATCGATGCGCGCGCCATTCGCCGGTTGGCAGCGCAGGAACCGCCCTTCCCTCTGCCGGAAGGGAATATCAAGCTGTGCTGTATCGGCAGGCTGACCGCAGTCAAGGGTTTTGACCGCCTGATCCCGATTTTGCGGCGGCTGAAGGATAACGGGTTCCCGGTTTGCTGCTATCTGTTGGGGGAGGGCGCCGAACGGGAAAATCTGCTGCGCGCGGCAAAGGATGCCGGCATTGCCGATCGGCTGTTTTTGACCGGTTTTTTAGAAAATCCGTATGCTGTTCTGTCTCGCTGTGACTGGTTTGTCTGCTGTTCACACCGTGAGGGTTTCAGCTCGGCTGCGGCGGAAGCCCTGATTTGCGGCGTCCCTGTCGTGACCGTTGATTTGCCGGGAATGCGTGAAATTTTGGGCGAAGACGAACCGGGCGGAATCATTTGTGATAATAACGATCAGGCGCTTTATGCGTGCCTGTGCGATGTACTGCGCCGGACGAGCGCGCCTTTGCGGGAACAGGCAAAAAAACGCGGGGCTTTTTTTGATAAGGAAAAAGCCGTACAGGCGATTGAAAAGTATCTATTGGCTTTGTGAGGATATCCTATGGGCATCAGAACCGAAAAATGGAATGTTGCGTTTCGCCCGGCGTCAGATTTTCGCCGGACGGACAACCCGTACCGAAAAATCCCCGGCGATGCGGGCGGCTGGTATGCCGATCCTTTTTTGCTGAAAAAGGACGGTGCCTTGTGGCTCTTTGCCGAATATTTTTCCTATCGTTTCGGGAGAGGGCTGATATCCTGCTGCCGGTTTGACGCGGAAAAGCAATGTTTTTCTGCGTGGAAAGAGGTGCTTTGCGAGCCGTTTCATCTGTCGTATCCGCAGGTTTTTTGCAGGGGCGAGGATGTGTATATGCTGCCGGAAACAGGCGAAGCGGGGCAATTGCTGTTATACCGGGCGGTTTCTTTTCCCGACAGATGGGAAAAATGCGCCGTCTTGCAAAAGGGTGTTCGCTGGGTGGACGCCACCCTGTTGCCGGACGAAAAACGCCTGATCGCTTATGATATCCAAGGCGGCGAGCCGCACGCCTGTCTTTTGGCGTCCGTTGAAAACGGCAGAGTTCTTCGGGATCTGACCGGTCTGCGTCCGCTGCTGCGTTCGCGTCCCGGCGGAGCGGTTCTGGTTGAGGGTGACAACTGGATCTTCCCGACCCAGAACTGTGAAAAAACCTATGGCGGCGAACTGGTTTTTTATCAAACCGATCCGGCTTTTTCCTCTTTTTCTTCTCTTTTTACGCTCTCTCCGGATAGTCTTCCGATCCGGGGCGAAACAGCGCCGGTCCTCGGCGTTCACACCTATAACCGAACCGATGAAATAGAAGTGGTGGACTACAAGACCGAAACGGTCAGCCCCGTGCGAATCCTGCATCGGATCTTACAGAAAACGGGGGTGGAAAAATGAAGATATTGGTTATCATCGGCGATTGTCTGACGGTCAACTCTTCTGCCAATTTGTGCCATCTGGCATATCTTCGCGGGCTTGTGGCGCTGGGCGCCGAAGTGGATCTGCTCTGCGCAAAAGATGAAGGCGCGCGATCGGACAAAGCGCTTTCCATTCCATCGGAAATCCGGTGCCATATGTACGGCGTTTCGTTATATGAAAAACTATCGCATTTAAAGCATCATACCGCGCAGAAACAGCCGGAGCCATCGGCGGAAAAAACGGCTGCCCCCGCAGAGACGGGAAACGGCGATTCGCTTCTGCACGGCGTAAAAGCGTCGGTTCGTTCGCTGTACGGCGTGTATGGCCCCTCGAAAGCGTGGTTCGTTAAGGCGCGGCATTTTTCAAGCGACACGCCGTATGATGTTCTGCTTTCCATTTCCTGTCCCTTTATCAGCCATTATGCGGCGTATACCCTTTTGAAAAATCATCGGATCCAGTGTAAAAAATGGATCCAGATTTGGGAAGATCCCTGGTTTTCCGATATCGCATACGATTCCCACACCGAAGAATGCAAAAAGGAAGAGGAATTTCTTTGCTCTGTTGCGGAGGATATCGTTTATGTCAGCCCGGTGACGCTTTCCTATCAAAAAAAATTGTTTCCGGCTTCCGCTGCTAAAATGCGTTTTGTGCCCTTGCCGACTTATTATGACGATACCGGCGAAGCCCCGTCTTTCGATCATCTGCGCTATGGGTATTTCGGTGATTTTTCTCCCGAAGTGCGGGATCTTGCGCCCTGTTACCATGCGGCGCTGCAGCGGGATGTTCCGCTGACCATTTGCGGGAATCCTTCCGGTTTGCTGGAAAGCCGGGGGCAGATCGCTGTGCATGGCAGGATGGATCGAGACAGCCTGCGCGAATATGAACAGCAGGTCAATGTGCTGATTTTCCTGTGTAACCTGAGAGGCGGACAAATCCCCGGTAAAATTTACCAGTATTCGGCAACGGACAAACTGATCCTTTTTATCTTGGATGGCTCTGAGGAGGAACAGCTTGCAATTCGCCGCTATTTTGAACCGTTTAACCGCTATGTTTTTTGCCAAAATACCATTGCAGATATCCAGCGCGCCATGGATGAACTGGCTGCCGGCAAGTACCGGGAAACCGCGCGCAGTCTGCCGGATTTTTCAGTCGAGCGAATTATGAATCTGATTTTGCAAAGGGGGGAATGTGTTTGATTTCTGTTATCGTGCCGGTTTACAAAGTAGAAGCGTATCTGCCGCGTTGTCTGGACAGTATCCTGTCACAGCAGGTAACGGATTGGGAAGCGATTTTGATTGACGATGGTTCACCGGATCGCTGCGGTGAGATTTGCGATGACTATGCTGCGCGCGATAAGAGGTTCCATGTGATTCATCAGGAAAATGCGGGTCTTTCCGCAGCGCGCAACCGGGGACTTGAGGCGGCAGCGGGCGAATATATTGCTTTCGTAGACAGTGATGACTGTCTGTCAAAAAATTACCTTTACGGATTGTATGCAGCGCTGATTGAAACCGGCAGTGATATTGCCGAATGCTGTTTTTTGCCTTTTTCGGATCAAATTCCGTCTGTTTCTTTTTCTGATGATTTCAGGGTATATCGAAAAGAAGACGCCATGCGGGAACTGATACAGGAAGGCACATTCCATCAGGTTGTCTGGAATAAATTATACCGCCGCCCTGTGTTGGAAGGTCTGACATTCCCGGTCGGAAAATACCATGAGGACGAGTATTTTACCTGGCGGACTTTTTTCCGGGCGGAAACGGTTGTCAAAGCCGACTTTTGCGGGTATTATTATTTCCGTCGTTCCGACAGCATTTCCGGATCGGCTTTCACAAGAAAGCGGCTGGATGCGCTGTATGCCATGCAGGCGCGAACAGCGTTTTTGAAAGAGAATATGCCGTCCTTGTATCCGGACAGCTGTTATGCTCTTTTGCAGAACGCCATGTATCAGTATCAGCATTTTCTTTTGACAAAACCGTCTGCGGAAAGAAAAAAGTGTCTGAAAGAAATTCGGGAAATTGCCCGTATGATTGACGGCAATGCCGTGTTGTCCATTGCGGACGCCAAACAAAAAAACTGGATAATCGGTTTTTTGAACTTTTCATATATCACAGCCTGTCTTCGCAATGTTCTGCGTATCGGGCTGTAAGGATCCCGTGAAAGGAGGTTCTGCCAGTGCAAACGGTACTGCTTGTTTTTGGCACGCGGCCGGAGGCAATTAAAATGTGCCCTCTGGTCAAAGAATTAAAAAAACGAAAAGGTTTCAGCGTGAAAGTTTGCGTCACCGGTCAGCATCGGGAAATGCTGCACAGTGTGCTTTGCGCTTTTGATGTGACGCCGGATTTTGATCTGGATATCATGAAGGAAAAGCAGACGCTTTTTGACATCACATCCGCTATCCTTTTAAAAATGGATGAGGTTTTTCGTCAGACTTCCCCCGATGTGGTGCTGGTTCACGGTGACACAACCACCGCCTTTACCGCTTCGCTTGCCGCATTTTACCGGCAAATTCCCGTTGGCCATGTGGAAGCCGGCCTGAGAACCTATGATTTGCTGTCGCCCTATCCTGAGGAATTCAACCGTCAGGCGATCTCTTTGACCGCCGCACTGCATTTTGCGCCCACCGAAAAGGCCAGACAGAATCTTTTGCGCGAAGGAAAAAAAGAGGACACGATTTTTGTTACGGGCAATACGGCGATCGATGCGCTGAAAACCACGGTGCGCAAAGACTATTCGCACCCGGTGCTGGATTGGGCAAAAGGCAGCCGGTTGATTTTGATTACCGCGCATCGGCGGGAAAATCTCGGCGACCCGATGCGGCGCCTGTTCCGCGCGATTCGCCGTACCGTGGATGAACATCCCGATGTCAAGGCGGTGTATCCCATCCATTTAAACCCGGCGGTGCGTGAAATTGCCGATGAAATTTTGGCGGGTGATGACCGTATCCGACTGATTGAGCCGCTGGATGTTTTGGATTTCCACAACATTCTGGCAAGGAGTTTTCTGGTGCTGACAGACAGCGGCGGTATCCAGGAGGAAGCCCCCGCCCTTGGCAAACCCGTCCTTGTCATGCGGGATACCACCGAACGCCCCGAGGGAGTAGAGGCGGGTACGCTGCGGCTGGTTGGCACGGGTGAGGAAAGCCTGTATCAGGCGTGCCGGGAGCTGCTGGAACAGCCGGACGCCTATGAAAAGATGGCGAAGGCAGTCAACCCATACGGAGATGGCACCGCCTGCTGCCAGATTGCCGATATTCTGGAAAACAGATAAAATAACTTTTATATAAAAAAGGAGAATAGATATGAACAGAATGGTATCCGTCGTTCTTCCGACTTATAACGGAGAAAAGTATTTGTCGCAAAGCATTGACAGCGTTTTAGCCCAGACTTATTCGGATTGGGAACTGATTATTATAGACGATGGCTCGACCGATCGAACCGAGGAGATCGCGCGTTCTTATGCTGACAAGGACAAACGGATCACCTATTATAAGAATCCCAAAAACATTCAGCTTCCCCGCAGCCTGAACCGCGGCTTTGCCATGTCGGTCGGCGAATACCTGACATGGACATCCGACGATAATGTGTATTATCCCGATGCCTTTGAAACCATGGTCAAAACACTGGAATCTGACCGGGAGCTTGGTTTTGTTTTTTCATCCTGCGATGTGATTGACGCCGACGGCAAAAAAGTGGACGAATGGATCATGCCCGAAAACATGGAGCTGCGCCAAATCATGGGCACAAACATTGTCGGCGCCTGCTTTATGTATACGCGCCGGGTCTATGCCATTGTCGGCGACTATAACCCTTCTCTGTTTTTGGCGGAAGATTTTGATTACTGGCAGCGCATTTTTGCGAATTTTAAGGTCAAGCCCATTGAAAAAACCCTCTATGCGTATCGCCGCCATGCGGAAAATCTGACCAGCACCCGCAGTCAGGATGAAATCAGCCGGATCTGTGAGCGGGCGATTCTCAAAAACGCCAATTTATACAGCAAACTTGACCTTGTGCAGAAATATTATTTGCATGAGGGGCTGAATCGAAACCGTCAGACTTCCTCAAAGGATCCGGATTTCTATTTGCAGGATTATACCGTTTATAAAAATCTGCATCTTTTGACCTATCGGCTTCCCCGGAAAATCAAAAGACTTATTAAAAAATCATAAAGCATGACCGAAAGTCGCACCGTAAGGAGGGTAGAGAACTGGTGAGCCATTCCCGCACTGAAAATTCCATGCGCAACATTGCTGTCGGCATCGGCGGCTATGTTGTCAATACGCTTTTGGGCTTTGTGTGCCGAATCGTATTTGTCCGTTTTCTACCCGATGATTATCTGGGCGTAAGCGGCTTTTTCTCCAATATTCTTTCCATGCTGACCATCGCTGAATTGGGCATCGGCATTGCCATTGTATATTCTCTTTACGGGGCGATTGCCGAAAACGATACCGCGAGGGTCGCTTCCCTCATGCGTTTTTTCGCGAAAGCCTACCGGATCATCGGCATCGTGACCGCTGTGTTGGGAATCGCGGTGGCGCCGTTTTTGCAGTATCTGGTGGAAATGCCGGATTCCATCAGCGAAAGCGTGTATTTTTTATACGGCGTTTTCCTCTTTAATCAGGTGATCGCTTATTTTTTCAGCTTCCGCGGCTCTTTTTTGCTGGCGTCTCAGCAAAACTATATTGTTACGGGGCTTAGTTATGTCACAACGATTTTGCAAAGTATCCTGCAAATGATTTTTCTTGCCATCACGCGTAACTATATCAGCTATCTTGCCATCCAGACGGTCGGAACGGTGCTGTACAATCTGGCGATATATATCATCGCCCGCAAAAAATATCCATATATCGCCGATAAAAACGCCGCTCCCTTAGACAAAAAGACCCGCCGTCTGCTTTTCGCCAACACCCGCGATCTTTTGCTGACGCGGATTTCCGGACTGGTCGTCAACAACACCGACAATATTATTATCACATATTTCCGTGGTTTGCTGACTTCTGGCATCACTTCCAACTACACGCTGTTTATCAGCACCCTGACCACGCTTTTTTCTCAGGTTTTTGACGGCATGACCGCCAGCATCGGCAATCATAACGCGCTGGAGGACAACGAAAAGCGATATGAAATGTTTCGTTTCATCAACCTGAGCAATTTCTGGCTGTACAGCTGGGGGACGGTTGGCATTATTTTCGTTTCTTCCGATCTGGTTCGCGTCTGTTTCGGCGAAGAGTTTGTGATGGACGCATCCATTCCGGTGGCACTTGCCATCAATTTTTATCTGGTCGGTATGCAGAGCGCGGTATGGACCTATATGCAGACGCTCGGCATCTTTCATTACGGGCGGCTGATCTCTTTTGTGACCGCAGGAATCAAAATTGCCCTGTCGATTTTACTTGGCGCGGATTATGGCGTGTTCGGCATCCAGATTTCTACTGCGTTCGCGCGGATCGTGACGGATGTTTGGTACAGCCCGTGGGCGCTGTATAAGCATGGGTTCCACAAAAGCAGCGCGCCGTTTTTCGGCAGATATTTTGTGTATTTGCTGATTTTGTGCGGTGAATGTATGATTTGTCATTTCCTTTGCGGGTGGATACATATTCAGCCGATTGTGGATCTGATCTTAAAATTTGTGATTTGCAGCATCGTGCCGAATCTGGTATTTGTACTGGTCTTTTTGCGGACAAAGGAGTTTGCCATGTTCAAAAGTGCGGCTGGCAATATGATCGGCATTGTAAAAAGCAAGCTGCCAAAAGGAAGGGCGCGTTCATGAGCGAAAGACTTTGTACGGTGATTGTTCCTTATTATAATACCGACCGGGCGGTTTTTGACCGCTGTATGCAGTCGCTGGGTCATGTGCCGCCCGAGGTGTTGGTGCTGATCGTCGATGACGGTTCAGACGAAGCGCATTCACATATCCCGCTTGCCTATCAAAAAGAAAACATCCGGGTGCTGCGGCAGGAGAACCGGGGCGTTTCCGCTGCCCGCAACACCGGACTTGCCAATGCGCAGGGATCGTATGTTTGCTTTCTGGACAGCGACGACCGGGCAGGGGAGGGATTCCCTCTGACCTTTTGCCGAACAGCCCGTGAGCTGGACACCGAAGTGCTGTTTTCCGATATCACGCTGATGCCGGAAAACCGGACGGAAAAAACCGGTTTCCCCGTAAACTGCGTCATGCCGGGGACGGATTTAGCCAAGGCGAACCCCGCGCCTTTTTTTTCTTTTGACCTCTGCTACAGCGTCCGGGTTTGCTTTTCTCTTCCTTTTTTGCAAAAGAATCATCTTCGGTTCCGCGAGGATATGACGGTCAGCGAAGATATGGTTTTTAATATCGAAGCGCTGATGCTTGCCCGGCGTGCAGCCGCAGTGCGCGGCAGTTTTTATGAATATTGGCTGGATACCGCCCAATCCGCTACCCGCACCCCCTGCAAAAAAGGCTATGCCGAAAGTCTGGCGAAAGAATATTCCTGCTGCCGAACGCTTGTTGCCGGCTGCCCGGAAAAGGAAAAACAGCTTGCAGCCTTTTATATGGATTTTCTGTTTTATGAATTGATGCGTAGTGAGAAAGCGGGCGGTAAACTGACCTGCCGCCGCTACCGTTCGCTGTGTGAAAGCCCGATGTTCCGCGAAAGCATTACGCTGCTGGGCGTTTCTCATCCCTGCGAAAATTGGAAAGCGAAGCTTTTGTATCAAATGCGGTTTTTCCGACTGTATCTTTTGCCGTATCTTCTGACCCGCTGATTCTGGATCGGCGGGATCTTTTTTTGCAAACAAAGGGAAGTTTTTTGTTGGTATTATCTAAAAACTCTTTACTTTTTTCCGCGATATGGTATGATAAACAAAAAGATTGCGCATGTGCGCCAAGGAGGGCCTACCATGTCACGGTATGAAGAAGCAAAAAAGCAATACGCCTCGTTCGGGGTGGATTGCGAACAGGCTTTGCAAAAGCTGGCAACGGTGCCGATTTCGATCCATTGCTGGCAGGGAGATGATGTCATCGGGTTTGATGGCAGCGATTCGCTCAGCGGCGGTATTCAAACAACAGGCGATTACCCCGGACGCGCCCGCACGCCCGACGAGTTGATGGCGGATCTGGACAAAGCTTTTTCGCTGATCCCCGGCAAAAAGAAACTGAATCTCCATGCC
The DNA here is from genome assembly GCA_944380845.1 of uncultured Clostridia bacterium. Classification (GTDB taxonomy): domain Bacteria; phylum Bacillota; class Clostridia; order Oscillospirales; family Acutalibacteraceae; genus RGIG2774. The sequence continues at coordinate 16,486 of CALWIU010000025.1, read as the reverse complement.
AGTTACGCCATTGCCGAGCCGGGCGAGCATATTGACAGAGATACGATCGAACCAAAGCATTTCAAAAAATGGGTCGAGTTTGCCAAAGCGCACGGTGTCGGGCTGGATTTTAACCCTACCTTTTTTGCGCATCCGATGGTGAAAAACAACCTGACGCTGTCCTCTCCGGATAAATCCGTGCGTTCTTTCTGGATTGAACACGGCAAGCGCTGCCTTGCGATTGCCGAATATTTTGCGGAAGAAACAGGGGAAAGCTGCGTCATGAATATCTGGATCCCCGACGGCATGAAAGATATCCCCGGCGACCGCATGGCGCCCCGCCGCCGGTTCATGGAATCACTGGATGAAATTTTGTCAGTCCCCTTTGATCGTTCCAAGGTGTATGTAACGCTGGAATCCAAAGTTTTCGGCATTGGTCTGGAGGCATATACGGTCGGTTCTGCTGAATTTGCGCTGAGTTATGCAGCCGGCCGCAAAATCACGCCGCTGATGGACAACGGTCACTATCATCCCACCGAACTGGTATCCGATAAGATTTCCTCATTGCTTTTGTTCCATGAAAAAATCGCGCTGCATATTACGCGCCCAATGCGCTGGGATTCTGACCATGTGGTTCTTTTTGACGACGAAACCCGTGAAATCGCCCGGGAGATCGTCCGCGCAGATGCGTTGTCCCGCGTGTTTTTGGCAACGGATTATTTTGATGCGTCAATCAATCGTATTTCCGCATGGATCACCGGTGTGCGGAATGTACAGAAAGCCCTGCTTTTTGCGCTGTTGCAGCCCAATGAAACCCTGCGGTCTCTTCAGGATCAAAATGATATGACCGCGTTGATGGTTTGGCAGGAGGAACTGAAAACCGCGCCGTTTGGCGATGTCTGGATGGAATATCTGACAAGGCAGGGCGTTCCCGGTGCGTATCTCGAAGAAGTGCGCGCATACGAAAAAACACTGTGCCGCTGATTTCTTTATCGGGGCTGTCGTAATGCGGCAGCCCTTTTTGTTTCGCTTTTCGCCCCTTGCAATATGCTGGCTTCCATGCTATACTATAGGCGTTGTTTTATCCGTTCACAGGGAGGCGATTTTTGTGAACATCGGCGTGATCCTTGCCGCCGGGCACGGCAGCAGGATGGGCACAGCGCTGCCCAAGCAATTTTTGCCCCTTGACGGCGAACCGATCCTTGTTCACTCTGTCCGCCGTTTTGCCGAATGCCGTGACATCGGGCAGATTTTAATCGCCCTGCCTTCTGATTATCTGGACTACGGCAAAAAGCTTTTAGACGACTATTTCCCTCAGAATCGGTTTTTCCTGATAAGCGGCGGCAAAGACCGCAGCGCGACCCTTCGCCGTCTGGTCGATTTTGTGTTTGCGCAAATGGGCGCAGATGAAAATACGATTCTGGTTACACACGACGGTGTGCGTCCCTTCGTGACAGAAAAAATGATTACTGAGAATATCCGTGCCGCCCGGGAATGCGGCGCGTGCAATACGGTCGTCCCCGCCGTTGATACCATTCTGGTCAGTCTGGACGGCGAATACATTTCGTCGGTGCCGGATCGTGCGACTCTTTATCACGCGCAGACGCCGCAGAGCTTTTCCGCTCTGAAACTCAAAATGCTGATGGATCGTATGTCTGACGACGACTTGTCCCGCCTGACAGATGGCTGTTCTGTTTTTGTGGTCAGCGGCGAGCCGGTAAAACTGGTGGCAGGCAGCCGTGAAAATATTAAAATCACGGTTCCTTCCGATTTGAAACTTTCGTGAAAGGGCGGTTTGTTTTGCCGAAATTTTCCGTTATTCTTCCTGTTAAAAATGACAACCGATATTTGCCAAAAGCCCTCGATGCGCTGATCCACCAGACGGATGAAAATTTTGAAGTGGTGATTGTGGACGGCGGCTCAACGGACGGGTCTTTAGACACCGCCGCAGTGGCGTGTGAAAAATATGTTGGTTTTTATTTAATAAAAGGAAATTTTGAAACGCCCTTTGAAGCCATGAACCGCGGGCTGAAGTCGGCGGAGGGCGATTATGTGCTTTTTTTATCGGCGAAGGATTTTATTACCGACGAGACGATAGAAAAATTGTGCGAAACCATTGACGCAAGTGAAAAAAAGCCCGATGTCGTGGTCTTTCGCAATTATTTGTTTGGGGAAGGAATGCTTCCTCATTTTGATGAATACGAAGACAAACTGGCGCCGCTGCCGGAAGCGCCGAAGTATGAGTATTTGTTCCTTCGGGCGTTTGCGCTGGGCAATAAATGTTACCGTAAGGCATTTTTGGAAAATCGCCGGCTGTATTTTGATACAGAGAATCCCTATTCGGATTATCTTTTTATTTTCCGCGCCTTCCTTTTTGCCCGTCATGTTATGGGCTGTCCCAACGCTTTTCATGAGCGTCAGATCCTGCCGCTGCAAGATTCCCGGCGGGATACGCCTACCAAAGAACATCTTTTGGCGTTTTGCGATATGTTTTCCGAGATTTACAGCATAGCCGCGGAGACCATCGCCCAGGACAGTCAGGCGCCTGTCGATGGCGACGAATCGTATCTGCAAGAGGTCTTGTACCGCTGGATCTGTAATTTGTATGAAAAATTTTATCGCTATTTCTGGTTGATGGATGACGAAACCTACGCGCTGTTTGTTGAAAAATACCAGCAGCTTATGCAAAAGCTCCAGCCGGAAAAACAGAAAAAACTCAATGCACAGTATGCCTATATCGGCGCGCCGCATATCTTTGCAAGCCGCCATGATGCGGAATTTCTTTGTATGCTTGCCCTGTCCTTTCCGCAAAAAGAGCAATACGCGCCTTTTTTGGAGTCGTTGTATCATCAGACTTTTCCGTTTTTTGAAATTGCCGTGCGTGAGAGCTTTTCCGATGCCGTACCGCAGCAGTATCGATCCATGCCGAATCTTTGTGTGCTGCCGGACGACAACTTTTTCCCGGCGGCAAGACAGCGGTCAAAATCGCATATGCTTTTGGTCGTCAAAGACGGTACACCGCTGCATTTGGACGCGCTGAAGGAATTGAGTGAATCACACGCGCCGATGTTTTTACGGCAGTCGGTGTTTGCCAAAATTCGCAAAAGCGCACAGGTGAAGATGTCGCTGAAGGAAAAAGGACTGGATATCTGACCGGTACTGGACCGGCCATTGGGGGATGGATATGTTTGATCGAATAAAAGAGGATATCGCCTGTGTCAAGCAGCGCGACCCTGCCGCGTCCTCGGCGCTGGAGATCATGCTTTTATATCCCGGATATAAAGCGGTTCGCGCCCACCGAAAAGCGCACTGGTGTTATGAACATAACCTTCGTTTTTTGGCAAGGTGGATTTCTCAGCGTGCCTCACGCAAAACCGGGATAGAAATCCATCCCGGCGCAAAGATCGGCAGACGGTTTTTTATCGATCACGGCACCGGCGTGGTGATTGGTGAAACCGCTGAAATCGGCGATGATGTGACCATTTATCAGGGCGTGACCTTAGGCGGTACCGGCAAAGATGTCGGTAAGCGTCATCCAACGGTGGGCAACCATGTCATGATCGGTTCCGGCGCAAAGGTATTGGGTCCTTTTCGCATCGGCGATCATTCCCGCATTGCCGCCGGCGCAGTGGTGCTTGAGGAAATCCCGCCCAATGCCACAGCGGTGGGCGTGCCCGCCCGCGTGGTTAAAATCGAAGGCAAGCGGGTGGATGATCTGGATCAGATTCATATTCCTGATCCCGTTGCCCAGGAGCTGGCGCGGCTGAACGCCCGAATTGACGCCCTGCTCGCTGCAAACGGCGAGAGGAAAGGAGAAAAGAAGCAAGATGAAAATTTATAATACCCTGACCCGTCAAAAAGAAGAGCTGGTGCCTCTGCACGAGGGCGAGTTCCGCATTTATGCCTGCGGACCGACGGTGTATAATTATATCCACATCGGCAACGCGCGTCCGATCTGCGTTTTTGATGTCTTGCGCCGGTATTTGGAATACCGCGGTTATCGCGTGATTTTTGTTCAGAACTTCACCGATATTGACGACAAGATCATCAAGCGCGCCAATGAAGAAGGCGTTTCCTATAAGGAAATTTCTGAAAAATACATTGCCGAATATAAGGTCGATGCCGCCGGTCTGAATGTCAGAGAAGCGACCGTGCATCCGAAAGCGACGGAAAATATCGACGAGATCCTTTCGATTGTATCTTCTCTGATCGAAAAAGGATATGCTTATGAATCGCAGGGGGATGTGTATTTCAGTCCCAAAAAATTCCCCGAATACGGGAAACTGTCGCATCAGCCGCTGGAAGAGCTGGAAGCAGGCGCGCGTATCAACATCGGCGAAACCAAAAAGGACGCCATGGACTTTGCGCTGTGGAAAGCCGCAAAACCCGGTGAGCCGTATTGGGAATCCCCGTGGGGCAAGGGCCGTCCCGGCTGGCACATCGAGTGCTCCGCCATGAGCCGCCGTTTTTTGGGCAACACCATTGATATTCATTGCGGCGGGCAGGATTTGATCTTTCCCCATCATGAAAATGAAATCGCACAAAGCGAGTGCTGCAATGGCGTGCCCTTTGCGCGTTACTGGATGCACAACGGGTTTATTACCGTGGATAACCAGAAAATGTCAAAATCGCTGGGGAATTTCTTCACAGTGCGCGATGTCGCCGAACAGTTCGGCTATGAACCGATCCGGTACCTGATGATTTCCTGTCAGTACCGCAGCCCCATCAATTACAGCTATGCTTCCCTTGAACAGTGCAAGGCGTCTTTGCAGCGGCTGTACACCTGCCGGGATGCGTTGGATTTCAGCGCCGGCAACGCTGTGGACGCGCCCATGCGGGAAGAGGTCAAAGCCGTTATTGACAGCCATGTTCGTGCATTTTGCGCCGCCATGGACGATGATCTGAACACAGCCGATGCAATCGCAGCTGTTTTTGAGCTGGTACGCGATATCAACAAGCTGGTGCTGACCGATGCGCCCATCCGTTCAGAAACGGAATATGCCGCAAAAATATTTGATGAGCTGACCGGCGTGCTGGGGTTGGTTTACAACCGGAAAGAAAACGGTTCGCTGGATGATGAAATCAATGCGCTGGTTGAGCAGAGAACCCAGGCGAGAAAAGAAAAGAACTGGGCGGAAGCCGACCGGATCCGCGATCAGCTCAAAGAAATGGGCATTCTTTTGGAAGATACGCCGCAGGGCGTTAAATGGCACAGAGCCTGAGGGGGTTCCAACCCCGCAGCATGCGGCGATGGGATCTGCTTTCAGGCGGCGGTTTCGCCGTGTCATGTATAATGATTGCAGCCGCCGTCTGTACGGCGGCTCTTTTGATGAACAAAGGAAGATGAAAAATGGAAGAAAAAACCAATGTGATGCGGATTTTAGACCAGAAAAAAATTCCCTATACCGCTCATTCTTATGTCGGAACGGATGCGCTCAGCGGTGTTGAAGTCGCTTCGGTGCTGAAACAGAATCCCGATCAGGTATTTAAAACGCTGGTGACCAAAGGGAAAAGCGGAAAATATTTTGTCTTTATGGTACCGGTGGCAAAGGAACTGAATTTGAAAAAAGCGGCGGCAGCTGTGCGGGAAAAAAGCGTCGAGATGATCCATCAAAAGGATCTGCTGCCGCTGACGGGGTATGTGCATGGCGGCTGCTCGCCCATCGGCCTGAAAAAACCGTTCCCGGTGACGATTGACCGCACGGCGGAACAGTTTGAAACCATTCTCTACAGCGCCGGCAAGATCGGCTATCAGGTGCAGACCTCCCTTGCCTCGCTGGGAAAAGTGGTTCGGCTGCAAACGGCAGATATTGCCGATTAACCGGGGCTTTTTTCTCGTGTTTTTCCGCTGTCCGCAATCTGACAAATTGACGACTTCAAGAATATTATTTAACACTTTTCATTGTTTTGTACGAGTTAGTCTTGACTATATCTGGTAAATTGTACTATAATAATATTATTCCCACAGGAGACGCGCTATTTTTACCTGTTTCTATGATATAGGACACGATTTTGTGTTAGTTGCGGAGATGAGATCGATATGGAAGGCAAGACCGACAGACGCGTGCAAAAGACCAAAGAGCGCCTGTATAAGGTGTTGGTCGAATTGTTAACGGAAAAACCCATCAAAGACATTACGATTAAGGAACTTTCCGAACGGGCGGATATCAACCGGGCAACCTTTTATTTGCATTATACCGATGTGTTTGACCTGCTGGATCAGCTCGAGTGGGAAATTGTCCATAAGTTTGAAACCATCTGTGATGATTTGAATGTCAACTTCAACGACAAACAGTTTTTGCGCGCCTTTAATCGCCTCCTGATGCTTATTCAGGAAAATAAGGATCTTTGCGTTGCGCTTTTCGGTCCCAACGGCGACAAAAAGTTTTTTACAAAACTGGTGCGCGTGGTTATGGATAAATGTTTTGATCAGCAGTATTATTCAGACTACGGTTTTTCTTTTGCTCTGGCTGGCTGCGTGGGCATCATTTTACACTGGATTGCCGGCAACATGAAAGAGTCGATCCCGACCGTTTCCGAAACGGCGCTGACGATGATCAACCGCGTTAAATCGAACGGATAAGTTTTCTCTGTTATTTTGCTCCCCTTAGGGGGAGCTTTTTTTATTGGGGAAAGCGCGGTTCTCTCGTCAGCCGACAGCGCTTTTTCAAGGCAGGCAGAAGATCCGGCAGGCAGCGGCCTTTTTGCGCCGCTTTTTTGATTCGATTGCCACGGTTTCGGCAAGTGGCGGAAATTGTTCTTTTTTGGTGTATTTTTATAATAGATTCTGAAATTCTCGTATTTTTATGAAAAAAAGGTCTAAAAATGACGGACCTATGTCTTGTATTGTCGAAACGGGTTTGCTACAATGCAAGTGTGAAATGGGCGTTGTCCCACCGGGAGGTTGATGTTTTATGAGGCATACCATGGCAATCATTGGGTTTGGCGGCATGGCAAATTATCATTATCATTCCATTTGCGATCGTATCCCCGATCTGTTTGTCAAAGGCGTTTACGATATCCGTGAGGAGGCGTGTGAGCGAGCGGCGGAAAAGGGGCTGGTGGTTTATCCGACCCTTGACGATCTGCTGGCAGATCCCGAAATCGAACTGGTTCTGGTCGCTACCCCCAACGATGTGCATAAGGATTTAACCATCCGCAGCCTGCGCGCGGGCAAGCATGTCATTTGTGAAAAACCGGTTGCTCTGAATGCGGCGGAGCTCGAAGAAATGATTGCGGTTTCCCGCGAAATGGATCTGTTGTTTACGGTTCACCAAAACCGTCGCTGGGATCGGGATTACCGAATGGTGCGTAAGGTGCTCGAGGACGGCACCATCGGCAAGCCGTATTTTATTGAAAGCCGTGTGCAGGGCTCCCGCGGCTCCATGCACGGCTGGCGTGGTCACAAAATCAACGGCGGCGGCATGACCTATGATTGGGGCATTCATCTGATCGATCAATTGCTTGATATGATCCCGGCGCCTGTGACTGCGGTAGACGCTCATCTTGTCAAGCTCTTTTCCGATGAGGTAGACGATAATGTAAAAATCTTTTTGCATTTTGAAAACGACGTTACCGGCGTGTGTGAGTTTTCCACCAATTGCTTTATCAACCATCCCCGATGGCATGTTTCCTGCGATAACGGCACGCTTGTGATCGACAATTGGGAGTGCAGCGGACGAATGGTGCAGCTTGCCGGTGACGGCGAGATGGAATGGGGCGACGACATCGTTTATACGGCGGCAGGGCCAACAAGAACCATGGCGCCCCGCCCCAGGGATACCGTGCGGGAGCTGCCTCTTCCGGAGCTTTCGTGCGACAGCTTTTTAACCTTTTATCCCAATGTTTTGCGAGCCATGGAAGGCAAAGAAGAACTCCTTGTCCGTCCTGAACAGGCCTTGCGTGTCATGCGCGTGATCGACCTGATTTTTGAAGTGGATCGCGTGGGGCATGGTTTGCCCTGCCGGATCTAAGACAGTCCTTGCAGGGGAGCCGGTAAGAACAGAAGATTTTGGCGCCGTTTGGTCAAACGAACGGCGCTTTTCTATTTTGCCGGCAGGCCGCCGGAAAGGAAAAGCAAGGTGCGGATGAACGGTTCTGCTACAAGAACGGTGCGGATGCTTTTTGCTCGCGCTGGCAGAAAGGCGGATCCCGACAGGCAAAAACACCGCCTGCTTTGGTAAAAGTTTTTCCCGTAGCTGCGGTGTTGCAAAATGTGTGGTATTATGATAAAATATAGAATTGGTTTTCTGGCTGTTTTTTGGTTTGCCAGTTTCGGAAAAGAGAGACGGCAGCACGGCTGGTCTTTTGGAAAAAGACAAATAAAAACAGCCTGCTGAACGGGATGTTGTCCGGTAAAAAAAGGAGGTTTGGCGATGGATCGGTTTGTTTTGCATTCGGATTTTAAGCCGATGGGCGATCAGCCCGAGGCGATTGAAGAGCTGTGCCGCAGTATTCAGGCAGGGAACAGGGAGCAGACTCTTTTGGGGGTAACCGGTTCGGGAAAGACCTTCACGATGGCAAATATCATCGAGCGCTTAAATCGTCCGACGCTGGTTCTGGCTCATAATAAGACATTGGCGGCGCAGCTTTGCAGTGAGTTCAGAGAATTTTTCCCTGAAAATGCCGTGGAATATTTTGTTTCCTATTACGATTATTACCAGCCGGAAGCATATATCCCCACCACCGATACCTATATCGAAAAGGATTCTGCCATTAACGATGAAATCGACCGCCTGCGCCATTCTGCTACATCCGCGCTGTCCGAACGGCGGGATGTGATTATCGTCGCCAGCGTTTCCTGCATCTATTCGTTGGGCGACCCCATTGATTACCGCAGCATGGTTATTTCTCTTCGTCCCGGGATGCAGAAGGAACGGGACGACCTGCTGAAAAAACTTGTCGAGATTCAGTACGAGCGAAACGATATCAATTTTACTCGTAACAAGTTCCGTGTGCGGGGCGATACGGTAGAGATTTTTCCGGTTTATACCGATGAATTTGCAATTCGTGTGGAATTTTTCGGCGATGAGATTGACCGTATCAGCGAAATCAATCCGCTGACCGGACAGGTGCGGCGGATCCTGAACCATGTGGCGATCTATCCGGCGTCTCATTATGTTGTCGGGCGTGAAAAGCTGGAGCAGGCGATTGCTGCGATTTATCAGGAAATGCTGGAATGTGAAGCGCAATTTCAAAAAGAAGGCAAGCTGATCGAGGCGCAGCGCATTCGTCAGCGCACGGAATATGATATCGAGATGCTTCGGGAAACAGGCTTTTGCAAGGGCATTGAAAATTATTCCCGGGTCATGAGCGGCAGGGAACCGGGTTCACCGCCCTTCACGCTTCTTCATTATTTTCCAAAGGATTTTCTGTTGTTTGTGGATGAAAGCCATGTGACCTTACCGCAGGTGCGCGCCATGTACGGCGGAGATCGCTCCCGCAAGGAAAATCTGGTAAAGTATGGTTTCCGTCTGCCGTCTGCCTTTGATAACAGACCGCTGACCTTCGATGAATTTTACGCTGCGACCGGGCAAAAAATCTTTATAAGCGCAACGCCCGGTGAATTTGAGCGGTCGCAAAGCGCTGTCATTGCCGAACAGGTGATTCGTCCGACCGGCCTGCTGGATCCGGACATCAGCGTTCGCGCCACAGAAGGCCAGATGGATGATCTGATCGGTGAAATCCAACTGCGCGTCGAAAAGAATGAACGCGTCCTGGTCACCACGCTGACGCGAAAAATGGCGGAAAATCTGACCGACTATTTGCAGACCTTCGGCATCAAGGTTCGGTATCTTCATTATGATGTGGATACCATCGAACGCATGGAGATCATACGGGATTTGCGTCTGGGCGAATTTGATGTGCTGGTGGGTATCAACCTTTTGCGCGAAGGACTGGACATTCCTGAAGTTTCTCTGGTTGCCATTCTTGATGCCGACAAAGAAGGCTTTTTGCGCTCGGAAACATCGCTGATCCAGACCATCGGCAGAGCGGCGCGAAATGCCGACGGTATGGTCATTATGTATGCCGATACGGTTACGCCGTCCATGGAGCGGGCGATTCGTGAAACGCTGCGCCGTCGGGAAAAACAGGCTGCATATAACCGGGCGCATGGAATCGTTCCGCAAACGATTCACAAAGATGTGCGCGATATCATTGAAATTTCTTCCAAAGCCGAAACGGAAAAGAAATCGACCAAAAAGCTCAGCCGCCGTGAGCGTGAAGAATTGATTGAAAAATTGACAAAGGAAATGCGGGCAGCAGCAAAGATACTGGAATTTGAACACGCGGCGTATTTGCGCGACCGCATCGAAAAATTAAGGCAGGGAAAATAACAGTGGCACAAAAAAATCTGGTTGTAAAAGGTGCGCGCGAGCACAATTTAAAAAATATTGATGTAACGATTCCAAGAGACAAACTGGTGGTTTTTACCGGTTTATCCGGTTCGGGAAAATCTTCACTGGCGTTTGATACGATCTATGCCGAGGGGCAGCGGCGCTATGTAGAGTCGCTGTCCTCCTATGCGCGTCAGTTCTTAGGGCAGATGGAAAAACCCAATGTCGATTCCATTGACGGGCTTTCTCCCGCCATATCCATCGATCAGAAAACCACCTCCAAAAACCCCCGTTCCACCGTCGGAACGGTTACGGAGATATATGACTATTTGCGTCTGCTGTATGCGCGCATCGGCATTCCGCATTGCCCGGTTTGCGGCAGAGAGATCAAACAGCAAACGGTCGATCAGATCGTTGATAAAATTCTGGAGCTTCCGGAAGGCACCCGTTTTCAGGTGCTGGCGCGGACGGTCAACGGCAGAAAAGGCGAGCATATCAAAGAGCTTGACGCAGCCCGCCGTTCCGGATATGCCCGCGTGCGCGTAGACGGAAATCTATATGACCTGTCGGAAGAAATCTTTTTGGACAAAAACAAAAAGCATACCATCGATGTGGTGGTCGATCGTTTGGCGGTCAAAAGCTCCGTTCGATCCCGCCTGACCGATTCCATCGAAATCGCTTCCAAGCTGACCGGCGGCACGGTGCTTGTGGATGTGATCGGCGGGGAGGAAATGCTCTTTTCTCAGAACTGGTCCTGCCCCGAGCATAATTTCAGCATGGAGGAACTGACGCCGCGGATGTTTTCGTTCAATAACCCCGCCGGCGCCTGCCCGACCTGTACCGGCTTGAGCTTTTTTATGAAGGTCAATCCCGATCTGGTGATCCCGAATCGACGGCTTTCCATTGCCGAAGGGGCGATTCGCGCGCCGGGCTGGACGGTTATGGACAAGGGCACCGTGGCAAGAATGTATATGGACGCCCTGGCAAAACAATACGACTTTTCCCTGAATACGCCGGTCAAGGATCTGCCGAAACAGGTTGTGGATAAAATTTTGTTCGGCACAGGTAAGGAAAAGCTGAAACTGACCCGCAGCGGGGGATATGGGTCGGGCACATATCTGCATGAGTTTGAAGGAATCGTCAACAATCTGGACAGACGCTATCGCGAGTCCACCAGCGAATGGGCGCGGTATGAAATTGAGCAGTTCATGTCGACCGAGACCTGCCCGGACTGCGGCGGTGCAAGGCTGAAAAAGGAAATCCTTGCCGTAACGGTTGCCGGAAAGAACATTGATGAGTTCACCCATTTGTCGGTAAAAAAAGCGCTGGAATTTATTGAACAGATCAAACTGTCCTCACGCGAACAGATGATTGCTGAACAGATCCTGAAAGAGATCCGTTCCCGGCTGCATTTTCTGGTCAGCGTGGGACTGGACTATCTTACCTTGGCGCGGGCGTCGGCGACGCTGTCCGGCGGTGAAAGCCAGCGGATCCGGCTGGCAACGCAGATCGGCTCTTCTCTGATGGGCGTTTTGTATATTTTGGACGAACCGAGCATCGGGCTTCACCAGCGCGACAATGCCAAACTGCTGCAAACCCTGAAGGAGCTGCGCGATTTGGGGAACACGCTGATCGTCGTTGAGCACGACGCGGAAACCATGTATGCGGCGGATTATATCGTGGATATCGGTCCCGGCGCTGGCATCCACGGGGGCGAGGTCGTTTGCGCCGGCACGCTGAAGCAGCTTCTGAAATGTAAAAAATCCATTACCGGGCAATATCTGAGCGGCGAAAAGCAGATCCCGATCCCGCAAACAAGAAGAGCCGGAAACGGGCAGTTTTTGGAAATTTGCGGCGCGCGGGAAAACAATTTGAAAAATATTGATGTGCGTATTCCGCTGGGAGAATTTGTCTGTGTGACCGGCGTATCCGGATCGGGAAAATCCTCTCTGATTAACGAAATTTTGTATAAGCGTCTTGCGAACGAACTGAACGGAGCCAAAAAAGCACCGGGGCTGTGCGATGACATTCTCGGCGTGTCAAATTTGGACAAGATCATCAACATCGATCAATCCCCCATCGGCAGAACGCCCCGTTCCAATCCGGCGACCTATACCGGCGTGTTTACCGACATTCGTCAGCTTTTCGCCATGACCCAGGACGCCAAAATGCGCGGGTATTCACCGGGACGGTTTTCGTTTAATGTGCCCGGCGGCCGGTGCGAAGCGTGTCAGGGCGACGGCATTGTAAAAATAGAAATGCACTTTCTGGCGGATGTGTATGTCCCCTGTGAGGTCTGTAAAGGCGCGCGCTTCAACCGCGAAACACTGGAAGTCAAATATAAGGGAAAAAGCATTTATGATGTGCTGGAAATGACCATTGAAGAGGGAATGAACTTCTTTTCCGGCATCCCGAAAATTGAACGCAAGCTGCGCACGCTTTATGATGTGGGGCTGGGGTATGTCAAAATCGGACAGCCGGCAACAACCCTGTCCGGCGGCGAAGCGCAGCGCGTCAAGCTGGCAACAGAGCTGTCCAAGCGCGCCACAGGGCGGACGATCTATATTCTGGACGAACCGACGACCGGCCTGCATACCGCAGATGTGCATAAACTGATTGATGTCTTGCAACAATTGGTGGATGCGGGGAATTCCATTGTTGTGATCGAGCACAATCTGGATGTCATCAAAACGGCCGATTACATTATCGATATGGGACCCGAAGGCGGCGACGGCGGTGGGACTGTTATTGCTCATGGCACGCCTGAGCAGGTCGCCGAGGTTGAGCAGAGCTATACCGGGCAGTATCTGAAGCGTGTGTTCAACGGGGAGCGGTTTTAAAAATTACGGCAAAATCCCGGTTCTGTCTTGCAAATTCGACAGCGGAATAGTATAATTGTTTTGAAAAAAAACAGTCGGAGGTTTTGTGTCGATGAATCAGCAAGTCACAGTTACCAATCATCCCCTGATCCAGCATAAACTGGCCATTCTGCGGGATAAAAACACCAGTTCCAAGGATTTTCGTGATTTGGTTCGCGAAATTTCCATGCTTATGTGCTACGAGGCGACAAGAGATCTTCCTTTAGAGGAAGTGGAAGTGGAAACCCCTGTGGCAGTCGCAAAAGCAAAGGTCATTTCCGGTAAAAAGCTGGCGTTTGTTCCGATTCTTCGTGCCGGTATCGGCATGGTTGATGGTATGCTTGCCTTGCTGCCTTCCGCAAGGGTCGGTCACATTGGTATGTATCGGGATCCTGACACCCATATGCCGGTTGAATATTATTGCAAGCTCCCGGCGGATGTTCATGAAAGGGATGTCATTTTGCTTGACCCCATGCTTGCCACCGGCGGCTCTGCCATTGACGCAATCAATCAGATCAAAAAGCGCAAGCCCCATTCCATTAAATTTATCGGCATCATCGGCGCGCCGGAAGGGCTGGAAGCCCTGACAAAAGCGCACCCCGATGTGCAGATCTATTTGGCGGCGCTGGATGAAAAACTGAACGAGCACGCCTATATCGTTCCCGGCCTTGGCGACGCCGGCGACCGGATCTTCGGTACAAAATAAGAGGTATCGATGCCCGGTTTTCTGAAGACAGAATATTTTTTGGCGTAACATAACAGGGCAGCCGATTGAAGCATTTTTCCTTGCTTTGATCGTTGCCCTTTTTTTGTGAAAGAAATTTTTTGATCGATCGGATAAAATGTAAAAATGGAATTTTATGAACTGTTGGAAAAAATCATTGACGCCGCGCCTGCCGGCTATGAAAACATCGTTGCCCTGCTTCGTTCTGCGCTCCCGTGGGTGATGGGAATTTGTGCGTTGGCAACCTGTTTTTTCGGACATAAGGTGCATAAGATCTGGAACGCCTTTTTCTTCTTTTGGATCGGTTTTCTGGTTCCGGTTTTTGTTATCGGTCTGCTGACTTCGCCAAAAGGAACCGGAATGGATATTCTGATTTTGTTTGGCGTTGTCACCGGCGGTTTATGTGCCTATTTTTCAAAAAAGCTGTTTAAGCTGCAACTTTTTGTCACGACATTTTTTCTTGTTTTTGCCGCCTTGCCGACTTACCTTTCCTTTTTGGGGGACGCAGTCAGCACACTGATCGGCTTTGTCGGCGGTATTGTTGTTGGAATCATCAGCACAAAGTATAAATACATTATGACGATTGTCACGACAGCCTTTACAGGCGCATCCTTGTTTTTTGTGCCGATTCAGGCGAAAACCCTGCTGTCTGACGGTTGGGTCGTTGTTTTTTCCCTGCTGCTCGGCGCCGCCGGTCTTGCGGCTCAGATATACACAGAGCGAAAAGAATTGAAAGAGAGCGGAGAAGGGCTGGTAAAGGGTTGGAAAAAAATCAGGAAAACGCTTGACCCAGCCAATAGAAAAGGCAACCGGAAACTGCCGGCAGATCGGGGCGGTGCGATAGCGGACGCGCGGCAAAACAGGGTTGCTGAACCCACAGACGCGGTGCCTGCCGGCAATGAACCGCACCGGGAAATGCCGTAAAAAATCACCGGCGTTGAAGCCGGCAGAAGATGACAGACTACAGACAGAAAAAAGAAAAGAGGAGCAGAAAATCGTATGAAACGCGTATATGACTTTTTGAAAAAAGCGGAAACCTACTATCTCGCAACGGTCGAAGGCGATCAGCCGCGGGTGCGGCCGTTCGGAACGATCCATCAATTTGAAGGAAAACTTTATATCCAGACCGGCAAGGTAAAAGCGGTCAGTCACCAGATCGCCGCAAACCCCAAGGTCGAGATTTGCGCCTTCTGCGGCGGGGAATGGATCCGTGTTGCCTGTGAACTGGTCGAGGATGAGCGCGTGGAAGCGAAAAAATCCATGCTGGATGCCTATCCGAATCTTCGTTCCCTGTACGATGAAAACGATGACAATACCCAGGTATTCTATATGAAAAACGCTACCGCCACCATCTGCTCTTTCACAAGCGAACCGGTTGTCATTGTCTTCTGATGTAAACAATGCTTTCCCCGCGGCGCATCTGGCAGAGGCAGCGGGAACGCACGGCTGGAGTTTTCAACTTTTGTAAAATACCCAAACAGGAGGTTCTTCCTTTATGGCAACTTTACTTTATCAGGGGCACGGCAGCCTTCGTATGACCACAGACAGCGGCAAGGTTCTTTATATTGACCCCTTTGCGGGGGAGGGATACGACGCCCCGGCGGATTTGATTTTGGTGACCCACCAGCACCATGATCATAACTGCATCGATTTGCCGGCAAAAAATCCGGGCTGTGTGATTTGGCAAAATTTTGACGCGTTAAAAAACGGGGCGTATCAGACCCTGACGCTTGATTTTGCGGTTGTTGAAGCGGTAGAAGCCTACAATCACCATCATAAAAAATCGGAATGCGTGGGATATCTTGTAACGGCGGACGGCGTTTCGGTTTATTTTGCCGGTGACACCGGGGAAACATCTGAAATGTCACGCATGGCGGAGCGAAAACTGGATTATGCCGTTTTGCCGATGGATGAAACCTATACAATGGATGTTCCGGAAGCGATTCATTGTGCCAGGCAAATTGCAGCAAAGCATAACATTCCGGTGCATATGTCGCCCGGAAAGCTGTTTGATCCTGACAGGGCAAAGCAATTCACCGCTCCCGGCGCTCTGATCGTAAAACCCGGTGAATCCATTCGCCTGTAAGCAAAAGCAAAGGTTTTTTGCATGGGATCCATGCTATCGTTTTGTTGAGACTGTGCGATCAACAGAACAGGGAACCGAAACAGAAGGAAAGGCATTGCCGCTTCCCGCTCAGCGGGATCATGCGGTTGAAAGCATTGCATCGCGCCGCTGGGCGCGTCAAACGCAACGGTTCTTTGCAAAATACAGGTTCCGTCTGTATTTATGAAGGGAGCGAATGCCGCCCGTTCTGAGCAATGATTTCCAACTTTTTACGGATCGCCATCGTTGATCTCCATTTTCTGCAATTTCCCGATCGTTAAATTTTATGCCGCCGGTTTTTATTCGTTGTTTTCCAACAGCCCATAAGCCCGATAATAGGACAGCATCGCCTGAAGTTGCAATTTATTGGCAAAAAGCTGACGGTAGGTGACGGTTTTTTCCTTGCCTTCGGCTTTGAGCTTTGCCATTTTTTCCACCGTAGCGTCATACTGCGCAAGGATGGCTTTTTGCATATTTTCAAATG
>CALWIU010000024.1 GCA_944380845.1 uncultured Clostridia bacterium | reverse complement strand
GGCGAAAGTCCTGCGATCGGCGGCGAGCGACCCCTGCTTCGGGCACCGGAAGAGGGCTTGCCGGGCAAGTTCGAGTCCCTCCTTCTCCGCCATAGAGGGAAGACAGATAAATCTGCCTTCCCTCTTTTTTTGTTTGATCCACTCGAACCCGAGCGCCGAAAAGGCGCGGGCTGACTCTGTGAGCGCGCCCGGTGGGCGATGAAGCGAAGCCAGCCCGTTATTATCAAATAGCGTTATCACGAAAGAGCGGTATCTGCGGTGGTAAAAAGGTGAGAACCATAAACAAAAGCACAAGCACGGAAAAAACGATAAGACTATATTTCGGATCGATTCCCGTTCCGCGCCGGTAAGCGTGAAGCCCCAGCAGCTGTCCGCACAGAACCGCAAGCAATAGAATGAGAATATCAACCCACAGAAGTTCAACACCGAATGCACCCGTATAAAAGTAATACAGCAGCGGCATGGCAGCTAATGAAACGACCAATGCCGTCAGAGCGCCGGAAAACCATTTCCTTTTATCCAGTTGATCGCATTTGCCCCGGAAACCATAGTAAAGCGACCACCAGAGAATCACGGGCCAAAGCACCAATTTACTGTGTTCCCAAATGCTTTCGTTGACAGGCGCAATCAAGCCAATCACTGGACTTTCCCAAAAAATATCATATAAAAAATGAAATATGGAGCCGATGATAAACAATAGGGGAATTCCCAGCAAAATCCATTTTTCAGCCCGCGTATACGATTTGTGTTTCATACTCTCCCTCCTAACGCATGATAGCAATAGCATCTTATGTTTGCGCCAAGGAACATATACCAAAACCTTGACAAACCTTACCCTTCTTTTTGATTCTTCAAGGGCAAATCATTTTTTTGCCCTTGATGGAAAAAGAAATCGCCGCAAAAGTGCCCAACTGTTTCAGAATCCAAACATCCACGCAGGAAGCTGTTCTTGTACAAAATTTTTTCCGCAACAATCTCTGAATTCAGAATATTTTCTGCCGCATTGAAAAATAATAGTTACAGTTCCATTTTCAGGAGGATGTATTATGGATTCCTTATGGGTACAGCAGGCAGACTGTTCTAATTTTGCCCCGTTGGAGCAGGATATGAAAACCGATATTCTTATCATCGGCGGCGGTATGGCGGGAATTTTATGCGCCTATCTGCTTCACCAAAAAGGAATACCGTATGTTCTCACAGAGGCAAAAACCATCGGCAGCGGAATTACAAAAAATACAACGGCGAAAATCACGGTGCAGCATGGTTTGATCTATGACGACCTGATCCGCAAGTTTGGTTTGGAAAAAGCCGCACAATACCTGCAAGCAAACGAAGCGGCGCTCCATAAATATCGTCAGATCTGCGAAAACACAGACTGTGATTTTGAAGAAAAATCGTCCTTTGTCTATTCTCTTGGCGACCGTTTGGCAATAGAAAAGGAACTTCTGGCTCTTGAAAAACTGAATGCACAAGTGGAATTTACCACCCAGCTGCCGCTGCCCTTTTCTGTAGTCGGCGCAGTCAAATACCCAAAACAGGCGCAGTTTCATCCCCTCAAATTCCTTTCCGCCATTACAAAGGATCTGAACATTTACGAACACACAACCGTGCGGGAATTGGTTGGCACCACTGCCATCACCGATCATGGCAAAATCACAGCAAAAAAAATCATTGTGGCGACGCATTTTCCGTTTATCAACAAGCATGGCAGCTATTATCTCAAAATGTATCAGCATCGGTCTTATGTGCTGGCGCTCGATCATGCACAGAATGTCGATGGTATGTATGTTGACGAAGCACAGGACGGAATATCCTTTCGGAATTATAAAGATATGCTGCTTATCGGCGGCGGCGACCATCGCACAGGAAAAAAAGGCGGGAACTGGGTTGAATTACGCAAATTTGCGCGGCAGTATTATCCCGGCGCAGCCATAAAATATCAATGGGCGACGCAGGACTGTATGACCTTGGACAGCGTTCCCTATATCGGCGCCTATTCCGCCCGCACAACGGATTTATATGTTGCTACCGGGTTCAATAAGTGGGGCATGACCTCTTCCATGGTTTCCGCAATGATCCTGTGTGATTTGGTTCAGGAAAAACAAAACCCCTATGCACCGGTATTTTCTCCCTCGCGTACCATCCTTCGTCCACAGCTTGCCGTCAACGCTTTTGAAGCCGTTGTGAACCTCATAACCCCGGCAACAAAACGATGCCCGCATTTAGGATGTGCATTAAAATGGAACCCTTATGAACGCACCTGGGACTGCCCTTGCCATGGCTCTCGCTTTACCGGAGACGGGAAACTGATCGACAATCCTGCCACCGGCGACTTAAAAAAATGAGTGTCAGAAAAAATCAGCTTCATAAAATGCGCACCGGCAATCCATCCATGCGCATCAGAATACAATTGTTTCATCACCCGCTTTATCAAACGAAAAGCACTCGATATCATCCCCCGAAAAGCAAAGCTCTGATCCTTAGAAAATGGATCAGGGCTTTTTCTCTGTGTGTTTCAGAAAAGAGCATTGCAGCCGTTATCCAGCGCTTTTTTTGCCTGCGGTCTGTCGAATGGACTTACCAATTTTTAAATACCTGCCATATTTCACCCCAAAAAGAACCTTTTCCTTTCCGCATAACAGGATTCCCCCGTCCGATCCATGCACGCAATTACCTTGGCTGCTTCTTTACTTCTATACTGTATCAGAGATATGCGAATTCTCTTCGATTTACAGGATGGCAGCTCTTGCAATCTCCTTGTAACAGCCGGACAACCCAGTGAACCGCTGTTCTCAAAACACCTGTTTTGACAGTGAATTTCGCACGATATGGCAGCTTGCTTAAAAGGCAAGCGAACCGATTCCAATATTCATCCGGCAACACCACGATCACACGCTTTGCTTTTTCCTGCTATTCAAAATTGGTTGTATCATATGCCTGCCTGTTATTCTATATTCGTTTGTAAAAAACAGGAAATGCATACTGACATCCGTTGGATTTTTCCTATTTTTATATTATAGAATATTCAACCAAAGGGTATCTCTTGCAATTCAGGGGAAACTATGATAAAATACCCCCAATAAAAAGAAAAGAGATTCCGTATGAAAAAACTGTTTTCGTATATGAAGGGGTATCGCATGGAATGCGTACTGGCACCCCTGTTTAAACTTATTGAGGCTCTTTTGGAATTGTTTGTTCCGATCCTTGTGGCGAATATCATCGACTTCGGTATCGATGCCGGTGACAAAGGATATATCATTCGCTATTCGCTGTATATCGCCGCATTGGGACTTTTGGGTCTTCTGTTTTCTGTTACAGCGCAATATTTTTCTGCAAAAGCCGCAATCGGTTTCGCCTCTCGCCTGCGATTAGCGGCTTTTTCTCGCATTCAGGGCTTTTCCTACTCACAGATTGATTCCTTTGGCATTCCCTCGATGATTACCCGCCTGACCGGAGATATTGACCGTGTACAGTCCGGCGTAAACATGACGCTGCGGCTGTTTTTGCGCTCACCCTTTGTGGTCTTTGGCTCTGTGGTCGCTGCTTTCTTTATTGATACCAAAAGCGCTCTGATCTTTACCGGAACGGTACCGCTGCTTTCGGTGATTGTATTCGGTATCATGATTGCGGGAATCAAATTATTCAAAAAAGTTCAGGCGAAACTGGACAGCATCACAAAAGCAACCGGCGATAACCTTCGCGGTGTTCGCGTCATTCGAGCGTTCAGAGGCGAAGATAAGGAAGTGGAAGCCTTTTCCGCTACAGCTGCTGCGCTCGCCAAAATTCAAAAATTTACCGGCAAGATCACATCCCTATTGACCCCATCGACCTATATCATTATCAATTTCGCAACGATTCTTTTGATCTATGTCGGTGCGCTGAAAGTCAACGGCGGTGAATTGAGCCAGGGAGAAGTTGTGGCTCTTTACAATTACATGGCTAAAATTTTAGTCGAACTGATCAAACTGGCGGATCTGATCATTACCATGACAAAAGCCGCCGCCTCGGCTTCCCGCACAGCGGAACTGATCAACGCCGACACGGACGACCCCATAGGCGAGACAGAAATGCCGCTGTCTGAGATTTCCGATACCGCACCGCTTTTGCAGTTCCGCGATGTAACATTTACCTATCACGACGGCGCAGAGCCGGCGCTTTCACACATCAGTTTTACCGCAAAGAAAGGCAGCCGCATTGGTATCATCGGCGGCACCGGAAGCGGCAAAACAACTCTTGTCAATTTAATTCCCCGGTTTTATGAAACAAACAGCGGCGACATTCTTTACCGCGGCGTTCCTCTATCAAAAATCGGGAAAGGAGCCCTGCGTAAAAAAATCGGAATGGTACCGCAAAAATCCGTATTGCTCGGCGGCTCCATCCGAGAGAATCTGCGCTGGGGCAATCCCGAAGCCACCGATGAAGAATTAACAGAGGCCCTGCAAAAAGCACAGGCGCTTGATTTTGTCATGCAAAAAGACGGTGGCTTATCGTACATGATCTCAGAAAATGCCGGGAATTTATCCGGCGGACAAAAGCAGCGCCTTGCCATTGCACGCGCGCTGGTCAAAAAACCGGAAATTCTCATTTTAGACGACAGCTCCAGCGCACTGGATTACGCAACAGATTTTCGCTTGCGGCAAGCGCTTTCGGAAATGGGAAGTGAGCTTTGCACTTTTATTGTCTCGCAGCGTACGGTTTCCGTTAAGGATTGCGATACCATTCTGGTTCTGGACGACGGCGAGATTGTCGGACAGGGAACGCACGACGAATTGATGCAAAGCTGTGAAATTTACCGAGAAATCCACTATTCCCAGTTCCCGGATGAGGAGGGTAAGGCATGAAAGGGCAAAAAGACACGATCAAAAAAGTCCTGCACTATATTGGCAAATACAAAGTTGCCGCCGTGCTGTCCCTGCTGTTTTCCTTTTTGAGCGCGATTTTAATTTTGCTTTTACCCGTGATTTTCGGCGAAATGATCGACTGTATCGTCGAACCGGGCAAGGTAGATTTTACAGCGCTGGCGCCGCTGATGATTCAGGCGGTTGTCATCATTCTGATCACCGCTGTTTTTCAGTGGCTGCAATATTCCATCAACAACAAGATCACAGCAGATATCGTGCGCGACATCCGCACAGACGCCATCCGCCGCATAGAGATCCTGCCGTTATCGTATCTGGACAATCATCCGCACGGCGACCTGATCAGCAGAGTGATTGCTGATACGGATACGCTGTCAGACGGTTTGTTGCTGGGATTTTCACAGCTCTTTTCCGGGATAACGACCATTGTGGGAACCATCCTTTTCATGCTGAGCATCGATGTCAGAATTACGCTGGTTGTGGTTTTGGTAACGCCGCTTTCGCTTTTTGCGGCTCGATTTATCGCCAAACGCAGTTACTCGATGTTCCGCAAACAAGCGCAGGCCAAAGGACGGCAAACCGCTTATATCAACGAGCGGTTGAGCAGTCAGAAAACGATCAAGGCCTTTTCGCAGGAAGAGACCTCCATTCAGGGCTTTGACGAGCGAAACAAAACCCTTGCCGCATATTCCCTGAAAGCGACTTTTTATTCTTCACTAACCAACCCGGTAACCCGATTTGTTAATTCGGTGGTATATGCCGGCGTTGCGCTGGTGGGCGCTCTTGTTGTAATTGGCAGCGGCGGATTAACAGTCGGCGGCTTTACCTGCTTTTTAAGCTATGCAACCCAATATACCAAGCCGTTTAACGACATATCCTCCGTGGTAACCGAACTGCAAAATGCACTTGCCTGCGCACAGCGAATTTTTGAGCTGATCGAGCAGACGCCGCAGTCGGAAGACAAAACAAAAGCCGCGCTTTCCGACATTCGCGGCGATGTCGAATTCCGTCATGTCTGCTTCTCTTACGACAAGAAAAAACCGCTGCTGCAAAATATTGATTTTTCTGTCAAAGCAGGTCAGCGCGTCGCCATTGTCGGTCCGACCGGCTGCGGCAAAACAACACTGATCAATCTTTTGATGCGGTTTTATGACGCGGACAGCGGCGACATTTTAATTGACGGCGTCAGTATTTATGATATCCCTCGGAAAAATCTGCGCGAACAGTTCGGCATGGTGTTACAGGACACATGGGTCAAAAACGCGTCGATTCGCGAAAACATTGTTATGGGCAAGCCGGATGCCACCGATGAACAAATCAAAACAGCCGCTAAGGTAAGCGGCGCGCACAGTTTCATCAAACGGCTTCCGAAAGGCTATGACACGGTTTTGGGAACAGATTTTGACGGGCTGTCCGAAGGACAAAAACAGCTTTTGTGCATTACCCGCGTGATGCTCTGCCTGCCTCCCATGCTGATTTTAGACGAAGCAACATCCTCAATCGACACCCGAACCGAACTGCTGATAACCGAAGATTTTTCAAAGCTGATGAAAGGGCGTACCTCTTTCATCGTTGCACACCGGCTTTCGACAATCCGTGAAGCGGATCTGATTCTGGTCATGAAAGACGGCAACATTATTGAAACCGGAACCCACCATTCCCTGCTGGCACAAAATGGCTTTTATAAAGAACTTTACGAAAGCCAATTCAAAAAGAGTTAAAAAGCAGCGCTCTTGTTGAGCGCTGCTTTTCTGTTTTCATAGGTGCTTCCTGCTTCGCATAAGATAGAACAAAATCCCGTTTTTCGGAGAGACACCTATGATGAATTCATTGTGGGCAGGCATGGTTTTATTTTCCATTGTTACCGCCTTCTTTTCCAACAACACCTCTGCCCTGACAGAGGGGATCCTTGACGGCGCATCTGAAAGCGTTGAATTGATCCTGTCCTTGACAGGCGCGCTTGCATTTTGGAGCGGCATGGCAAAAATAGCGGAGGAATCCGGCTTTACCAAACCGGTTCGCAAACTCCTGTCACCGTTTCTCGGCGCGGTTTTCCCTGATTTGGATAAAAACAGCGAAGCCTTCTGCGCGATCTCTATGAATGTAACAGCAAATCTTTTGGGACTGGGAAACGCGGCAACGCCCCTGGGTCTGCGTGCCATGGGCGAATTGCAAAAAGAAAACCCGGGAGACAGAAACACCGCAAGCAGAGAAATGATTCGCTTTGTGGTGCTGAACACCGCTTCGGTACAATTGATTCCTACAATGGCCGCGACCATGCGCGCGCGTGCGGGGAGCAGCGCTCCCTTTGATATTCTGGTTCCGGTTTGGATATCTTCCCTGCTCTCAGTTCTTGCGGGCTTAGGTATCAGCGCGCTGTTTACCAAAAAAAAGAAGGCAAAAAACGCAATCAAAAAAAGCCGGCAGTCGCTGTACATGTTTGCGCTGCCGGGGTTTGTTTCTCTGCTCGCCATTTCCTCAGACGAGATCTTTCGATTGATGGGCAATGCCGCATTGCCTCTTGCCGTAGGCGGAATCCTTTTATGGGCGGTTTGCAAAAGAACCAAAGTTTTTGATTGCTTTCTGATCGGCGCAAAGGAAGGATTGCACACCGCAATGGAATTGCTGCCGTCCCTGTGCGCCCTGGTATGCGCAGTCTCCATGCTTACCGCCTCTGGGGCGCTGTCACTGCTTGTGCGCTTTCTGACGCCTGTCGGCTCATTTTTAGGAATTCCATCTGAATTGCTGCCTCTTTGCCTGTTACGGCCGCTTTCAGGCAGCGGCGGTTTGTCGGTCTATCAAAACATCTTAAAAACATACGGAGCCGATTCCCTGTTAGGCCGGCAAGCAGCCGTTATCAGCGGGGCATCGGAAACGACCTTTTATGCAATTACCATTTATTACGGCAGCATTGGCGTTGAAAATACCGGATGCACGCTTTTTGCCGCGCTGGCGGCGGATCTTGTCTGCTATTTAGCCGCCGTCCGTACCGTTCATTAAAAATCCGCGTCCCGAAATTGCAGTTTATACAGGGAGGCGTACACACCATTCTTATTGAGCAATTCGTCATGCGTTCCCATTTCTTCTACGCGTCCCGATACAATGACCGCAATAACATCGGCATTTTTAACGGTTGACAGCCGGTGCGCGACAACAATGGTCGTTCTTCCCCGGCAAAGTTCAGCTAATGCGTTTTGTATCAAAATCTCTGTCGTGTTATCTAACGCGGAAGTAGCCTCATCCAGGATCAAAATGCTCGGGTCTTTCAAAAATACCCGGGCAATAGACAACCGCTGCTTTTGACCGCCTGACAGCCGCACGCCTCTTTCACCGATCTCCGTTTCGTACCCCTCCGGGAGCGAGCATATATAATCATGAATATTCGCTCGCTTTGCTGCCTCTATGATCTGGTCATCCGTTGCTTTCGGATTGCCATATAAAATATTTTCACGAATGCTGGTATTAAACAAAAAAACATCCTGCTGAACAATGCCGATATTTTGCCGCAGGGATTCCAGTGTCATATCCCGGATATCTATGCCATCGATCAAAATTTTACCGCGCTCAACATCGTAAAATCGAGGCAGCAAATGACAGATTGTTGTTTTTCCGCCGCCGGATGGACCGACAAGAGCAAATGTTTGCCCCGGTTCGATATGCAGTGTCACATGATGCAGCACATCGCCGTTTTCGCCATACCCATAGGAAATGTTCTGCAAACGAATATCCCCTTGAAGGCGTCCGACTGCAAGCGCTCCCTTTTTGTCCTTTTCCGGAGCTGCGTCAATAATCTCCAAAAACCGTTCAAATCCGGTAACGCCGTTCTGATATTGCTCCATAAAGTTGATCAATGTCGTTACCGGTGTCAGAAAAAGATTGACAGAAACAATAAAAGCAGAATAATCAGCAAAATCGATGGATCCTTTATACAGAAAAAAACCACCGGCCAGCAGCACTAAAACATTAAATACATCCGTAATGAATGTTGTCGTGGAATGGAACTGCCCCATGGCACGATAAGCACGGCTTCGCGCATGAACAAATTCCATGTTTCCTTCTTCAAATTTCTCTTCTTCTTTTTGAGCGTTGGTAAACGCTTTTGTCACGCGAATACCGGAAATGCTGCTTTCCAGCGCGGCGTTGATTTTTGCAACTGCCACCCGGCTTTCCCGGAAGGCATTTTTCATTTTCAGGCGTAAAAACGAGGTTAAAAATGCCAAAAACGGAATACAGATAAATATGATCAGCGTCAGGTATAAATTGATCGTCGCAAGATAAAGAAAAGATGTCAGGATGGAAATCACGGAAATAATCAGATTTTCCGGTCCATGATGCGCCAGCTCACTGATATCCATTAAATCATTGGTCATGCGGGACATGATTTTTTCGGTATCATGATTGTCATAAAAGCGATAAGGAAGCTTTTCCAGATGTGTAAACATATCCCGGCGCATTTGCGCCTGCATTTTCACCCCCATAACATGCCCCTGATACTGAATGAAATAGTTCAGCAACATCCGAATGAGATACAGCAACAGCAGACAGACGGCAAAAATGACAACCATCTGATAATTACGATTCGGGATCAGGTCATTGAGCATGGTACGAGTGATCATCGGATAAAAGATACCGATGCAGGAAACCAGCAACGAAGCGCCCATATCAAGGGCAAAGATCTTTTTATGCGGCTTATAATAAGTCAAAAATCTTTTTAGCATCCTTCTCACCCCTTCATTCCTTATTTTTTCAGTATAAAAGAAATTCCGACAAGTGTCAAGCGAAACCGAAAAGCAAACCTTTACTGTAACGCCGAAGGTTTGCGGATAGAAAAAGATTTTTTCTACCTGCTGTCATGCAGAGAGAAAAAAAGCTGAAGAAAGGCTTTGGCGATTTGAGCCGTACAACAGTACTGCCCATTTGCCAAAGCCTTTCAGCGATTCAGATGCTGTTTTTGATTTTTCTGTTTATCCATGCAGGATGGTCGTTCCGCTTGTGCCGAACATTCTTCTTAATTTTTATGTTCAGCACACTTTATCGACAGCCTGCCCTCCGCTATCAAAGCGGTTTTTTGTCTTATACTGCTTTTTCCATGTCCGTTTTTAAGCGCAGAATGATTCTTTTTTCCAAGCGGGAGATGTAGCTTTGAGAAATTCCCATTAAATCGGCGACCTCCTTCTGCGTATGTTCTTCAAAGCCCCCAAGCCCAAAGCGCATATTTACAATGAGCTTATCCCGCTCCGGCAAAAGCGAAACCGCGCGCAAAAGAATTCCGCGTTCGTCTTCCGCCTCGACTGGCTCTACTACGGTGTGCTCTTCATCGGCAAGGACATCCGACAGCAACAGCTCGTTTCCGTCCCAATCTACATGAAGCGGCTCATCTAAAGAGACTTCATTTTTGCGAACGGAGGTTTTACGCAAAAACATCAAAATTTCATTCTCAATGCAGCGTGACGCATAAGTCGCCAGCTTGATATTTTTGTCGGGCTTAAAAGTATTCACCGCTTTGATTAACCCAATTGTCCCGATGGAAATCAGATCTTCTATGCCCGTTCCGGTATTTTCAAATTTTTTCGCAATATATACCACAAGCCGAAGGTTATGGGTTATCAGCAAATCTCTTGCTTTGCGCTCGCCTGCTGCCGCTTCAGCAACGCATTTTTCCTCCTGCTGTCGGCTTAGCGGCGGCGGAAGAGACTGCGAACCGTTGATGTAATCGATTTCGAACAGAGAAAATGGATTTTTTCTCCACCGGAATGTGAAAACGCGGTACATCAGCATTTGTTTGAGACGCGTCCATTTCGTTTTGATTTTCCTCATTTTGACCACCCTTACTTTTTTCTGAAAACATATCCGGCCCCACAAGAGCCGAATAATCTGTGTGCTGAAATCCTTTGGTTGTCACGCCGATTAAGGCTCGAAAAGTAACATAAGTCCCGCTGTCAGCGGCAACATACGCCTGATCCGCTCGAAAACAGGGCAAAAGACTTTCCCCGTTTGCTGTTTCTGCTGGCAAAAAACGAACTCGTCCGCACCACTGCGGATCCTGATCGTACACATCAAAAATATTTCCCGAAAAAAACGGGCGCAGCTCATAAGGCAAAAACTCCTTAATGGCTTCATAAGAAACAATGCTGACCGGCGAGCCGAACGCCGGATCGGACAGCCTGTTGCCGGAATCATATAACGCACGGCAGCTAAAGCGTTTGTCTCCAACTACAATTGTAAAAAGAACAATTTCATCCTCGATCTGCTTCCGATGAAAGATTCGATTCGTCAAACTGACCACTACAAAACTGGCAAAAGCCGTCAGTACCAGCGAGAGAAAATCCAAATCAAGATAAACCATTCCGTTGTTCATTGCAACCCCGCCGGGCGCAAAAAGACAAATAAGCGCAAAAATGATTCCGGCAAATGCGACATTGCACAGCAAAAAAACAGCAACCTGCCGGAAGAAAGCCCGCAAGGAAGCGCACCGAAAAGAAACAGCAGTGATTAAAAAACAAACGCCCGCTTTTAAAAGAAAACCAATGACCCATCCCAAATCAGGAAGCAAAATGATCAGGGAGGAAAAACCGCCCAAAAGGGAGCCGAAAAACAGGCGAAGAGCGGACGGCGATTGACGCAGCGCCAATGCAGTGCAAAGCAGGAGCAAGTAAGTAATAATCAAATTTAAAACAACCAAAACATCCACATAGATAACCGTCTGCATTCTTC
>CALWIU010000023.1 GCA_944380845.1 uncultured Clostridia bacterium | reverse complement strand
ATAACTGAAGGAACCATGCAATTGGAGGTGTTGTTATGAAGCGGTTTGTCATTACGATCGCGCGTACTTGTGGCAGCGGCGGCAGTTTTGTTGGTGAAGCCTTAGAAAAAAAATTGGGCATACATCTCTATGCCCAGGACATTTTGCAATTGGCGTCCGAAGACAGCGGAATCAGTTTGGAGCTTTTCGCTCAGACGGACGAGGAGCTGAAAAAAAGCAGTCCCCTGTTCCGCTTTTCAAACTATATCTATCGTGGCAGTCTCATCCCTCCATCAAGCAGCGAGTTTACTTCTCAGGAAAATTTGTTTAATTATCAGGCAAAGGTTCTGAGAGAACTTGCACAGAAGGAATCTTATATTGTCATTGGCCGATGCGCTGACTTTGTGCTGAAAGATGAAGTGCCGCTGGTCAGGGTGTTTGTCTATGCCCTGCATGATGACTGTATTCCCAGAGAGGCACAGCGTCTTTCCATTTCCTTGAAGGCTGCGGAAGCTCGCATTGATAAAGTGGATAAAAAACGCGATGAACACTATGAGTATTTTACCGGAAATAAGCGCAGAGATATGAATAATTATGATTTGTGCTTAAATACCTCTACCCTTTCGTATGAGGATTGCGCTGATGTTATTATTGCGTATTTAAACAAGCGCAACCTGTTGTCTGAATGATGTTTCGGGATGCACTGTGCACGCCCGATAAATAGATGCAGAAACGGTTTTTGTTCTAAAATAGCAACGCCCATAGGCTTTTGCCTATGGGCGTTGTTTTGTCGTCCGGTAATTTATACGCTGGCTCTTTCGCTGGAATATACCAAATCAACCGATTTAGTGAAAAGTAAGTAATCGTATTTTGGACGCCACTGATCGCCGGTGTCAACAGAATGAAACTCGTCTTTGCTTGCTTGAATATAAATTTCTTTAACGCCGCGCAGCTCTCCATCTTCTTTGTATACTGTATCCCAAAACGCATGATGCCCAATGCTGGTCACGGAAGACGGGATATAAACAAAGGTCAGCCCGCGATTGTAGGAAAAAGCATCAGAGCCGATGCTTTCCAGACCGTCTGGGAAAGAAGGATAAATTTCTTTCAGTGAAGAAACCGCAGAATAGGACGTTTCAATCACCGGTGAATCGTATCGGTAGGTATAGAGGTTTGCCAACTGCCCCTTAAAGACTGCCATGGATTCAATGGTTCTAACACCTTCCGGGATGTATAGATCGGTTATATTGGCATAACCGAAAGCAAGTTCTCCAATGGTTTCGACTGTTGACGGTAGCACATAAGTACGAACGGCCTGATTGTATTCTTTGAAAAAGGCTTCATCATATCGCTCGGTTACGCCCCATAGTTCTTCCATGGGCTCTCCATTATCATCAACGAGATTATGGAATCCTGTTTTTTCACGCAGGTACTTATCATGATCGATTGGATAAAGGACAATTCGTGTCATGTCTTTGGTGTACAGAACACCATCAAGGTCACAGTAATAGGGATTTTCATCATCTACATAAATGTTTTGCAGCGACCAGCAGCTGTAAAAAGCCTTGGAATCAATCTCTCGTACCTCTTTACCAATGGTTAAGGTGATTATTTTTTCATCACAGTTCAAGGCAAATTCTTCAATGGATGTGATAGGCTTTGCTGGGTCAGAATCAACATAATCAATGGTAAGATCTGTTGTATCTCCCGGATTGGCATAGCGAACAAGGGCATATCCCCCGTCGTCAGCATTGTCAAATTGAAACTCATCGTTATGTACCGTGCGGATACTGAAATACATACTCAAGCTAATGGCAATCAGCAGGAAAACAATAACAAGGGCTTTTTTCCCTCTTTCGTGCTTATAAGAATGCCCGATATGCGGTTTTGGAAGACCTTCTACCTGATAAGTCCAAATTTGATCGTCCGGTATGTTTTGCGTATATGCCGGCTGCTGATGCTCATTTGAACGATTTGTTTCTGCCGGCCGGTTATCAGAAGGAATCTTTTTCTTGCTTCCTTTTTTCATGATAGGACGACCTCCTCTTGATCTGATGCCAATTCAGGGGCGTTTTCTGCGGCAGTGCCAGAAGCATTGGATGTAACTTCTTCTCGTCTTTTGAGAACTTCCATGACTTTGTTCTGCTTGTCATCATCATAGTCCCAGAATAAAAACGGAATTGTCATCAACAGATAGCCGATGATATCGATAATCAGAGGAATGGCAATGATCTTGATTCTTGTTGAATCAATATACAGTACATCCCAATTGCTGTTGAAGCCGAAACGAAGCAGCAATACGGGAATAATCAGGCTGACAAAGGAAGTAATCGGACCTGTAAACCATGAGAAAACAGTTGAAAAGCTTTCGAGTCTTTCTCCGGACAGATACATTTGATAATCGGCAAGACGAACATTCATATCGTGACCTACTGTTGTCGGTACCGTTTTGCACATTTCCATCAGGAAAAGCATGATAACACTTAATGTGCCGCATAGAACCAGATGATCCCCAAGGAATATATAGCAACAGGCAATGATGCTGTATCCGACAGCGCGGGACAACTGATAAAAAATCCATATTTGTTTGTAGGAGAAGCGTTTGATGAACCATGGCGAGAAAAGATCCGGCGGCGTGCCGGCAAAAGAGACTAACGCGACAATGAGGCTGTATGTTAATCCGCTGAGGCGGAAAGTATACAGATATAAAACGGTCGTAAATACCAACATCCCGTTGCCCAGAGAATCCAACAGGTTGACAATGGTATGAATCCATTTATACTTGTTTTGCATGACGCCGAACATGCCGTCCCAGAAATGGATATCCACTTTTTTATCTAAGGGTGGCTGCGGAATTCGTTCTTTAATTTTTCCGGCAAAAACAAGCGTCAGTGTGGCAAAAACAAAAAAGGTAATCGGAATGATATATTTGAATACGGCGATATCGGCCCAGTCGTCTTTACACATACCAATAAAAACCGGCAGCAGAATGGCAAGGATCGACTGGAAAATGTGAGACAGTTTAATGGGATAAGACCGAACAAGAATGCGTTCACGAAGATTGGGGCTGATGCTCTGGGTGCAGGTCTCGAGATTGTTGGCAAAACCGAAAACATTGTAAATGGCAAAGAGAAGATTGGCGACCCAAACGCGCTGTGTGACATCGCCAATATTATAAAACGGCGCCCATCCGAGTACAAAAACCATAATCACTTTCGGGGCGTAGTCGCAATACAAGCTGTATTTATATCGACCAAATTTCGGAATCAGCTTTTTGCGCCAGAAAATATTTCGCGCACCAACCCAGCCGTTATACAAAATATTTGTACCCAATATTTTAATGGCTGAAGCGCAGCTGATGCCTTCTAAAGAATTTAAGTAGGCAACCAACCGATTGGAAGGGTCTAAAAACATGGAAAAATCGCCGAAGATCATAAACAAACCGACTGCGATTAACACGAAATAAAGCAGATATAGTTTCCGTTCTGTTTTTTTGGGTAAGAATCCTAAATTGTCACAAACAAACCACCAGATCAGCGACCAAATATAACCCAGCGGCATATTGATTATGTTAATGACAGAATATGTCAGGTAAGGGAGCTGATAATGATACATCATTAAGTAGCAGCTTGATGCAAAAGTCAGATATTCCAGCGTTTTTGACCCTGCATAGTTACTGCCAACGCCGAAAACAATATCAACATATTCACGATAGGGTACATACTTTCCCGGAGCAGGCGTTTTCCAATGAGTCTTGATTTCGGTGCCAAGTTTTTTGACGGCATCTTTGCTGATCTTCATTGTCTTACATCACCCTTTTTTATTTTATTATATCATATATCGCGAAAACTTCCACTATAATTTTAAAAAATACTTGATTTTTTTATGCGATATTTATGATAAAATATTCATAAAGTATTTGTATTTCTGCTTATATGTGTATATGTTTTGATGTTTATACATGGAAATGAATATTTTTTAGTCTATCTGTTCGCTTGTGATCGTTATGAAAAAAGCATCAATCATATGATTGATGCTTTTTAATGAAGAATCGGATTCTTGTTTTTTATTATTTCCGGTGTCTACATTCTCAGTTGTTTTTCTGTTTAATACGCGGGATCACTGGATCTGAACACTTAAACAGGGATGTGGACTCAGGCTTTCACTGCATGGATCGGGCTGATGGCCTCCTGCAAAAAGCGTAATATTTCCGTTTGGTTCAGTTCTTTTTCCATCCGGCAGAACTGCCTTTATCCAATATCTGTCGATGACAGCGTCAACCGATTTGGTTTCGCCTTCGTCAAGCTCAGCAACTGCGATTGCGCAAAGCTGATAATTTGGCGTAATTGTTCGGCTGTCGGTATACTGCGCATAGACCTGAATTTTTTCAAGTGCTTTCATCTTTCCTTTGTTAGTAAGGGTAATACGCACTTTGATCTCATTTTCATTGATATCTACTATCTGAAATTCTTCGTACGAAAAATCGGCAAATCCAAGACCGTAGCCAAATGGATAAAGTGGTTTTTCATTTAAAAACCGATATGTTCTGCCCTTCATGTTGTAATCAGTTATATCCGGCAATGGTGTATTTTGGTTATAGAAAGTAATCGGCAGTCTGCCTGACGGCGAATACATTCCCGCGATCATTTGAGCGATTGCAAGTCCTCCCAGGGCTCCGGGATACCAGGCATGGATTATGGCTTTCGCGTGTTTTTTGACGCGTTCTCCTAAATCTACAGCACTGCCGCACATGGTGACAATAATCAGATTGTCACAGACATCGCAAATTTTATCTGCAAGGATCATCTGCGCTTTCGGCAGGTACAATGTTTTTTTATCCCCATGGTTCGTGATCTCGTTTTCGCAGCCAGTGTCCTCCCCTTCTATGTTCCGGTCTAATCCTAAACATAAAACCGTGAAATCTGCCTGTGTTGCTACAGCCGCTGCCTCATTTTCGAGGTCATGAAAACCGTCATAATATTTCTTTTGGTCAAAACAAATTTGTGACCCGTCAGCAACGATAACCTGAGAGCTTTTAAATACTATTTTCATTCCGTCTGCAACAGGTATATATTCATCTGCATGGCCGTTATAATTGCCCTCAAGGGCTATTGTCGACAAAGCATTCGGACCGATGACAGCGATTTTTTTTATTTTATTTTGATTGACAGGTAGATAATGGTTTTCGTTCTTCAACAGTACAAGACTTTGACGCGCTGCTTCCAGATTGAGCTGTTTATGTTCGGGACAGGTCAGCTTGCTATACGGGATATCAGCAAAGGGCCTGTTTTCTTCAAACTCACCAAGTAAAACTCTTGTTGTAAAGATGTTAACAGCCGCATCTGTAATGTCATTATCGTCAATTAGATCCTCTTCATAAGCGTCAAGTAAATGCGTATAAGCCTCTCCGCAATTAAGATTGCAGCCTGCTTTCAGTGCTGCCGCTGCCGCCTTTGTTAAAGTATCTGTATAATGATGATGTTCTGAAATATCGGCTACTGCGCCGCAGTCAGATACAAAATAACCATGAAAATTCCACTCCGTACGAAGGATATCGCCGATCAGTCGCTTGCTTGCGCAACAAGGAACACCATTTGTTCGGTTATATGCCCCCATCACACCAGCTACTTTTGCTTTAACCGCATATTCAAATGCAGGAAGATAAGTTTCGTATAAATCCTTTTCATCAACTTTGGCATTAAACGAATGGCGAAGTTTTTCAGGGCCTGAGTGAACCGCAAAGTGTTTGGCGCAGGCGGCTGCTTTTAAAAATTCGCCACTCCCCTGCAATCCTTTAATATATTCGCAGCCCATTGCTGCGGTCAAATATGGGTCTTCACCAAATGTTTCCTGACCTCGTCCCCATCGAGGATCTCTGAAAATATTGATATTTGGCGACCAGTAAGTAAGTCCTTTATAGATCCCCCGGTCACCATATGTAATATTTGCATTGTATTTCGCGCGACCTTCTGTTGAAATGGCATCGGCTACAGAATGAATTAATTCAGGATGAAATGTTGCTGCCAGTCCAATCGCCTGTGGAAATACCGTAGCGATTCCTGCTCTTGCTACGCCGTGGCAGGCTTCATTCCACCAGTTATATTCCTTAATTCCCAGCCGTTCAATTGCAGGGGAATCATAGAGTAACTGTGAGATTTTTTCTTCCGCGTTCATTTTTGAAACAATTGAAAAAGCTTTCTTTTTTGCTGTTATATAATCCATAATCAATACTCCATGGCTATTGTTTAAGTTGATTATATAATAAAAATCGTTGACATAGCAAGAAAAATACAATAGAATTGTAGACAGAAGTTAAGGTGATGTCAATGTATTTCTATGAGCAAAATCGTTCAAGCGAAAATAACTATTTTTACTTCCAGTTTGCCAAAGATTTCAGTTTTTCACTGCATCTTCACAGGAGTTTTGAGTTTATATATATCAGAAACGGGCAAATGGAAATTCAAGTAGGAAACAAAAAATATTTACTCCAAAAAAACAAAGCTGCTTTTATTTTACCGGGACAGCTTCATGCTTATACAACACAAGAACATTCGGAAGTTTTTTATGTATTTTTTCTACTGATCTTGTATATGACTTTTACAATTATGTGAAAGGAAAAACAGCAGAATCCCCCATTTTTGAATTCCAATCAGACTGTATTGAACAGCTGATCGACATAGATGCCAACCCCTTTACTTTTAAATCGGCTTTGTATAACATTGTGGGGCAATTTCTAAACAACTGTAAATTGATAAATACGACCGAAGAGAATTTGGAACTGATCGAACAAATTATCAGCTATGTTCAGAATCATTTTAATCAGCAAATATCATTAAAGGATCTATCGAAAAAGCTCGGCTATCACTATAACTATATCTCATCCTATATAAATAAAAGCTTGGGTACGAATTTCAGATCTTTTGTTAATATGTTTCGAATTGATTATGCCTGCAAACTCATAGAAGATGGTCAGCAATCCTTTACTGAAATTGCTCATCAATGCGGTTTTGAAAATATTAGAAATTTTAATCGCTGTTTTAAGTTGATAAAAAACTGCACTCCAAGTGAGTATGCAAATACTAAAAGAATAAATATTCTTGATAAGTAATATACAGAAAATCAGGAAAGCGTTCAATCAGGTGTCGGAGGGACAGGAAATGGCACAAGTAGAAATCGACGGAATTTTAATTGGAGATGCTGCGACGAAAAATATTATGACTAAATCCAGTTTGCCAGTGGGCGGTTATTCGGCTAATCCTTATGTAGGCTGCACCCATGCCTGCAAATATTGTTATGCGTCCTTTATGAAGCGGTTTACCGGGCATGCGGAGGAATGGGGCACATTCCTTGATGTGAAGCACTGGCCGGAAATTAAAAACCCGAAGAAATATGCCGGACAGCGTGTTGTGATTGGCTCCGTAACTGACGGATACCTGCCGCAGGAAGAACAGTTCGGTAATACCAGAAAATTACTGGAGCAGCTTAGAGGAAGCGGCGCAGACATTCTGATTTGTACCAAATCTGATCTTGTAGTGCGTGACATGGATCTGCTGAAGGAATTGGGACAGGTTACGGTTTCGTGGTCAATCAATACGCTCGACGAGAATTTCAAGGCGGATATGGACAATGCAGTGAGTATTAAGCGTCGGCTTGATGCCATGAAGCAGGTATATGATGCTGGTATCCGTACTATCTGTTTTGTTGCTCCTGTTTTTCCTGGCATCACGGATTTTGAATCTATTTTTGAACGGGTGAATAATCAGTGCGACCTGTTCTGGCTGGAAAATCTTAACCTTCGCGGTGGATTCAAGCAGACGATCATGGATTATATAACAGCTAAATATCCTGACCTTGTGCCGCTGTATCATCAAATCTATAACAAGCATGACCGAAGCTATTTCAAGGCGCTGGAAGAAAAAGCCGAAGAAATGGCAAAGAAGCATGATTGCCCCTTTGTAGATAATGAAATGCCCTACGGCAGAGTGCCGCAGGGGCATCCGGTTATCGTTGATTATTTCTATCATGAAGAAGTCCGCGGAACCGAGAATACAGGCAAACGGAATAAGTGAAATCTATTGGTAGGAGGCTATCACGGAAAGAATCGTTAAGCCCTGTGGTGCCGTTTTGCAGCTGACAGAAGGACTGTAGTTGCTTCGCAACCCCACTTGCGGTACCCAAAATTCTATGCGGTTTGGAGCGCCGCAGAATTTTGACCGCTGCGCCATTTCTGCCTCGCTGTTTCCGCCGCCGGCGGCGCTTCGGCAGAAATGCCCGGCACGCTCCGCGTGCCTCGGGTTCTTTTTTGCGGTATAAAAAAACAGCACCGCTGCAATCACAGCGGTGTTATTTTTGGCAGGGGCAGAAGGACTTGAACCCTCGGCACGCGGTTTTGGAGACCGCTGCTCTACCAACTGAGCTATACCCCTATATTAAAATGATGGTGGACCATCAGGGACTCGAACCCCGGACCGACCGGTTATGAGCCGGCTGCTCTAACCAACTGAGCTAATGGTCCTTGTTGACTGCCTTATGTATTATACACAAGTTCGCTCTCCTTGTCAAGCATTTCATACATAAATTATTTTTCTTTTGGTTCCAGTCTGTCTTATTATTATAATGTCACAGAGACTTTCCCAACCGGGAAGTAATAGAATTCTTCCCTTACCGATAAGGCAAGAGACCGCCCGGAAATTGTTCCGGGCGGTCTGAAAAGTTTACAAAGAAAAATCAGGTAAACAGCCACTCATGCAGTTCACGCAGAACATTGTTACCGTTAATAAAAATCATGAGTATATCATACAGCTTGCGGAAAATCGTTCCGAAATCAAAGAAAGAATTATTCTCTGTATCTTCTTCGGGCGCCCCGTCGTAATCCAATGTGAACGCCTGTGTATATAAGATACCGCCATCGCCGAAAATTTCAGCTCGGACATACGATCCGATTTCGTTTTCATACGCATCCAAATCAATGGTGTCACCGACTGCAATTACTTCGCCGTCAGCAATCCAGTGAATGGTTCGCGCATGATCCGCCTGAATGGAAATGGTGTCTTCTGCGTCGTTTACACGGATTTCCGTTACAGTTGGATCTGGCAGACTGAAATCTGCTGTCCACTCCGTTCCGAGATCTTCGCCGATTTCTTTGCCAAGAATCGCAAGTTCCTTTGCGTTTTTAATATAATGGCTTGCTGCAAAAAATGCACCGGTTTCCATCGAAGTGCGAAGCGCATCAATGCTCTGCTCCGGCAAGGGGTGTACGGTCCAACCGGAATCTACAGCACTTTCTCTGTGCGCGTCACTGGTAGCAATGACTGTAACGGTTCTGCCGGTTGGAATGACTTTTTGCAAAAGCAAATCCCAGAGTTTTCTGTCATTTCTTGTCCGGCCATCGCCTTTGCTGTTAATATCTATACCCAGACAGGAGGGATATTTTTCAAGCAAATTTGCAAATTTGTTAATATAATAGGAGTAACTTTCGTCATAGGCTTTTTCCGGATCGACTTCATCTCTTGCGTTTGTATATTCACCAGGATGATTGATTACGGAAAGCCCGCCAAGTTTTTCGACATTGCTGAGAGCCGTTTCATAATCACTTGTAGCACCGAGAACGCCATTGCCATAATCTACAAACCATGAGTTGACATGGGTATTATTGAAAGAACCACCGTTCTGCTCAATACCAAACGGAACTTGCAACATGGTTTTGCCATCATTTCCGGGCGTAGTGACTTCTTTGTATTCATCTTCTGTAAGACCGACAGGGTCATAAATAAGATTTGCATCGGTGCGAAGGCTCATTGCTGCACGAACTGCGGGGACATACTGCACATCTGTCCAGCTGTAACATACGGTGCTGTGATCCGTTATTGCAAGAAAATCATAATCAAGATCATAATGCAATTGCACCATTTTGCGGAGCGTATCATCGCCGTCGGAAACATCGGTATGCGTATGTAAATTGGCTTTGTATTGTTCCCAGTTCTGCCAGTCAACATCCGCATACGGATTGGTAATTCTGTAATCCGTATCTTCAATTGCCGCAGCCGCGACAGAACATGGTGTAACAGCAAGCAGTGCACAAAGAAAAACCGCAAGCACTTTTTTGCGTAGTTTCATATACCCAACCTCCTTATATAAGTAAATATAGTGTACCATGCTGATAAAAAAATAGCAAGTATTTTAAGAAAATTTATTTATTTTGACTTTTATAAACAGAAAAAAAGCCCCGCCGAACCGACGACCAGCAAATAATAACCTGCTCTTATGCAGGTAACGGCAATTTCCCATCGCTTTCACGCTCCCTTCGTCCAACTCACCGCACAGATGAGCCGGGAGGTCTGCAATCCCACGACGGAGAGAATCACCAAAATAAAATGTGTTGGGTTATATTGGCTGATCTATCGCATCCCGCAGGGAAACTTTTTTTATCATTCGTCGTCATCATCAGACGTGGCACCGTCGAACAGTTCGCTAAGCCGGTCTTCAAAAATTTCGGCGATTTGTTCGTATTCTTCTTCGCTTTCGATTTGGGATAAATAAAAATCGTCATTTTCTTCTGAAACTTTCAAAATAATGACTTCCCCGTCATCATCCAGCATATCCTTAGGATTTTCAAAATATTCAATAACCGCGACATATTTTGCTGAATCCGTTTCGATCCGGTCTAAAATTTCAAAGGTATATTCGCGACCGTCATCGTCAGACACGCTGATTAAATCGGGAGTATAATCAAGTTCATCTGTCATGGATTTGCTCCTGTTCTGTTTTGATAAGTTCATTTTACCTGTTTCTGTTTCTCTTGTCAACCGCAAATCGGCATTATAATTCCGCGCTCCAGGTCATAGTATAAGTCTTTCCTGCGGGAAGACAGATGATTCCTTCTTTTTTTTCAAATATGCCGTCGGAATTCCAGGCATCATTTACGCCGCACCATGGCTCCAAACAAACATAGGGTGCTCCCGGTTTTGCCCAGATCCCGAGGTAAGGCGACTCAAAGCAAAAATGAATATTTCTTTTTCCCCCATCTGCGTGAAGAGTCAAGCTTTTTGAACGATAACCGGTGAAGATCAGGGCGTCTTTGTCAAAAAGATCGGCAGTAATGACAATGTCCCTTGCATTGTCAAGAACCGGCTTTTTCTCCGGAAGACGGAGGGATTCTTTCAAATCCAGCATTTGTGTTTGCAGCGTTTCTTTCTGTTCAAAAGAAAGAACATCGCCGATCTGGCAAGTAAATGCCGGATGCGCGCCGATGGAAAAATACATATCCTGATTGTTTATATTTTCAACAATATGAGCAACGGTGAGCTTTCTGCCGGAAAGGGAGAAGCGAACCGACAAACGGTAATGGAACGGATATTGCAGGAGTGTATTTTCATCATCGGTTTGCGTAAATGTTATTGCACTTTCCTTTTGCTCAGTCACACAAAAGGGGCGTTTTCTTGCCAAGCCGTGTTTGGGCATGGAAAATTCCTTGCCGCCGATCGTATACAGGTCATTTTTCAGACGGCCAATGATCGGAAATAAAATTGGTGACTGACCGCTCCAAACAGCGGGATCTCCTTGCCATAGATATTCCGTATGGTTGCTTTTGCAATATAAACTGGTTAACTCTGCTCCGAATTCTTTCACACGGACACAAAGTTCATCATTTTCAATCGAGTGTATCATATATCTGCCTCCTATTCTATGAAATGTTACCATATTTTTCGAATCTTTGCAAGAAAAAAACATCTATTGCTCGCAATTAACTTGCAAAGACTGGTATTTTGTTATAATATATACTCATTACATTGCTCTTGTTTGAAGGATGGTTTATCAGATGAAAATCAAGGATATATTGCAAAACGGCAAATTAAATCTGTCACTTGAAGTTTTCCCGCCGAAAGAGTGGTTAAAAGTTGACGATACCCTGCGGGTTGTCGACCAGATGGCGTTACTGCGCCCTTCTTTTATCAGTGTTACCTATGGCGCTGCGGGCGGGACAAAGGCATATACCAAAAAGATTGCTGAACATATTCAGAATGAAAGCAAGATCCCCGCATTGGCGCATTTGACTTGTGTCGGTGCAAGCAAAGAACAAGCGGATGAATTGCTGACAGCGTTTCGTCAAAGCTCTGTTACCAATATTTTAGCTCTGCGCGGAGATATTCCCTCTGACAGTGAATATCCGAAAGACTTTATTCACGCATCGGATCTGATCCGCTACATCAAGGATCACGGTGATTTCTGTGTCGGCGGCGCCTGCTACCCGGAGGGACATCCGGAAGCGGCAAGTATCGATCGAGATATGGATATGCTGAAGATAAAAGAAGACAGCGGCGTTGACTTTTTTACAACACAAATGTTTTTTGATAATAATATTTTTTATTGTTTCTTGAACAAACTCTATCAAAAGCAAATCAACACGCCGGTCATTGCCGGTGTCATGCCGATTACTGCCGCTTCACAGGTCAAACGGGTCATGAAATTAAGCGGCACGGTTGTTCCGCCCCGTTTTCGAGCGATCGTTGAAAAATTCGGAGATAATCCCGCTGCCATGCAACAGGCAGGCATAGTTTATGCTGCGGAACAGATTATCGACTTATATGCCAATGGCGTTCAGAATGTCCATGTGTATACAATGAATAAACCACAGGTTGCAACGGCTTTAAAAAACAATTTGCAGGAGATTTTAAAATGACCTACGAGCAGATCCTTCGCTATCTGCGCATTAGCGGTTCGCCGGATCAGAAAACAAAGGAAATGATTCACCAGGGAATGGAGATGGCAAAAGCGACATCCCAGCCGAAGCGAATGTTTCAGGTCTATCCCTGCTCCATGCAGGCGGATGGCGTTCAAATTGGCCATGTCCTGTTCGAGGGTGAAAAAATCCAGAAATGGCTGAAAGATTGTGATCTTTGCGCGATACTTGCTGTCACGCTGGGGGCGCCCTGCGATCAGCTTTTGCGATCTTTCAGCATCAGCAATCCAGCATTTGCTGTTGTTTTGCAGGCTGTTTTTGCGGATTATACGGAAGATTTCTGCGATTTGACAGAAAAAGAGATACAGGCAGCAAATCCCGGCTATTCATTGGGAAAGCGGTTCAGCCCCGGCTATCCGGGACTTCCGCTGACTTATCAAAAACAGATATTCACGATGCTGGATATAACCAAAAGAATTGGTATATATTTGACGGATTCCTATTTGATGATTCCATCGAAATCTGTAAGTGCTTTCGTTGGATTGAAGAAGGGCTGATTATGAAAAGATTATTTCCCGAAATCGGAAGAAAATTGATATATTTTGACGGTGCTATGGGCACAATGCTGCAAAAGAAAGGGTTAGAAAGCGGAGAACTGCCGGAATTGTTGAATGTGACCAATCCGGAATGGATTCGATCGATCCACTGTGCTTATTTGCAGGCCGGCGCCAATATCATAAAATCGAACACATTCGGTGCCAATGCTCTGAAGATTTCGGATCCGGACAAGATCATAAAAGCCGGATTATCAATCGCACGCGAGGCTGCTGACAGTTACGGTGCTTTTGTGGCGCTGGATCTTGGACCGACCGGCAAATTATTAAAGCCCATGGGGGATCTTTCCTTTGAAGATGCCTACGAATTATACAAGCAGCAGATCCTTGCCGGAAAAGATCTGGCGGATCTGGTGCTTCTTGAAACCATGGGCGATCTTTATGAGATTAAGGCGGCTCTTTTAGCTGCAAAGGAAAATTGCGATCTGCCGGTTGCCGTAACAATGATTTTCAGCGCAAATGAAAGGCTTTTGACCGGAGCAGATGCAAAAACAGCTGTGCTGACAGTAGAGGCACTCGGTGCAGA
Organism: uncultured Clostridia bacterium; assembly: GCA_944380845.1. GTDB lineage: Bacteria > Bacillota > Clostridia > Oscillospirales > Acutalibacteraceae > RGIG2774. The sequence continues at coordinate 55,935 of CALWIU010000023.1, read as the reverse complement.
TGCCATTGGTGTCAACTGTGGTTTTGGACCCACGCAAATGGTACCGATCCTTCAAGAGATGGCACGGTATACAAAATTACCGCTCATTGCCAATCCCAATGCCGGCCTTCCGCAAGTGATTAACGGACAGACCATATACACCGTTTCTGCCGAAGAATTTGCCAGCCAGATGAAAGACATTGTTCAGGCAGGAGCGGTAATGATTGGTGGTTGCTGCGGCACCAGCCCGGATTATATCGCTGCTGAAATTTCGGCCTGCCAGAATTTGCCGCTTGCCGGGCGAACGGTTGCACCGGTGACAGCTGTCACTTCATATGCCAAAACGGTAACATTTGACCAGATTCCGGTTTTGATCGGCGAACGGATCAATCCAACCGGTAAAAAGCTGTTTAAAGAAGCACTGCGCGCCCATGATATGAATTATATCTTAAATGAGGGCATCAAACAGGCGGAAGCCGGAGCGCAGATATTGGATGTAAATGTGGGGCTGCCGGATATCGATGAAACGGCGATGTTATCTGAGGCTGTCATTGGCTTGCAAAGTGTAACCGATTTGCCGTTGCAGCTTGATACATCTTCCACGCAGGCTCTGGAGCGCGCTCTACGCCTATACAATGGAAAGCCCATGATCAATTCTGCAAGCGGCAAACAGGAAAGCATGAGAAGCGTTTTCCCACTTGCAAAAAAATATGGTGGCGTGACAGTTTGTTTGCTGTTGGATGAAAACGGCATTCCGCAGACTGCCGAAGCGCGTGTTGACATTGCAAAAAAGATGATTGCCACGGCAAAAGAATATGGAATCGAGAAGCATAATCTGGTTTTTGATGCGCTGGCGATGACCGTCAGCACTGATCCAAATGCTGCGTTGACGACTTTCAAAACCATTCGTATACTAACCGAGCAGCTTCAGGTAAAAACGGTTCTCGGTGTTTCCAATGTTTCCTTTGGCCTCCCCTTGCGCGATCAGATCACTTCCGAGTTTTTCGTTCTTGCCATGTATAACGGCTTGAGTGCAGGAATCATCAATCCGAAAAGTGAGCGCTTGTTATCGTCTTATCGTGCTTATTTGGCCTTATGCGGCATGGATCCATCCTGTGCCGAATACATTCGTGCAGCAGCCCAAACCGCAGAAAGCAGTAAAAACGCTGTGGTTGAAACTGACAATACCGGAATTTATGATTGCATTCTGAAAGGTTTAAAGGAAGAAGCGGCTCGCAAAGCAAAAAAGGAATGCCTTTCGCGGGATGCTTTGTCAATTATCGATCAGGAAATTATACCGGCTTTGAATACGGCAGGAAAAGGGTTTGAAGATAAAACGCTGTTTTTACCTCAACTGCTCTCCTGCGCAGACGCTGCAAAACAGGTCTTTGATGTCTTGAAGCAAAACATGCCAAAGGGTGCTTCTGCCGGAAAAGGAAAGATTCTGATTGCAACGGTGAAAAATGATATCCATGATATCGGAAAAAACATCGTTCGTACCCTTTTGGAAAATTACGGCTTTGATGTGCTGGATCTTGGGAAAGATGTCCCGCCTGAGAAAATTTTGCAGGCTGCGAAAGAGGGGCACTATCGCCTCGTGGGATTGAGCGCCCTTATGACCACAACAGTTCCTTTTATGGAACAAACCATTCAGCTGTTGAAAAAAGAACTGCCGGACTGCCGCGTCATGGTTGGCGGCGCCGTATTGACGCAGGCGTATGCCGATAAGATCGGTGCGGATTTCTATGGAAAAGACGCCATGGAGTCGGTTCGGTATGCACAAAAACTTTTTCAGAATGCGCAATAATAAACAATTTATCGAAATATTTATGCTGCTATTCAGAAAATTTTCACCTTTTTGTAAAAAGTCTTGACTTTGCCCTTTTATTCACTATACTATTAGGTTAAACAGAGGTAAACCTGAGGTGTTGTTGCTTGTTCGCAAAGGCAGGGTGATTCTTATGAAAATCATTACGAACCGTCCGATTCCGGAAAAGTTCCGAGTGCTTGCTGATACAGTCATGAAGGGGCAAACGCCCTTATTTGCGGTAGTCGGCGATTTGGATCTTTCCGGTCGTTACAATGAATCTGCGCTGATTTTTACGCGTGATACTCTTTTTGCTTTTGATGATAAGTATCAAGAAAAGTATGTCGAAGTGAAAATCAATACGCTTCGTGAAGTTCATGTCAAAAGAATGTATGGCAACGCCTTATTTAAGGCGGTTACCAAAGATGGCAAGAAACTGAACTTGCTGCGTTTTACTTATTCAGCCGCTGATATTGGTGATGCTGCCGCTTTATATGTCAATGGCGTGATCGAGAGCGGATTTAACAACGATCTTGTTGAAATGGTTCACGCGACCTATAATAAACAACGCAGTTTTTGTCCCCGCTGCGGCAGAAAGCTGCCGAATCCTGAGGCGGAGTGCATCAATTGCAGCAGCAAGAAAAATCTTTTTTCCAAGTTTGTTCGGTATATTGTACCACAAAAGGGCAAGCTGTTTTTGTGCATGATCTTATCCATCATTACGACGATCATGTCCCTTGTCCCCCCCTACATTACCAGGATTATGGTTGACGATGTGATTCCGAGCGCTGCGGATGGCGTGGAAATCGCAATGCAGCGATTGGTTTCTGTCCTTGTCACCCTGATATGCGTCTATGTGGTTCAATACAGTGTGTCCGCTTTGCGCGGTTATATTTTGCGGTATACAGGCGATCAAATTGTTATCAATCTGAAAAAAGATATTTATGCCAAGGCGCAATATCTTCCGCTGAGCTTTTATGATAAAACATCGACCGGCTCCGTAATCAATCGCGTAAACTCCGACACAGGAACAATTCAAAACTTTGTTTTAAGAATTTCTCAGGAGGCTGTCGTTAAATTTTTCCTTCTGATCGGTCTTGCAGTTATTATGTTTTCCATGGACTGGAAGCTGACGCTGTTTTCTTTTCTACCGATTCCGTTGGTTGTGCTGACAGGAAAGTTTTTCGGTAAGCGCATCGCTCCGAAATACCGCCGGCTATGGAGGAAAAGTTCCGCCATCTCTACCCTGCTTGCCGATACCATTCCCGGCGTGCGTGTTGTAAAAGCTTTCACAAATGAAAAAGAAACAACCGATAAGTTTTCTCGTTATTGCGACGATTGGATGAAGGAAGACCGCAAGGCTGCTGTTACGGCAAATATCTTTCCGAATATTATGACTTTCCTTGTGACATGCGGTTCCGTTATTATTTACGCCGTCGGTGGCAGCCAGATTATTACAGGCAGCGGCGATTTAACGCTGGGAATGCTGGTTTCGTTTGTTTCCTATGCCAGTATGTTTTATGACCCGGTCAACTTTTTTGCCAATCTCAGCGACTCTTATCAGAACACGCTGGCATCGGCAGAAAAAATTCTGGATATCCTTGACGCGGAGCCGGAACATGATTTTGGCAAAGGCAATATGCCCGACAAATTGCAGGGACGCATTGAATTTAAAAATGTCAACTTTTCTTTTGACCGATCTAAAAAGGTTTTGAGCAATATCAATCTTGTGATTGAACCAGGTGATATTGTTGGTATTGTCGGTACGACCGGCTCCGGTAAATCGACGCTGATCAATTTGATTATGCGTTACTATGACTCTTACGAGGGCGATATTCTGATCGATGGCATCAATATCAAAGATATTGATATGGGTTACTATCGTTCACAGATCGGCTTTGTTCAGCAGGATCCGCAGATGTTCCGTGACACCGTTTTCAATAACATCGCTTACGGTAACGCAAATGCCCATGCAGAACAGGTGATGTATGCGGCTGAAGTTGCCAATGCGCACACCTTTATCACAAAGCTACCCGATGCCTATGACACCATGCTTGGTGAGCGCGGTGTTGGTCTTTCCGGTGGTGAAAGACAGCGTGTTTCGATCGCACGCGCGGTGATGAAGAACCCGAACATTTTGATTTTTGATGAGGCAACGGCTGCCGTCGATTCTGAGACCGAGCATTTGATTCAAGCTGCCATTGAGCGCCTGATTCGCGGAAGAACCACCTTGATGATCGCGCATCGCCTTTCAACCTTAAGAAAAGCCAATAAAATTATCGTTGTGGACAAAGGCGAGATTATCGAATTTGGTTCACCGGAGGAATTGCTGGCCAAAAAGGGCAAATATTATAAATTGGTGCAGATTCAATCGATGAGTGATAAGCTGATCAGTCAGAAACAGGCAGAAAATTTTGAATAATGGGAGGGATACACTATGCCGCGTTATCTGGATGGACCTGAAGTGAGATTTACCATAAATGACGGGATCTTTTTGGATACGGAGTTTTATAACGGCGAAACTTATCAGGCGCTTGAACCGCATCGTATGTTTCCTGTCAGCGGTAAGGATCGGTATATTGCTCTTTTGGACGAAGAAGGCCATGATGTAGCAATTATCCGTAAAATGTCTACCTTGCCGGAAAAGGAGCGCCAAACCGTGCAATCTGCTTTAGATGAGTATTATATGATGCCGAAGATCAAGCGTTTTATCAAAATGAGCGATAAATTCGGTATATGGATGTGGACGGCTGAAACGGATCGTGGCGTTTTTACTTTTGAAATCCGCAATCATTTAACCGCAGTCAAGCCGCTCTACGACGGCCGCGTTCTGATTAAAGACGCGAATGATAACCGCTATGAAATCCCCGATGTCAATCAACTGGACAAAAGAAGCAGAAAAATGATTATGCCGTGCCTGTAAGGAGGACATTTTATGAAATTGATTATTGCAATCGTTAACAATGATGATAGTGCGGTCGTTGCATCTGCCCTGACAAGAGAGAAGTATAGCGTTACAAAATTATCCACTACCGGTGGATTTTTGATGGTCGGTAATACTACATTTTTGATTGGTGCTGAAGATCAGGATGTCCCGCATATTAAAAAAATCATATCTGAGTTTTCCAATACCAGAAAAAAAGTCAGTACAACTACTTCCACTTATGGCAGAGGCCTTGCAAACGACATTTTGCCCGGTGACGAAGTAACTGTCGGCGGTGCCACGGTATTTGTTCTCAGTGTAGATGAAATGGAAAAGTATTAAGGAACCGAGGCTTATTCATGGCATTTGACAAGGCAAAAAAACATTTAGAAAAGTTTCATTTGGCAGATCGTATTCAGACCTTTCCGGTTTCAAGCGCAACCGTAGCTTTGGCAGCGGAAGCCCTTGGCTGTGAAGAAAAACATATTGCAAAAAGTTTGACATTTGGTGTTGACGGTACCGCTGTTTTGATTGTTGCCGCCGGTGATGCAAAGGTGGACAATGCAAAGTTTAAAGCGTATTTTCACACAAAAGCAAAAATGCTGACTTCTCCGGAAGTGGAAAGTATGATCGGTCATTCAGTTGGCGGCGTTTGTCCGTTTGGTATTCAGGATGGCGCGCGCGTTTTCCTTGATGTCTCATTAAAGCGCTTCGATTTTGTCTATCCTGCCTGCGGCAGCGCTAACAGCGCGGTAAAATTAACCATTCCGGAACTTGAAGCGGCATCCGGGTATCTTGATTGGATCGATGTGTGCAAAAATTGGGAGTTAGCAACAAATTGAGAGGTTGAAAATAATGGAGAAAAAATATGTAATTATCAATGCTGATGATTTTGGAATGTGTCACAGCCATAATGTTGCCACAAAAGAGCTATTTCAATGCGGCGGTATTTCCTCTTCTACCATTATGGCACCTTGCTCGTGGTGTAAGGAAGCGGTCGCTTTCGCAGTAGAGCATCCGGAATATGCCATTGGCGTTCATTTGACAACCACCAGCGAGTGGAAAAACTATCGCTGGGGGCCTGTCAGTGCTGAAAATTCTGATTCGCTTCGCGATCAGGAAGGGTATTTTTTCCATGAAAGCGATGAGTTTGAAAAGCATGCGTCTGATGAACAAATTGCTGTTGAATGTAAAGCGCAAATTGAAAAATTAAAAACTCTCGGCTTAAACCCTTCCCATTTAGACAATCATATGGGGTCGTTATATGGAATCGAAACCGGTCGGCTTTCCCTCTTGCAGCAAACCGTTGATCTTGCCGGTGAATACGGACTTCCCTTCCGTCTCCCGGCGTGTTTCACGGATGAGCAATTCAGCAATCAAATGCTGGGTATTAAAATCGACAAGCAATTGGTTTTAGGTATGTTTGCACAATTTGCAAAATATACAAAAGAAAAAAAAGTCGCCACACCGGATTATTTAATGCCAGGAGATTGGGCAGGGCCTCAAAAAGAGAGTTTTGAAAATTATCGTGAGTATATTTTTGAGTTGTATCGCTCTTTTGTCCCCGGCGCTGTTACGGAAACATATATTCATCCCGCTGTTGAAAGTGATGAATTAAAGGCGATTACCTCGTCCTGGCAGCATCGGGTCTGGGAATATCAGTTATTTAAAGATCCCGAAACACAGAAATATTTTCATTCAATCGGCGTAGAATTGATAAATTATCGCCAGCTGAAAGAAATGCGCGGCTTCGCTTGATTTGTCTCCCCTTCTCTGTCTATAAAATAAGCCATGATAACTTTTTGAATCAGTTACCATGGCTTTGTTTTTTTATTCGCTCTCAAAAAGAACAGAGATCAGGCAGATTTAACATCGAATTCAGTCGAATGGCATCGCGCATCTTTTCAGAGCTTTCCAGTAAGCAGGATCGATAATCCTCATCTTCACACAACACCAGCACACTGCGGCGAACCGAACGAATAAAATCCGGGCGAAGCTGCGCAAAGGTCAGCGGACAAAGAGAACGGGCGCGAACATCAAAGTGTAAATGAACATTCAAACGGCCGTCATCTTCCTTTGCCAGAAGCGGGAACAAAGGAAAAATCATACAGGCATAGGGGCGATGCTTCCGATCGCATTGACCGTGGCAAACAAAAATATTTCCATGCAAAGCCCCGCATTGCTGGAGATTTTCCATTTCAAATTCCCCGGGAAATAATTCCATCCCGGTTTTGTCATCCCCGTGGCAGCAGCAATGATCGCACAATCTGCCGCAATCATGATAGAGCGGGGTTTCATTCACCACATATGATTTTGCGCGGTATAAAATTTTATCATTCATGCTTTCAATACCCTATCCAATATTTCAATGACATTAGCTACGGCACCATCATTATTTGAACGAACGACCTGCCCTGCGGCAGCCAGCGCCTCAGAGCTGCCGTTTTTTGGCACAAAACCAATTTCAGCAGCCTTCAGCATATCAACATCGTTATAACCGTCGCCAACTGCAAAAACGCGGTTGTGCGGGATTTCCAGCGCATCCGCAAGACGCAGCAGACCGGTCCCCTTGTTTACGCCGCGTTTAAGCATCTCCACAAAACTGCCGGTTGTTGGCAGAAAAATCGGATCTTTGATGTTCTTTGATAAAAAATCCTGTACACGCTGAGAATCCACACCGGCATCCAGCATGATTTTACACCACGGCAGTCGCACTTGCTGCGGATCTTCCACCTGAAGGAAGGAAAAGTCCTGTGCGGTGAAGTGCCGAACCGTATTTTCGCTCATATGTATGGCGCTGATTTCTTCTGTTCCGTACAGCTCAATGGACAATTCTGGAAACTCCATCATAAGGGCTCGAACGGCGGAGATACCTTCCGAACCAATGCCATTATAAAAAACATATTTGCCTTTTTCATAGTCAAAAGCAGCAGCCCCGTTTGCAACAAGAACCGGTGCATTGATGTAAGCCGGATTATAAGCATGAAAGCCTTTTGCCACTCTGCCGGTACAGACCGTGAAAGTTCCGCCGTTTTGCTGAAAATAGGAAATGGCTTCAAGAACATCAGGCTGAATTTTTCCATCATCAGCGTACAGCGTTCCATCATAATCACTGGCGAGCAAGCAGTTTTGGAATTTCATGCTAACGCTCCTTTATCATTTGTGAATACCCCAAAAAGGAAAATCCCAGTCTTTGATACAGTGCAACAGCACCTTCGTTTTCAGGCGTCACTTCTAAACGAAACCGCGCGGCGGTTATGTACTCGTTTTGCAAAAATTGCAGAAGTTGTGTTGCGATCCCCTGACCGCGTGCATTCGGACTGGTATATAATTCCTCAATCCAGATGCAAAGTCCGCCCGCCTCTTGGGAATAGGTTTTTGCAACCAACGCATAACCGCTGATTTCCCGGTTCTTTTCGTAAACAAAACATTCCGCATAGACATCAGACGCCATCAGTTCTGAAAAAGTTTTTTCAAAATAAGAAGCGGGAACCGGATGACAAACAGCGGGAGAAGAATAAAAGTCTGCAACCATTTCGAGATAGCGCTCATGGTCGGATAAACAGAGTTTGCGAATCATATAAACCTCAATCCAAAAAATCTTTCAGCCTCTTGCTGCGCTGCGGATGACGCAGTTTGCGAAGCGCTTTTGCCTCGATCTGGCGAATGCGTTCACGGGTAACATTAAATTCCTTGCCGACTTCTTCCAATGTGCGCGGGTGTCCGTCTTCCAGGCCAAAACGCAGGTAAAGCACTTTTGCTTCACGAGGCGTCAAGGTTTTTAAGACGGAGCGAAGGGCTTCTTTCAGCAAAAGTTGTGAAGCGGCATCGACGGGCGCCAAAGCATCGTCATCCGGAATGAAGTCGCCAAGATGACTGTCTTCTTCTTCGCCGATCGGTGTTTCAAGAGAAACCGGTTCCTGAGCCACGCGAAGGATCTCACGAACTTTTTCAACCGGCATATCAATTTCAGCAGCGATTTCTTCTGCTGTTGGATCTTTGCCGTTTTTATGCAGAAGCAGACTGTTTGTTTTTTTCACCTTGTTGATGGTTTCAACCATATGAACCGGGATGCGGATCGTGCGAGCCTGATCCGCAATGGCACGGGTGATCGCCTGACGAATCCACCAGGTTGCATATGTGGAAAATTTAAAGCCCTTTGTATAATCGAATTTTTCAACAGCCTTAATCAGTCCGAGATTGCCTTCCTGAATCAGGTCAAGAAAACTCATCCCTCGACCGCCATAGCGCTTTGCAATGCTGACAACCAAACGCAAATTGGCTTCTTCCAGTCTTTTCTTTGCGGCGGGGTCGTCATCATCCCGAATGCGAATGGCAAGTTCGATTTCTTCTTCCGGTGTTAACAGCGGCACTTTACCGATTTCTTTCAAATACACTTTTACCGGGTCATCAATAGGCATATTTTTGCTGTCTGAGGAATCATCTTCGACATAATCCTTCGGAATATCGCCGTCAAAATTGATCGTATCAAGGGACGCGTTGGTCATATCATCGACGATTTCGATGCCATTTTGCTCCAGTGTCTCATACAGCTTGTCCAGTTCTTCAATATCGAATTCCGTTTCCAAAATAGCCGTATCGATATCTTGCGTTGTCAGCTTGCCACCGGCAGCTTTGCCTTTATCAATCAATGCCTGTAAGTTATTGGTTTTCTTTTCGGTGTTTTCCATGATACCCACTCCAATTAAATTATTATATTATATGATATCAATTATTTTTTGGTAAATAATTTTAAAAAATCATCGTCGCTTAGTTTTCCGATGGCCTGCGGCGCGACAGCTTTTTTTGCTTCCTGAATAGCCGCAACGCAATCCTGACACTCTTTTTGATTGTTTCCCAATTTTTCAGATAATGTCAGAATTTTCGATAAATGCCCCATTTCATCTGGCGTCAGACAATCATTAAAAGCATGAATCGACGGGTTTTTCCCCTGTTCGATGATTTTCGTCAGTCTTTGAAAAATGGTGCGATTTGTTTGAGAAGAAAAGTCATTTGCTGAAAGTTCTTTGCAGGAAGAAGTTAAAAAATCAGGATTCCGATATAAAGACGCCAACAGATGCTCTTCGGCATTACGAACTCGGATCGGCGTTCCCGGTGGATAAAAATCATTTTTTGAAAAGGCGTTCATTTGCTTCTCAATGAGTGCAAATCGTGTCTGATCCTGTTTTTTTTGCTGATAATGGCGAGCGCGATCAATTTGTGACAAAACGGCTGATTTTGACACACCGCTTTCGTTCGCGATCTTGGACGCGTAAAGATCCCGCTCAATTGGATTCGAGAGGGTAGCGAGGATTTTTACCGCTTCATTCGCATAGGACAATCGATCGTCTGCGACTTGCAAATCAAGGTGTTCTTTTGCCTGACTCAAGCGAAATTCCGTGTCATTCATCGCACCGGACAGAATGCTGCGCATTTTTTCCACACCTGAATTTTTGATGATCTCATCAGGATCTTTCCCGCCGGTCAGACGAAGAACTTTGATTTTTACATTTGTTCTTGAAAAAATGCGTACGGCTTTTTCCGCCGCTTTCCTACCCGCCTCATCAGCATCATAACAAATGTTGATCTGACTGGCATAGCGGGATAAAAGCAATGCCTGTTCTTCGGTCAATGCCGTGCCGAGTCCGGCAACTGCATTGGTGAAGCCGGCCTGGTGAAGCGCTATCACATCCATATAGCCTTCGCAGAGAATCAACTCTTTTGTGCTGTTATTTTTTGCAAAATTCAATGCAAAAACACCGCGGCTTTTTTTATAAACAACCGTATCAGAGGTATTTAAATATTTTGGTTTGGAATCATCCAATACCCGCCCGCCGAATGCGACAACATTGCCTTGTAAATCAATGATCGGAAACATGACACGGTTGCGAAAGGCGTCATAGACTCTTCCGTTTTTTGATTTGCGGGACAAATTGAATTGAACCAATTCATCGTCGCGAAAGCCCAGAGAGCGTAAGTGTTTTGTCAGGCAATTCCAATCATCAGGGGCGAAACCAAGTCCAAAATGACGGATCGTTGCCGGCGTGACGCCGCGGGAATGAAAATATTGGAAACCGCTTTTCCCTACATCAGACTGAAGCATTTGGTGAAAAAATTTTGCAGCTTCGCGGTTTGCGGAATAGCAGCGCTTTCTTAAATTTGCCGTACCATCATCAGCCTGATCTTCGGGCATGGCTAATCCAGCGCGGTTGGCAAGCAGCCGAACGGCATCAACATAGCTTAAGTTCTCGGCAGTGCGTACAAAAGTGATGACATCACCGCCAGCTCCACAGCCGAAGCAGTAGTAGGACTGCGTTTCAGGATAGACATAGAAAGAAGGTGTTTTTTCTCCATGGAAGGGGCAAAGTCCGGATAAAAGTCTACCGCTTGGCTTGAGCTGCACATAAGAAGATACAACGGTTTCAATATCATTTTTTGCTCGCAGCTCTTCTAAAAAGCCATCGGTAAAGCGCATAAGGAACGCCCCCCCTTCAAAACTCATTCTTCCCAGGATTTTGGCACAAAAATACTCATATAGGCATTTTTCGCAAAGCGGTCAGACATTCCGGCGATATAATCGCAGGCGCCGCGCTCTGCACCTTCCGTTCGGACGATGTCTTCATAAAAGACCGGCATATCCTCCGGGTGTTTGCAATAATGATAAAACAACATTTTTACCAATTCAATTGCTTTGCTCTCTTCGCCTTTACAGATAGGATTGGTATACACCTTTTCAAACATGAAGCGGTGCAGCTTATTAAAAGCGGCGTCCACATCGGGAGACATTTTAATGGATTCACCGCTGTTCTCAATTACATCAATCACCAATGTGTCAAATCGGTCGGATTTATTGGCTCCGAGGATTTTTCGGATATCATAAGGAATATCCTCCTCCTGCATAACGCCTGCCCGTTCAGCATCATCAATGTCATGGTTGACATAAGCGATTCGGTCAGCGAGTTTGACGACCCGACCTTCAAGCGTAACCGCTTCCGTGCCAGTTGTGTGACAAAGGATTCCGTTCCGAACTTCATATGTCAAATTTAGTCCCATGCCATTTTTTTCCAATACATCAACTGTCCGCAGGCTTTGTTCATAGTGGGTAAAACCGTTTTTCATAACTGCGCGCAACGCGCGCTCACCGGCATGTCCAAAGGGGGTGTGCCCGAGATCATGACCAAGCGCAATCGCTTCGGTCAAGTCCTCATTTAATTTTAAGGCCCGTGAAATGGTGCGGGCAATTTGCGCTACCTCAAGCGTATGGGTAAGCCGCGTCCGGTAATGATCCCCTTCAGGCGACAAAAAAACCTGTGTCTTATCTTTCAACCGGCGAAAAGCGCTGCAGTGAACAATACGATCACGGTCGCGCTGATAGGCGGTTCGTACCGGGCATTCCGGTTCTTCGGTCTGTCTGCCGGCAGTATTGCAGCACAGCATGGCATAAGCAGATAATTTACGGCGCTCTTCATCAAGCTGCTGTAAGCGAATATGACCGTCCATTTTATCACCTCGTAAAATTATACGAGTTATCCTTGAACAAACCTCTGTGAAATTTTAAAGGTTTGTCTTTTTTTGCTGAATATACGCGGTTTCGATTGCAATGGCTTCTGTTTTTCCAAAAGAAAGTTCTCGCAGCGCTATTTGAAAGCCCCTGCTGTTTTCCGTTGGGATTATAAAGGACAACAAAACACAATCCGCAAAATCAGTCGTTTCAATTTCTCCGCCAAAGGATGCGATCAAAGAAGGCAAACGGCCATAAAGTGAATAATCACAGCGGCACTGCATTCGGGTGACTTCCATCATGGTAATAACGGGCGTGTTACTGAGAACAAGCTGCGCCGCGTCAGAATAGGCATGTGCCAGACCGCCTGTTCCGAGAAGAATACCGCCGAAGTAACGGGTAACTACGATCATAATATCTGTTAAACCGCGACGGCGAAGAATTTCTGCTATCGGCTTTCCTGCTGTTCCGGATGGTTCGCCATCATCAGAGTATTTTAATAGATTATCCTTACGCAGCTGAAATGCGTAAACATGGTGCTTTGCATTATAATGGGTTCGGCGTACAGTTTCCAAAAATTTTTCAGCTTCTTCCCGCGACGATACAGGCGTAGCGACAGCAATGAAACGAGAGCGTTTGACCTCAATGGATGCTTCGTTTGTGGAGGCAATCGTTTGGTAGGTTGACATAAAAGCACCGCCCAAAAAAATCTAAGGTGGCTTTTTGACCGACGATGGTAAAAAAGTCACCTTGTATGATTTCGTTATAAGACAAACATAAATCGTGGAATCAAATTATTTATCCAAATTATAACGCTTTTTAAATCTGTCAACACGACCACCGGTATCTACCAGCTTCTGTTTGCCGGTGAAGAACGGATGACATTTCGAGCAGATATCAACACGAAGATTCTCTTTCGTGGAACCGGTTTTAATAACCTCGCCGCAAGCGCATCTGATTTCCGTCTGCTTGTATTCGGGATGAATTCCTTCTTTCATTTTTTTCACCTCTTTCAGACTACACTTTTTCTTTCTAAAGAAATTTTACCACACTGTCAGGGGAAATGCCAGTCTTTTTGTAAAAATTTTTCGTATTTTTTCGTGGAAAAAGAATGGAATCCGTTTAGGAAGCAGCATCTGTATGCAAGATTATTTTTTTACCAGCGCTAAGGGAAAAAAGGATCGTTTGACTTACAGGAATACGCAAAATCTTTTCCATTGCTTTTTGGTAAATTTTCAGCTGCGGCTGGTATTTTTCTGCAAGCGCAGCATCATCGGCGTTTGCGTCTGTTTTATAATCAATAACAAATGCTTTCCCGTCATGGATATACACCAAATCGATGACACCTTGAATCAGAACCGGTTCTTTTGAAGGGACAGCGTATAATTCATCTGCCGGCAGTAAGAATCGAAACGGAAACTCACGGTATACTTGATCTGCCTGTAGAATATCCGTGCATACATCTGACGAAAAGAAAGCACCCAGCAGTTGAACCGACAATAGTCCGGCTTCGTTTTCGGATAGAAGATTTAATCCGACCAGACGGTCGATTTCTGCGGCTATATTTTGTTTTGCCGCCGCAAAATCGCAGTGCTGTAAAAATTTGTGGTAGGCAACCCCCCTGCTGACGCCGCCAAGGCTTTGTGTTTTGGCAAAAGAAGGAGCCGGAAAGATGGTTTGCGAAAAGTCTTTCGTGTTTTGCTCCGAGTATTCGGTTGCGGTCAGTTTGGCAGGGATGTTTTGCAAATAGGAGTACGGATATTGAAATTCAATTTGCTCTGTAACGGTTTCATATGTTTTTGGATCAATGCTGCCCGCCTGTTTTTCTTGCTGCGCAGGGATAGCGTCTGCCGGTACGGTCTGCTGGCAGCTCTCATCATCATGATACAGAAACAGGCCAATATGACACGCGCTTGGCTGTTCTTCCGTTTCACAGGCTGCCATTTCCCGCAACTGCCGAAGGTCAGGATGCGCAAGAAGTGCAGTCAACAAAAATTCCATATTAGACGAACACTGTGAAATCGCAAAAATGCTTGGGTTGCCCGCGGCTGGAAGTCTTGCGCCGATGCTCTTCAGAGAAGACTCCAACTTTTTTGTGCACCCTGAAACAATCAATCGATAGGATGCGCGTGTCAGCGCAACATAGAGAATCCGCATTTCTTCGGAAATGATTTGTTTTTGCTTTGCCAATTGCGCGGTAATATAAGGCAATGTTTCATAGCGCTTAAAGGAATTTCGATCCTGTCTTTTGAAACAGATGCCGAAATCAGCGTCAGTCAGAACGAAACCGTATTTGTCGATAGCATTAAATTTTTTTGTTGTATTCGCGAGAATGACAAAGGGATACTCAAGTCCCTTTGATTTGTGGATACTTAAAATCTGAACAGCATTACCTACATTGCCGTAAGACTGTGTATATGATTGCTCGCTTTTTGTGCTGCGAATGTGTTCAAGATATCGCAGAAAGCCGGGGAAACCGATTGCATTTCCCTGATCGTACATTTCTGCATATTGGATAAAACTGTTGAGATTATCAAAACGAGCCGCCCCGTTCGGCATGGCAGCAATCATGGAAGCAAAGCCGGTTTCTTCGAGCAAAAAGCGCATAAAATCAGCCATGGTCCCGCTTTGCGAAACATCACGATAGGTTTTCATTTTCAGCAGGAAATCGTTGCATTTCTCAGCAAGTTCCTGATTTCCTTTTTGCGCTGCTTCCACAACGCACTGGTAAAACGGCCCTTGAGAACAGGAACGCAACTGCGCCAGTTCGTCCGGAATAAATCCAAAGATCGGCGAGGTCATTACAGCGATTAGTTCGACATCGCACAGCGGATTATCAATCGCAGTCAAAAGTGAAAAGAACATCATAATTTCCGGCGCCGAGAAGGTATCCAGCTGCTTTTCATAAATAACCGGAATCCCGGCATCATATAAGATTTTCGCCGCTTTTTCAGCTGTATCTTTTACTGAGCGCAGCAGAATACAAAAATCAGAGTATTGAATTTCTCTTGTTTCACCTTTGTATGGAATGGTTTGGCGGCTATAGATTTTTTCATTGATATATTCCGCAATGTGACGGAATTCACAAGTCAGCGGATCACTTTCGTTTTCGCCAAGTAAAATATCGACATCGCTCATGGCCCCGGCATCTGACCCGCCATAATATAAATATTGGTCTTCCTTATAATCAATGTCGCCCGTTTGCCGTGTCATGATGCGCGAAAAAACATAATTAACAAAATCCAAGATCCCGGCGCGGCTTCTGAAATTTTTACCCAATATGATTTTAGCCGGGAAGGTATTTTTTTCGTATGGAAAAGATCTGTCACATTTTTCCAAAAAAATCTCAGGAGTTGCCAGACGAAATCCGTATATGCTTTGCTTGACATCACCGACGACAAACAGTTTATTTCCCTGATCTGAAACAGCCGAAAACAACGCATCTTGCGCCCTTGTCGTATCCTGGTATTCATCAATCAAAACTTCCTCATAAAATGACGACATCTTTTGCGCCAGAGCTGTTGGCGTACCGTCAGGAAGAGTCAGAAGCGAAATGGAAAAATGAAGGATATCACTGAAATAATATTTATTGCGCTGCTTTTTTAAATCAAGCAAAATTTCAGAATACCTCGTTACAGCGCCGATTAAAGAAGACAGGATCGGCAGTTGAACAGCCATATCTTCCTGAAACTCTGCTGACGAACAGCAAAGGGCTTTTGCACAGGATTCAATCGTCTTTTTGATGTCGCTGCGAATGTTTTTTACGGCAATGGCCTGCGAAAAATTATTGATCCCGGGTTTTGCACGCAGAGCAGTCAGTTTTTTTGCCGCCGTGATTTTTTCTCTCACGGTGTCCCAGTCATTCCGATTTTTTAAAAGATAACGAATTTCTTCAAAACGATTCAGATCTGCATACAGAGCCGGCGCATATTGCTGTGCGACAAAATCAGACGATTCAGCTATTTCAATGGCTCGCGACAGCATTTCAGACAGGTAGTCAAAGGAATCAGATAAAAATCGGAGCAAATAATTGCCCCAGCGGGTTTGAAAGGGATCCGCGTCCGATTGGAATGACGCCAGAACCGATTGAAGCCATAATGACGGATTGGGATATGATTCCGCATAATCATATAGAGAACGAATTGCGTTCACAAGCGCTCTGTCATCACGGTCACGCAAAAAGTAATCAGCCGTCGCATGGAAATTTTGATCTTCCAGATAAGACAGCTCAAGCGCGCGATCCATAGCGGTATCGCACAGACTTTCGTTTTCCGGACCATCGAGCATCCGAAAATCCGGAGAAACACCCGCCAATTCAAAATTATCTCTGATCAGTTTTGCGCAAAAAGAGTCCATGGTAGAAATTTGCGCCTGATCCAAGTTCAGTAACGCCGCTTGTGCAGCTTTATTTTCTTTTGCCAATTCGCGAAGAGCGGTTTTAATTTTTATCTTCATTTCCGATGCCGCCGCGCGCGTAAATGTTACGATCAGCAAGCGCTCAGGCGGAACCGGCGTTTTTTCATCGCTCAAAAGCCGAAGAACACGCTGTACAAGCACAGCTGTTTTTCCGGAACCGGCTGCCGCAGAAACCGTAATGGAGCCTCCGGATAGGTTAATTGCCGCGTCCTGCTCGGCAGTCCACTGGATCTTACTGCTCATGTGTTCCCTCCTGTTCTTCTAACCTGCTTTGTATCGATTGAATTTCCTCATCAGTCAGCGTCCGCACCGGATCTTCTTCTTCACGAAGGCAAATATTTCTGTAGTCGCAATATTGACAGGCATCCGTACTGTTTTTTGCGTGGTATGGAACGGGTTCAATGCGCCCGGCTCGAATGCCGTCGCTCATATTGGCGATATTTTCGTTTATCAGGAAGCGCAGGCGTTCAAATTCCTGCAAGGTCATGATTTGACCGGTGTAATTTCCCTCTTTATCCTTCTTGATCGGCAAATAATTTCGTTCATTTTGCGCGCCCATTGCCTGGAGAACCAGGGGATCATTCAACAAAAGACCGCTCATTTGCGCGTTTTTCAGATTCTGTTTCTCGATATCCTTTTCGGTTGCATCTCGCGAGAGATCCAGATCGCCAATATGTGCGGGTACATATAGGACGCCGGCGGGCAGAATTTTTTTGTGGTATCTGTTTTCCCCGTTTTTCCAAAGGCACATCAAATAAATCAGCATTTGCATATTTAACCCGGCAAACACATCCTTAAGCTGAAATGTTTTTCCGCCGGTTTTGTAATCTACGACACGGACATATCCAATCTTTCCCTGTTCAAACATATCGACTCGGTCAACAGTCCCGTTAATGTGAACGGTACCGCCTGTATGGTCATGAACAGTATAAGGAGCAATGCCGTTTGCGGAGTCATTCAGTTTCAACTCTGTATCGCAAACAACAAAAGAAGAATTGGCAAATTCATCAGAAAGCCGATTCAAAATAATCAGAATGCTTTCCTCAAAAGAGTGGAGGATATAATTCATTCTACTGCTTTTTTCAGATATGCCGGGTAAAAATTTTTGAATATATTCTTCAAGCACTTGCCTTACAAGTATTTTTCTCTGCTCATGATGAGAAGCCGCAAGACCGTCGCTCCCCAATTGATCAAACACCTGCTGCAAAACATAATGGACAGCGAGACCGTTTTGATCGGCAGACAAACCAGCAACTTTTCTTGGTTCGGCACGCAAGCCATACTTGCAAAAATACTGGAATGGGCATTTATAGTAAGTCTCAAGACGAGATGGCGAAAAGTACAGCGAATCACCATAAAGCTGTCGGGCATATTCTTTCCTGCGAAAGAACGGAAAGGTTTTAGCAGAAAGCCGATTTAAGGCATCTATCCGTTTTTCTTCTCCATGATGTTGAAAATATTCGGTCAACGCAGAAATCATTGGGGATTCTGATAAAAAATGAGAAGCCAGATAGCGAAACGCACTCTCTCTGCCGGCAATTCGCAGGTTCGGCGACAAGGCTGTAAAAGTCGTAAAACAGTCTTCTGAAAGCAGCCGCTGAAAGGCAAGAATGATTTCAGACGGATGCAGCAGCGATCCATCCGTGCCCATTGATGAATAGGTGACAAAGAGATGATCCGTTGCGTAAGAAAAGGCTTTGTATACGACATATCTTTCCTTGTCGGCAAGAAACAGCAGATTGTTCGGAAGCTCTGTTCCGGCTGCGGCTATTTCACGACGATCTTCAACGCTGAAAAGACCGCTCAACGACGCCGAAAAAGGAATCACGCCATCATTAACACCGACAATAATAACTGCTTTTTTATTTGATACACGAATTCTATCGATTGATCCGATGGTCACAGCATCGATCAAAACCGGCGCAACGCCCGCATGCGAAGAAATTGTTAACTCATACAGAAAATCAAAATAGCGTTCCAGCCGTATGGTTCTTTCCCCGGCGGCATCAAACAGGTCGGACAAACATTCAATCCATTCGTTCCACGAAGACAAAACGGTTTTTGACTGATCCAGGCGTCCTTCTTTTATCAAATCATCGGAAAAAGCCTTCAGCTTGTCCTGCAATTTCAGTTTGGATGATAATTCATAAATATTTTTTGTGATTTGACCGATGGTGTTTCCGTCGTTTTCCTTTCGAAAACGCGCAATCTCATCTATAATTTTTGCACGCATGGCATTTAACTGATCTAACTGCTTTTGTGCTTCCGGCGACATTTCTCTTCCCAATCCTTTGGGATGATACTGCCAGGGCTCCTGCCATTCTTTTCCGTCAATATCGTACATTAAAAGATAGTTATCCAATTGATTGATCGCATCCTGCGGAAAGGCTGACATGCCGCTTTTCAGCATACGGAGAATCGCAGCGGTTGAGACCTTGACAAATGCGCATTCTATGAACCCAAGCAAAAAGATAATGACCGGGCAGCTTGTAATGGATCGATCCTGATCCAGATAAACAGGGAGATCAAAACGCCGAAAAGCAGAAGCAATCGACGGAGCGTACGAAGCGCCTGTTCCTTCGATTACAGCAATATCGCGGTAGCGGTATCCCTTTTGCTGAACCAACTGTTTTGCCATGGCGGCTGCCCATTCACATTCCTCGTAAACGGTATCGCAGCGACAGATCAGAACGCCGTCACCTGCAAGGTGTGACTCGCCGGCAGACAGGTCAAAAAGCCCCTTTTCGCATTGGCACAGAAGCTCAGATGAATAATATTGCTCTTGAAGCCGCAGTAATGGCGATACCGGAATGTTGTTTTGATCACAGATCCTTCTTACTTCACGAAAACTTTTTCGAGGAAGGGCAAAGACTTGTCCGCCGGGCGCGTTTTCCTCATCAAGGCAAAAGGTAATATATGTTTTCTGTGCCTGCTTCAGCAACTCGCAAAGCACGGATAATTCATCTGCTGTGAACCCGCTGAATCCGTCCACCGCCAGGACCGTATCCTGAAATACGGACGATTCACGGAGAATCTGAGACAACATGAGCAGGGACGAATCACTGTCGCTGAATCGCTGCTGTAAATAGGCATTATATGTAGACAACAGCAGCCCGATGTCGCGTATTTTAGAAGTCAGCGCCTTTTTTTGATCCATGGAATCGGCAATTGTAAAAAGCTGATTCGGGGCAATTCCTGCCTGCTTCAGCTCGCTGTCCATGCCCAATAACTCGGACGCGAAGTGCTGTCGATTGCTAACTTTGCCGTAAACTTCTAACCGATCCCACAAGTCATCAATGGCAAGTCCCATTAACAGCGTCTTTCCACGCGAACTGATAAATGGCAGGTGCTGCGGGCAATATCGGTCGATCATGCGAGTAGCCAAAAAACGAAAGCTATAGACCTGAATATTCTGGGCGCTTTGGGGGTCGGAGTGCAAAAGCACTTGTTTTTCAGCTTCATATGAAAATTGTTCCGGTACAATCAGAACACAGGAATGACCGCTTGCAGCCTCCTGATGAAGCAGTTCATAAATTTTCGTGCTTTTACCGCTGCATGATCTTCCGATAATCGGATAAAGCAAAAGGATCACTTCCCTGTTAGACAAACTAAAATGGTAACCGTGTTAAAACTTCTGACGGATCGGATATGGAAAACATCTGGTTTTTTCCGTATAAATTGTTAAGGAAACAACGCGTTTCCTTTGATAAATCACAATCGACAGCTACAATTTCACAATAAGCAGTTTCGCCAAGAAGATTTCTTTTTTCAAGCGCTGCGCTGATCACGGCAGACGGGTCGCCGTTTTCACGCAGTGGAAGCAAAACATAATATTTTTCTTTTTCCTTTGGCGAGATCAGTTTCAGGATGCAAAAAAGAATGATGCTGATTAAGCCGACAGTCATTGCGAAAATTGCCATTGCAAAAAGAAGTCCTTCAAACACAAAAATCACCTCAATACCATCGTATGAGGTGACCAAAAAAGCGTGCGAGTAAATCTGTAAGCCGAGTTCTGTCATTGAAGGCAATCATCTATCTTTGCTTTTTGTTGCCAAAAAGCTCCGGCAAAATGCCGTGCCACCCGTCGGAGTTAGCGTCGAGCAAACAACCCCTGTCGGTGTTGCTTCGGATAGGGTTTACATGGCAGCGCGATCTCCCGCGCTCCGGTGAGCTCTTACCTCGCCTTTCCATCCTTACCGCAG
The DNA here is from genome assembly GCA_944380845.1 of uncultured Clostridia bacterium. Lineage (GTDB taxonomy): Bacteria > Bacillota > Clostridia > Oscillospirales > Acutalibacteraceae > RGIG2774. The sequence goes on along the minus strand of CALWIU010000023.1, from coordinate 35,107 downwards.
AATGCGGCGGTTTCTTTCTGTTGCACTTTCCCTAAGGTCGCCCTCGGCGGCTGTTAGCCGTTATCCTGCTCTGTGAAGCTCGGACTTTCCTCATGACCAAGGTCACGCGATTGCCCAACTTACTCGCAAAATTATTTTACTCTATTTCCCATCCGATGTCAAGAATGTGAATCAAGCGAAAAACTCATTATATTTCTGGACAGTAAACAAATAATGATACAGCTTACCTTCTTTGGCTGCGCTGTCAAATGAAGCGTGAATCACCAACCGCTTATTATCGGTCGTATTGAATTCAAAATCAGATTCATTGTAATGAAATGCTTCTGTCGGCTCTTTTGTAAAAATTTCAAGACGGCCAATACCGTCGCTGTCATAGAAAATACGGGCATTTAAGCATCGCACGGCGTTGCCGTTTACCAGCATGGAGCGGATTTTTCCACTCGGAACATTTTCTTTCTTTTTTTTATGTCTCTGAAACAAGCGCTCACCACCTTTTGTTTATTTTACCATAAAGATGACAACAAGTGCAAGCCTTGTCTGGCGAATAGAAAAAAACGATTGTAATCTATGCACACTTATGATATGATATAAAACGAAGCAATGACAAGGAGGGTGAAAGATGAAATCTGTAACTCTTATTATTCCCTGTTATAACGAGGCTGAAGTATTGTCGCTACTGCTCAAAGAGTTGTCGCGCGTTACGCTTCCGCTGTCTTCACAGTATCGTTTTACTTTTTTATTTGTTGACGATGGCAGCACCGATGCGACATTGGACATTATCAAGTCTTTTGTTGAACGCGTTAAGGGAATACAATATGTTTCTTTTTCAAGAAATTTTGGGAAAGAAGCCGCTATGCTTGCCGGCATGAAATATGCTGATTCTGATTTTGTCGGTATTATTGACGCGGATTTGCAGCATTCACCGGATCTGATTCCTGAAATGCTGGAAGCGGTCGATCATGAAGGATATGATGTTGCCGCTGCATGCAGGACGGATCGAGCGGGCGAATCCAAACTGAAAAGTATGCTTTCCTCCCAATTTTATAAAGTAATCAACCGCATTTCGGAAATCAAAATCAACGACAATGCGCAGGACTTCCGGATTATGCGCCGGAAAGTCGTTGAAGCGATCCTTTCCATGCCGGAAACCATTCGTTTTTCAAAAGGCATTTTCAGTTGGGTTGGTTTTCGCGTAAAATGGTTCCCTCACGAAAATCGCGAACGCGCTGCGGGTGAAACCAAGTGGTCAATTAAAAAACTGGCAAAATACGCGATAGACGGCATACTCGGTTATACTTCGTCCCCCCTGCGCATACCGCTTTACCTCGGTATTATCTTCTGTGTTTTGTCCTGTGTTCTCGCGCTTTACGGTTTTATTCGGTTTTGTATGCCGTCTGCCGATTTCCCGATGTACGCACTGCTGCTTGCCGCGATTCTTTTTATGGGCGGTCTGATTCTTTGCTGTATCGGTCTTATTGGTGAATATATGGCGCGCGTCTACACAGAATCAAAGCATAGACCGCCATTTATTGTATCGGAAACAAATATTGATAATAAATAAAAATATAAAAAAGGATGTTTGTTATGCAAATTACGAAAAAATCTACCATTGGTGATGTTTTGGATTACAATCGTGACACCGCGCAGTTTTTCTTTGAAATGGGTATGCACTGTCTAGGCTGTCCTTCTGCGCGCAGTGAAACCATCGAGCAGGCCTGTCTTGTGCATGGGACCGACTGTGATGCGCTCGTCAACAAAATCAACGAATTCATTGCCAATGCTTGAGCTGTCAGAGAGACTTCTCATGGTGGCAAACATGGTTCGCCCCGGTAGAATATTAGCAGATATCGGAACAGATCATGCGTATCTGCCTTGCGAGCTGGTTAAAAACGGAAAAATTCCCGCTGCCATCGCTGCCGATATTGCATCCGGTCCTCTAAAAAATGCAGAAGTAACCGTTCGTCGTTACGGCCTGACTGACAAGGTCGAGTGCCGTAGGTCGGACGGTTTGTCCGCTTTTAATGGTTCTGAATGCGAAGAAATTGTGCTTGCCGGCATGGGCGGCAATTTAATTGTTGATATTTTATCCGCCGCTCCCTGGTTGCACAATCCTAAATTTCATTTGCTTTTACAACCAATGACCCATAGCGAGGATGTCCGGTGTTTTTTACTGCATCACGGTTTTTCGATTGACAACGAATCAGCCGTTATTGACAAAAGCGGCAAGGTTTATATCGCCATCAGTGCCTACTATGACAGCAAGCCGGGAAATATGGATCTGTTTACATGTTATTTTGGTCCTCATGCTGTGGCGAAAAACGACGCTTCCAGATGTTTTGCTGAAAAGCAGAAGAACAGGCTGGAAAAGAAAAGGAACGGATTGCTGCATACTTTCGGTGACTGTAAGCAGCTTCGCGAAATAGAAGACCTGTTAAATGATGAACGACTGAAGGGATTATAAATGATTACTGTTGCGGATATCTACGATCAATTGAATAAGGATTATCCTTTTGATCAACAGGAAGATTGGGACAATGCCGGGTTGTTATGCGGCGAACCGACGCGCGAAGTTACTACTTGCCTGGTGACTTTAGATGTTGATGAGGCTTGCATACAAAAAGCCTGTGAAATATCGGCACAGTTGATTGTTTCACACCATCCGGTACTGTTCCGACCAATATCAAAAATACTGAAAGGAATCCCGCTCTATGATGCTGTCCGCAGCGGCATCAGCATTATCAGCGCCCATACCAATTTTGATGTGGCGCCGACCGGTACCAATTATGTGTTGTGTGAATTGCTTGGCTTCAACGCACAAAAACAGGAGAATGAGCTGTTTTGGTTGGGACAGCTGGAGAAGTCTCAGTCCGTATTATCCCTTGCACAACGCATAAGTGATAAACTGTGCACGCCGGTATCGTATGTTCTACCGGATCGTGAAGTTCGCACCATTGCTGTGTGTACCGGTGCCGGCGGAAGTGAAATTGCCCGTGCCGCGTCCCTTGGCGTGGATTGTTATATCACAGGAGAAATGAAATATCATGAATACCTTGACGCACGCAGCATGAATATAGGCGTTATTGCAGCAGGTCATTTTGAAACGGAAGATCCGGCAATGAGCGTGCTGTGCAAAAGAATGAGCCATTATTTTCCTTCCGTGCGTTGGGTAAAATATACACCGGAAGCGCCGGTCAAAACGATTTTGAGGTAACGAAATGGCTTTAGACGGATTGTTTTTATATGCGCTGTTGCATGAAATTAAACAGGAATTGGTCGGCTATCGCGTCGAAAAAATTTATCAGCCGACACGACAGGAACTTTTGCTGTGTTTCCGCAACAGAAGTGACACAAAACGGCTTTTGCTCAGTGCATCCGGTAACGCTCCGAGACTGCACATAACAAAATCAAAAGCTGAAAACCCGGATAAGCCGCCGATGCTGACAATGCTGATGCGTAAAAACTTATTGGGCGCCATACTGACTGATATTCGGCAATACAGAACGGACCGTATAGCATTTCTTGACTTCAATGCTACAAATGAAATCGGAGATCATGTTGCAAGAACCCTTGTAGTTGAAATCATGGCGCAGTACAGCAATGTCATTCTTCTTGATGAAAATCAAAAGATTTTAGACAGCGTTAAGCGCGTTGATCTTTTGCATTCGTCTGTTCGCCAGATTTTGCCCGGGCTCCCCTATCAGCTTCCTCCCGCACAGGGAAAGCCTTCCCTGATGCTTGACGGCTGCGAGCAGATTTATCAGTCCCTTCTTCATTCAGATGAGAAAAAGCCTGAAAAGGCTCTGCTTTTTGCTGCGGAAGGAATGTCGCCAGCACTGTGCCGGGAAATCATTTACCGCAGCGGCGACGGCTATCCTGCCTCTGTTTTGCCGGAATTATATAAAATCAAAGAGGAATTAGAACGGCAAAAAATCACCCCATGTATTGTCTTTGATGCCGATCAAAAACCGCTTGATTTTTCCTTTATTGAATTGCTGCATTATCAAGGTGCAAAAACACAAATCTATGAGTCCCTGTCAGCGCTTTTGGACGAGTTTTACGAACAGCGCGAGCGAATGGAACGGGTAAAAACAAAGGCTTCTGATTTGTTTCGTTTCGTCAACACTTGTATTGAACGAACCTCCAGAAAACTGAACGGACAGACAGATGAATTGAAGAAAGCCGCGGATCGTGAGCAAAAAAAGATTTTCGGTGATTTGATCAATGCCAATCTTTTTCAGCTTGAAAAAGGTTCCTATTATTATGACTTGCCGAATTTTTATGATAATATGCGTATTTGCCGAATTTTTATGATAATATGCGTATTTGCCGCATTCCTGCCGATCCACGCCTTTCCCCGCCACAAAACGCGCAGAAATATTACAAAGAATATCGCAAGGCGGCGAACGCGGAAAAAATTCTGACGCAGCAGGTGCAGAAAACCAAAGAGGATTTAGAGTATCTGCTTTCGGTGCTTGATCTGTTATCGAGAGCAGAAACTGAAAAAGAATTCAATGCCATCCGCGGGGAATTGACGGACACCGGTTTTTTAAAAAAGCATGAAGGCAAAAGCGCAAAAAGAAAGCAGCCTCCCGTTCCTTTTCAGGAGTACACATCTCCGAATGGTTTTTCTGTTCTGGCAGGCAGAAATAATTTACAAAATGATCAGCTGACTTTTAAAACAGCATCCAAAAATGACATCTGGTTCCATGTGCAAAAGTTTCACGGTTCGCATGTTGTCTTATTCGTAAAAGATCAGCAGCCACAGCCGGAGGACTATGTTTTTGCTGCCGAAATAGCGGTAAAAAACAGTGAAGTCAGCGATGAAAAACGCATTCCGGTTGACTACACACAAATTCGCAACATAAAGAAACCAAACGGTGCAAAGCCCGGCTTTGTTATCTATCATGTATACAAAACCATGATCGTCTAATTTTCCGCCACAATGCGTGTCGGCGTGTTTTTACCATTATAGATTTTAATTCGGTTGGCTTCCAGCTGATTCTGATCTGTCAGCGAGGCAAACAGGTTTTGCCGGCTGACCAGTAGATACGGCAGACTGTAAAATCCGGCAAAAGGCACAAAGGACAGGATTTTCCATGGCAGCATGCTATAGTGGTATTGTAATATTTTGCGCAAATAGCGTTCAGATATCTTCACGCCGTTTGTCAAAATCTCTTTAAGTGGGGTATCGCCATCAACAGCGGCGCAATACCGCATATAGCCGCAAATCGGCGTGCTGCAACTATAAAACACAAGTCCCATGACGATTAGAAGTATCTCAGTACCGGTCAGCACAACAAAAGGATAGGAATACAGATTACCTGTTTGCAGCAAAATAATTTGTACACAAAAGCATAACACAGCCGGACATAGATACACCAACAGCCAAATCATTTTTCGCAGCAAATTGACGATATCTGCCGTGAACACCCTGACAGATGCTGCAAAGAGTTCTCTTTTTTCAATGTGATTCCCTGCCGCCTTGTTTTGTGTAACAACAAACGCTGTTTCACGAAGCCATTTTGTCGACAGAAAAAGAAACGGCAAAATTAAGGAAGCCGAGGTTAAGGTTAGGGTAAAATTTGCGGTTTTCGGTATGGCAAAATGCAGCGCAAAGGGAATCATGCAAATCAGCAGCTGAAAAAGAAACGCACCGATATTTACGAATGACAGCATGGAATAGTATAAATATTTCCGGTGTATTTTTTCTTTTGCTTTCATTTTGATTGTAAACAACATGATGATTCCCTTCTTTGAATTTTTTGTTGACACTGACAGATAAATCGTCTATAATGTTAAGTTGTGTCATTATGTAATGTTTTTTTTGTTAATATGAAAATAGTATAACCTGACGGAGGCAAAGTATGAGCGATATACGCAAAACCGTTATTTCCGCGTCTGAACAATTTGGTATTAAAGGCACTTGCCTTAGCATTGAACAAATAGAATCTGGACATATCAATTATACTTATAAAGTCACTTTTACGGATAACGGAATCAATACATCGTATCTGTTCCAAAGAATCAATACCCATGTATTTTCCGATCCTGATAAATTGATGCATAATATCGTGCGTGTTACCGCGCATCTGCGGAAAAAGATCGTTGACAATGGCGGCGATCCACGGCGCGAGACTTTAACTTTTTCTTCTGCAAAAGACGGCAAATATTATACCATTCTCAACGGCGACGAATATTGGCGCGTTTGTAATTTTGTCGAAAACACTTATTCCTGCGACATTGTAGACAACGCAGAGGTGTTTTATAATTCCGGCGTTGCCTTTGGAAAATTTCAGCAGCTTTTGGCTGATTTTGACGGTTCTTCGCTGTATGAAACCATTCCTGATTTTCACAATACCAAAAAAAGATTTGAAGCCTTGAAAGAGGCCATTGCAAAAGATGCGGTCGGCAGAGTTGCTGAAGTAACCGATGAAATTGCGTTTGCCCTCGCTCGTGAAAAGGATTGTTCAGTTCTTGTTGACATGATAGCGTCAAAAGAACTTCCTGTCCGCGTTACGCACAATGATACCAAATTAAACAATATTCTGTTTGACCGCGATACCAACAAAGGCATTTGTATTGTTGACCTGGATACGGTTATGCCCGGGTTGTCTTTATATGATTTCGGCGATAGTATTCGTTTTGGTGCAAATACCGCTGCGGAAGATGAAAAAGATTTGTCCAAGGTTTCCTTAAGCCTGACTTTATATGACAAATATGTAAGCGGTTACCTGAGTTCTGCCGGCAAGAGCCTGACCGAAAAGGAAATCCAACTTTTGCCCTTTTCCTCTAAACTCATGACATATGAATGCGCCATTCGCTTTTTAACTGACTATTTAAGTGGCGATACTTACTTTAAAATTCAATATCCTGAGCATAATTTGGTCCGCTGCCGCACACAATTTGCATTGGTAGCGGATATCGAACGCAAGCTTTCTCAAATGTCGGATATTACTGCGAAAGCCGCCGCCGTTAATAAGGATTGATTACCAATGAAGAACAAAAAGACAAAAGCATATTCTACGCCTGAGGGGCTATTATACAGTGCAAGCTCTTCTTTTGCGAATGCGTCTCTTGCGTGGATAGCGAATATGATTTGGCAACTGATATTATTATTTATCCGGGCGCAGGGAATTCTTTCTCTGGTGCTGAGTCTGGCTGGATTTGGTTTTTTACTCTACGGTGCCATTCTCTGCTATATTGCTTTTGAATCTGAAATTCAAGCAGACGCTATACTTCACGAAAAAACCGATCGTTTGCTGCGATTTGCTAAAAAAGGCGTAATGGCATGCATTATTGTTCGTACCATTTTAGCCATTGCAGCCATGCTTTTGGGGTTCCTGTTGACATCGGCACAAGATGCTTCCGTTGCCGTCGTGCTGGAAGGGTGGATCAACATGATCGGCGATGTTTTCACAACGATAAACATTCTGGGAATTTTTGCCTATAAAGTGTTTCTGCGTGAAGGCGACCAGCCGAAGATCAAGATTTTTTCCCTGCTTTCTTTGCTGTTTGTTGCCGCAAACCTGATTCTTTCTTTGCTGGCTAATATTCTCCAGATTGGTGGGTTCCGTTCCAATCTGTTATCTTATACTTCCCTGTTTGTTACGGTGGTTGGGTATTGCTGCCTGTATCTTCTTTTTGAAGCGCGCAAGGCGTTTTACCGTGCGCAAATAAAAGAATAAGCGCAGTCGTGGAACCGAAAAGAAATCATAAATGAAGGCATTGGTCATTTGAAATGGCCAATGCCTTTGTCAGTTTTTAGGAATTTACAGAAAACGAATAGCCGCAACTTGACTTCGCAGATTACGCCACTTTCATGCGTCCGGTAAAATTGCACTTCTGGAGCATTTTTTTACCCCTGATTGTTGAAATACAGAATAATGCCGTTCGCGATGGCTGTAGCCAATATGTTTTGACAGGCGTCCGTCAGCAGAATGCTGCAATCGGTTGCATTGGACAAATAGCCGCATTCGACTAAAACAGATGGGCACTCCTCTACTCGCGTTACCTGAAATGGATAAAATTTAATCTGTTTATCGGCATTGTTGTATTCCGTCGAACCGGACGGATACAGTGAATAACGGTAGGCACCGACCATTTGATTGTGAATGGAAGCGGCAAGCGGCATGGAAAAGCTCTCATAGTAAAAGGTGTGTGTTCCACTGGTTGACGCGGAAGTCGAACTGTCGCAATGAATGCTGATATACGCGTCTGGCATATATTGCCTTGCCATAAGCATTCGTTCATTTAGCGTTACATCTGATTCAGCGGTTCTTGTCATAACCACATGGATTCCCTGACTTTGAAGAATGGAAGCAACTTTGGCAGCAATTGCCAGATTGATCGGGCTTTCATAGATGCCATCATAGATAGCGCCTGCGCCTGGGTCAGAGCCGCCATGTCCAGGATCAAGAATGACCGTTTTGCCGGCGGCAGGATGCTTATTTTTGATGGATAGCTTAAATCTTCCATCGTCTCCAAGAGATATGCTGTATCCGTAAAACTGTCCGGGCGTCGTTAAGTAACAGCGCAGAGTAACAGAATGATCTCCATTATTGATCCACTGCATAGATGACAAAACATCATTTGTTGGCAGCGTAAAACCACCGCTAAAACCGTCCGTATAATAAAAAGTAATATCCAGATATTCGGCGGTAAACGCAGTGACATTATAAATTCGCCCCTGATACCCCGTATAATACCCTTGTGGCGACAGAATTCCGTTAACTGGTACCGCCCAATTTGTAGAAATATAATAATCTGTTGTATTGCCGGTCACTACGATATCAGAAGCACTGACAGTGTTCATAGGAAGCACATATCCTGTCGGGATCAGGCGGGCTTCTTTGGCGTAAATTTTTCTTCCTGAAGATAAAATATAGGTCAATTCATCATCATATGTAACAATGCTGGACACATAATCAAAGGTACCTCTGGCAAGCGGTGTGAACAGCGGCGAGGAGTAATCATTCGGATCCGAAGCCGGTGTGGTTTCGGCTTTATCTTTTAACACTTCGCACATCATCGCCGTACCCAACCCATAGTCGGCAGTCGGCTGCAAAAGCCCGTGCGTTCCCGTAAGATAAAAAGAGGTCAGATTCTGCTGCTGTTCCAAGGTAACCGCCTGCTGAAGGATGGCTGATTGATCAGAAATCAGGACGATCTCGCCGCCCTGCATGGAAGCTGTTTTTCCATTTAACATGCCATAAACCGTTATGGTGCCGAGGGATTGGCTGGTGCTTGTGGCCGGCATCGTGTAATAGCCTGCAAAGGTTGCATAGTCTTTTGTCCCTTCGCTTTGCTGAAACGCATTGCGGTCTGTTCTCTCCATGGATATGCGCTGCCCTGCAATTTGCGCGTAAACCGTTGCTTCTCTGTGTGCCAGGGCAAGAATTTCAATGGAGACCCCAGGTGTTGTTTCCGTTTTTCCTTGGGGCGCGACCTGACGAATAATGTCAATACCGTATTCGACAACAAAGGTTTTCGTGATGCTGCCATATGTAAAAACAAAAACATTTTCACCCTGAGACAAGGGAAATTCGCAGGTAAAGACGCCGTTGCTGTTATAAGCAACGGGCGTCTGATTGCAATATAAATCATATTTTCCGTCGCAAGTACCGGAAAAAGCATAACGCGCTTCATTGCTGACGACTCGATCCGTTGTGGGGGTCAAAAACTGAATGCTGTTTTCGCTCTGCTGGGTATAATCCTCCGGCAGAGTATACTGCGCAACCTGATCGGTCGTCCCGAGCTCATAAGACATCTCATTGTTCCCGGTTTTTGTCATAGCGGCGACAACAAGGATAACAATGAGAATCAATAGAACAGCAATCACGGTTATCACAATTTTTTGTTTTTTTTCTTTCTTCATTTATCCTTCACCATCCAGCATATCCATAAGATGCTGTCGTTCTGTCTGTTTGTGTTCATCTTCCTGAAAAAGATCTGCAAACGAGAACAGCGCAAATCCGCCGCATCGTTTGTTTTCCCTGATTGTTTGAATTTGTCTGGCGATCAGATCCGTCTGTTCAATCCACTCATTTTGCGCGGTTTCACTCCCGGCATAAGCGTCCAACTCACCGGTTTTGTAAAGCGCCAAACCAATATAAAGGCTCACAGAAGGATCGCTGCGCGCATTGCTCCATTGCTTGACGAGCTCTGCAAAAGGATAGTCATCATGCTCATAGCCAAAATAAATCTGCGGTATAATATAATCGCAATAACCGGAAGAGGAAATCCAGGTATCCACATCAGCGTAGTACATATTTTCGTTTTTATCCATCATGCCGCTTGGACTAATGCCAAATACGACAGACGGTTTGATCGCCTTAATCATGGCATAAATCCCGCTGACAAGGCTGGTAACATTTGCTTTCCGCCAATCATTAAGAGACAGTTTTCCCCCGCTGTATAGATAGGAATCATACAGCTCTTTATCAGAATCACCAACATCGCTCGGATAAAAATAGTCATCTATATGAATGCCATCGACATCATATCTTTCCACGATTTCCCGAATGCCGTTTAAAATCAGTTGTTGTGCGGCAAGAGAAGCAGGATTATAATAAATGCCGCTTTCTGTTTGCAGCAGATCCGCCTGCTGGCCGTTCTCAGCAAAAATACGCGCAGGATTGGTTTCAGATAAAGCCTGCATATCCGTCTGATAACTGACGCGATACGGATTGATCCACGCATGAAGAGCCAGACCGGCTTCATGAGCTGCACGCACTGCGACAGCTAAAGGGTCATAGCCGGGAGATATTCCCTGCTCGCCCGTCAAATAGGACGACCAGGGAAAAAATTCAGAAGCATAAAAAGCATCTCCGAAAGCACGCGCGTGAAAAATAACCGTATTCAGACCCCAGTCGTTAAGAGAAGAAAAGCGATCCAATAAAACGCGATAAAATGAGTCCTCATCCTCGGTGACCAGATCAGAAATTTCGTTATAGGACAGCCACACGGCACGAAATTCAACAGATGCCTGCGCATTTGTGAAAGCCGACTCGTCAGAAATAGATGTCGTCTGTTTTTCTTCTATTGAGCCGGTTGTTATTCTTTCATCAGGCAAATTGTTTACAGTCGGCTGTGATCCATCAGTACACGATGAAAACACAAACACCATCAGCAGAGCAAACGATACGATCCTGAGAAAAGCAGCATTTTTATGCCTTATCATTTTCTGCCTCCGTTAGCTCATGCGCGATGCGATAAGAAATCTTGATATCCATTCCGCCGGTCAATTCAACAAATCGAATTGTGCAGCGCTTGTATATCTTACAATCATGACATACAAAGACAGAGCGAAAACCGTTTTTTGTGCTGAACCAATCGGAAAATAGATCCATATCTTTCCCACAGTGATCGCATCTGCATCGGAACAATGCTTTATCGATTTTTGGGTCATCCAAATCGGTAAGCAAAACGGTTTTAAAAAGAAGTCTTCTGAAAAACGAATCATCACAGGTATCCGTATATCGTTCGATTTTTTCAGAATCAAAGGTTCGCCGCAGGCATTCAGCCGCTAAAATACTGTCGTCCAGCGCTCGATGATTATGAAATTGAGACAAATCGATGCCGATTTTTTCCGCTGCGGCGGAAAGACCGACCTGATTGGTTGTTTGTGAAGCAACCACCCCCTGACAATAGCTTTGCAGATCAATATAATAGTGCAAAAAAGGGATGGTTTCCGTTTGCATGAAAAATCGATAATTGTCAAGCAGACTGCGAATATCTCCGTTGCCCCATGTCATGAAAATGATATCTTTCGGATCCTGAAGCCAGTCTGAAAATTGATCCATCGCATTCTGAAAAGTAATTCCGGAAGAATTCAATTCATCATTGGTCAAATGCGTCAATTCTTCAACACGGGCACTTAATTTTCTTCCGAGCTGCGACTTGACAAGACACGAAAAAGAATTGATTTCAGTAAGCGATTCATCCAACATGACCGCGCCGACTTCAATAATCTCATTGATATATCCCTTGAGTCGTTTTACATATACATTATTCCATTCTAAATCCATAATGACATATCGCATGATACACCCTCAAATCAAACGCTACTTTCGATATTACTATACATATTAGCATAACAGGCAAAAAAGCTCAACCGTTTTTCTGCGATTTTTCATGATATCTGTGTATTGACAAATTATAGTTAAATCACCTATAATCATAACAAATGAGGTGAACAATTTGAGTAAAAATAGATTATCCTTTGCCGCGCCTGCCTCTCTTTGGGAAGAGGCGATTCCCCTGGGAAATGGCAAGCTCGGCGCCATGGTTTTTGGCGGTGTCACAAAAGAGCGAATTGCGCTTAACTATGATGAGTTGTGGACCGGCTTTCCACGGGATGAAAACAAGCCGAACGCGTATCAAAGCTTTTTCAAAGCTAGAGATGCCGCTATGGGCAATGACCTGCTTCTTTCTCAACAGATCATTGAAGAAGAGATAACATCCGCAAATGTTCAGGCATATATGCCCCTTGGCGATTTACTGTTGACAATGCCTTCCGGGATGATTCGCGGGTATCGCCGTTTTCTGGATATCGATCGGGCAAAAGCGGAAGTTACTTATGCGAAAAACGGCGCATCGTTTCGCTGGGAATATATAACAAGCCATCCGGCAAAGTGCTTGCTGATTCGTGTAACAGCAAACCAACCCGGATGTGTTTCTTTTGCAGTAAAGCTCACCAGCAAATTAAAACATTGTACGGGCAGCACTGGTAATATTTATTATATGGATGGTGAATGTCCCTTCGATTCCGAACCCAATCGTGCTGCTTTCCCGGATCGGAATCTCATGTATTCTGACAAACCGGAAGAAAAGGGAATTCAATTCCGCACGGCAGTTCGCGTTGTAACGAACAGCGGGTTATATTCTGTCACTGAAAAGGGAATCGATGTTCGGAACGCAGATTTTGCCCTGATTATTCTTAGTTGTGAAAGCAGTTTCAACGGATATGATAAACATCCGTTTTTAGAAGGCAAAGAATACAAAGAAACAGCCATCCGACAGGTTCAGGATGCTGCTGCAAAACCATTTTCCGTTCTTAAAAAAGAGCACTACGAATGGTATCGGTCATTTTATGATCGTGTAGATTTTACTTTGAATGGTTCGTCATATGATGAGATGCCAACCAATGCCAGGCTCCTTCGATTCCTCAGAGATCCGGATGATTTTGGTCTGTATTCCCTGCTCTTTCACTATGGCAGGTATTTAACCATATGCGCCTCAACTCCGGGATCAGAAGCAATGAATTTGCAGGGAATTTGGAATGAGCATCTTAACCCGCCATGGAATTCGGATTACACGACAAATATCAACACGCAGATGAATTACTTCCCTACCCTGATGTGCGATTTGCCGGAAATGAATGAGCCGCTCATTCGTCTGATAAAAGAGCTTTCCGTTACCGGTGAAAAAACAGCCGACGCCTATTATCACGCGAGGGGCTTTTGTGCACATCACAATACAGATATTTGGCGTGCTGCGCAGCCTGTGCAGGGAAAAGCACAGTGGTCGTTTTGGCCCATGAGCGGCGGATGGTTTTGTCATCATCTGTTTGAACACTATGAATATACGGCTGATCTGGCTTTTTTAAAGAACACCGCTTATCCGATCATGCGCAAAGCGTGCCGGTTCTATTTGGATGTTTTAATACGCGATGAAAACGGATATTATATTTTTGCTCCGTCTACCTCTCCTGAAAATTCGTTTCGGTGCGGCAAAGAAAGCTGTTCCGTCAGCCAAACCACCCACATGACCATGTCAATTATTCGCGAGCTTTTTGAAAACACAAAAAAGGCGGCAATGATTTTACAGGATCAGGATGCTGTTATTCAGCAAATTACCGATATTCTTCCGCAATTGCTGCCGCTGGCCGTTGACAGTCACGGGCGGTTGATGGAATGGTACCGGGAAGAAGAAGAAACAGAACCGCACCACCGGCACATTTCCCATCTTTACGCTTTGCATCCGGCTCGCTTGATAACACCGGAAAAATCTCCGGCATTGGCGGAGGCAGCAAAACAGACGCTGCTTCATCGCTCGGATGAAGGAACCGGTTGGAGCCTTGGATGGAAAATCAACTTTTACGCGCGCTTGCGGGATGGCAATCATGCGCTAAAGCTGTTAAATATGCTGTTGCGACCGGTGATAACATCAAAATTCACGAGGAAGCAACACGGTGGCGGCGTCTATCCAAATCTGTTTGATGCGCATCCCCCATTTCAGATCGACGGCAATTTCGGCGCTTGTTCCGGAATCGCAGAAATGCTGATGCAGTCTGACGGCGAAACCATCTGGCTGCTGCCCGCCCTTCCGGACGCCTGGCAAAGCGGAAGTGTTCGCGGTCTTCGCGCCAAAGGCGGAGCAAAAGTTGATATTGAATGGAACAATGGAAAAATTACCAAAGCGGTTGTTTCCGGCGCGGACGAGCAAGTAAAAATTATTCGCTGCCGATAGCATATTGATAGAAAAAGGAATCGGAACCCCGATTCCTTTTTTTTATAATACATATGCCCCGTTGCTGTCCGGCTCTATCTCATTCATCAAATGAATCGATAACGACGGAACCGAATTGTGAGAAAGACGGAAAGGACTGTCTGTATCGATACAAAAACTTTTGACGCTGAACGCAGTCATATCGGACAAATCTTCACAAATGGTCTGTCCTCGACGCTGATAGGTAATGGAAAAATTATAAGGAACACCCATTCCGAAATTGTATAAGGAAAATGTTGTCAGGTCATCTGTTCTGGTTACATTCGATATCGCAAGCAAGTAGCCGAGATGATATGTCAGATAATCAAAAACGCTGATATCACCATTGCGAAGAAGGAAGGGGAAATAGGGAAAATGCTTTTCGTGCAGTACCTTTTCACTCAGCATAACCTGTTTCCACATCTGCAAGTAATAAGTTTGTCCATTCTCTTTATAGTTGTGCTCAGCGCTTAATGTACCCAAACCGTAACCGACGCATTGTTCAAGAAAACAGAGGGGGTCAATATTTGAAACCGTCCGATCGCGCCCCCACGGCATTTCGCCATCACATAGGGAACGGCGCTCCATGTTTTGCAGCATATCATATTGGCGGTGGGAATAGGGAATCATGCCCCACGGGTGCTCAGTACCAATTAAAAAATCATCATGTATGCTGCAGCGGCGAAGCTGATTTAAAGGAACAAACTTTAAAAATTTCGGATGACGAAGCATGACCGGATAGTGTCTGGGCACCATATCCAATATTTCAGGAATGATTCTCTTTTTGTCGCATAGTTTGGTTTCTGAATGTCCTTCTCCCCAAAAGCCAAACATACCCAGCTGCACAGCATAAACAACAGCATTGAATAACTCTTCGTGATCTTTGATCCAGCGTTTCAGAATGCGAATATTTTCACTCATCAATCGAGTAGATGGACAGGTGCGGCTCGATTCTGTTTCATAGGCAAACCGGAGAAGCACCCTGATGCCATAATCTCTCAGAAGCTGAAAATACTCTTCCAATTGATTTAACCCTTCCGCATCCAAAGGGGTACGATAATAATTGGAAAGATAAACATATAACTGATACAGGTGAATATTCTCCTCCCTGAATTTGCTGAAGCTGGAAGAAAAACATTCAAAGTAATTCACACCGGACTGCGGATAGGCTTCCTTTGTGCCCAGCGTCACATATAATTCACCACGGAACCCTCTATCCGGGTTTCCCTGCTGCAATGCAATATTATCGCTGAAAGGACAACTGTCGTCCGGTATGACGGTAAATTCCGTCGGAATGGGGTCACATTTCGGAATATTATACCGTCTCATATAATCTGCGGGAAGAAATGCCATAGTATCACCATACACGAGTTGGAAGTCGTTAAGCATATGACTTCCATTTTTTTATTATTTATCAGGAAAATGCGCCTGGAAAAATGAAAACGCATTTTGCCAAAAAAGTCGATCTGCCACATCCCCAGGTAAACCTCGATCCAGCAAGGCTTGATACAAAAAAGGGATTCGTGAAATGCTGTTTACATCCGGAATCGGCGTGCAGCCGTCAAAATCGCTTCCAATGGCAAGACATTTTTCTGCGTCAAGCGCCAAAAAAGATTCAATTTGCTTCATTATATGATCGTACCCAACGCCTGGAGGATCGCTAAGAAAATCAGGACAAAAATTGATGCCAATCAAACCGCCGCGTGAAACGATTTCACGAACCTGCCAGTCGGATAAATTTCGAGCTCTGCCATAAGGATTTGCGGTCAGATCATAATTTGAATGAGAAGCAATGAAAACACCGTCATAAAATTGAGCCAATTGCGCAAAACTTTTTTTGCCGAGATGCGAAACATCAGGAATCATACCGAGTCGCATCATTTGGGAAATGACTTCTTTTCCAAAGTCTGTCAATCCATGATCGCTGGGAGAAAAACACCCGCTTGCAATTTCATTGTCGCCGTTCCATGTCAAAGTCATTACCCGGACACCGCAGTCGAAAAGCGTCTGCAACCCCTCCAGTGTGCCGCCGCAGGCGGAGCCGCCCTCGACGGACAACATGGCGCGGCAATGAGGATTTATTTTGCCGGTTGCCGGATCCCCACCAGACAAACGGATTTCTTCGTCAAAATATGAGGCGCAGGAAAGAAAATAGTCAAGCGCTTGTTGGTCGCGAAGCTCATCCGGAATGAACACGGCGAAAAGCTGACAGTAATCCTCAAAAGCATTCGCCCGATCAAAAGAAACCTGTAAATGATTCCGTACCAGATGTTCATGCTTTTGATATGCTTCGGTCAGCGTGTCGCAATGCAAGTCAAAATAGCGCAAAATATACACCTCGTATACAGTATTACATTTTGTATAATCTGTCGGCAAAAAATTACGGGTTGTATTTTTCAACCGTTTTTCAACACCGTTTTGAACAGTCATTTTGACGAGACTTTATCAACAGGATTTCACAACTTATCAACGGGTTTTCAACACATTTTCAGCGGGTTATCAACAAGTCTTGGAAAAAATTATCAACATTCAAATAAAGAATATTAAAGTTTGTCAACCTCTTCAATCAAGGCGTCAACCAAGTGTTCCTCAGAGACCTTACGAAGGATTTTTCCCTTTTTAAAGATCAATCCTTCTCCTTTTCCGCCGGCAAGACCGATATCAGCTTCGCGTGCCTCTCCGGGGCCGTTGACTGCGCATCCCATAACAGCAACGGTAATGTCTTTTTTGCAATTCTTGAGTCTCTGCTCCACTTCGGCAGCAATTTTAATTAAATCGATGGCGGTTCTGCCGCAAGTCGGACAGGAAACAAAGCGTACTCCCCCACTGCGAAGGCCAACTGCTTTTAACAAATCCAACCCTGCATAAACCTCTTTGATCGGATCAGCCGTCAGGGAGACGCGAATGGTATCCCCTATGCCGTGAAGTAAAAGCGAACCGATTCCTGCTGATGATTTTATCAGCCCCATCCGTTCTGTCCCCGCTTCTGTTACGCCAACATGAAGCGGATAATCCGTTTTCTCAGAAATTTGTTCATAACAAGCTACCGTGCGGGCAACATCAGAGCTTTTCAATGACAAAACAATCTGGTCAAAATCGAATTTTTCCAAAAGCGAGCAATGATACAACGCGCTTTCCACCATGGCTTCCGGCGTTGGAGAACCATATTTTGCCAGAATATCCTTTTCTAATGAGCCTGAATTAACACCAATGCGAATGGGAATGCCTTTTTCGCGGCAGGTCTGCGCCACTTTTTTAACCCGATCATCTGACCCGATATTACCCGGATTGATGCGAATTTTATCGACGCCGGCGGCAGCGCTTTCCAATGCAAGCTTATAATCAAAATGAATATCTGCAACAATTGGTACGCTGACCGCCTCTTTCAAGGCAGCGATGGTTTTTACGCAATCCATATTCGGAATCGCGAGACGGATAATCTCACAGCCGGCAGCTTCCAGTTCTTTTGCCTGCTTCACACATCCTTTTGCATCCGCTGAAGGAACATTCAGCATTGACTGAACCGCAATCGGATGATCGCCGCCAATGGCAAGATTACCAATCTTAACAACCTTTGTTTTTCTTCTCATCTGCTCTCCCCTCCGTTACTTAAACAGATACACGACATCTTTTATGGATATAACCGCAACAAGCGCTAACAACAGGATCATACCGGCTGCATGAATATACTTTTCATATTTCGGCAAAATCGGTTTGCGTGCGATGCCTTCTGCTATCAGGAAAAAGAGCCTGCCGCCATCCAATGCCGGGATAGGAATCAAGTTGAATACGCCGATGTTGATGGTAATAAAGGCCATGATATTGACAATCTGCGTTATTTTTTCGCTGGCGGCGGCTTCGGATGCGACATCTGCGATAATATCGATCGTTCCGATCGGTCCAGACAAATCCGTTATGCCATATCGCCCGGTCACCATATCAAACAATGTCAGCCAGACGATTCGTGCCGTTGACACCGTATCCAAAAAGGAGTTTTTCAAAATCAACCATGGAGTCTTTTCCAATCCATACAGGCTAAAATCAAAAACAACCGTTTTCGTCCCGTTGATTTCCTGCATGTCAAACTTTACATTTTTAAGAAGAGTCTTTTCTCCATTACGAATCACGGTAAAATCATAAATACCGTCTTCATCGCGAACCATCGCATAACTGAGATCGGTTGAATTAAAAATGTGCATTCCATTGACTTCAATGATTTTATCATCGACCTGAAGACCATAATTGCAGCTGACAGCGGAATCATAAAACTGTGCAATGGTGCGTGTCCCAATCAAATCTTCCGTACTGTTCATTACTCCGCAAAGGATCAGTCCGAGCAAAATATTCATAATGCCGCCGGCAGCCACAATCACAATCCGCTGCCATACTTTTTTGTTGCAAAAGGCGCCGGGATTATCAGACGCTTCGTCCTCTCCGTCCATCTGCACAAAGCCACCGATCGGGAACAGTCTGAGCGAAATTTGCGTCTCTTTACGGTGAAATTTGAAGATGACAGGCCCCATGCCTATTGAAAATTCATGAACCGTGACTTTGTTCAGCTTCGCTGTAACAAAATGACCAAGCTCATGAATAAAAATAATGAATCCAAAGAACAAGATTGCGAATAATATCGGCCAGACCTTTCCCCAAATGTCACCTATACTTATATCCGGCATCCAAACAGATCCTTTCTATCACTTGTCTCTTTCTGTCAGTTTACGCCTGTGTTCTCTGCTCTATTCCGATGATATGATAAAATCACTGTTTCGCAAGCTGGCGTACAGCTTCCCGCATCCGGGAATCAACAGAAAAAATATCATCGAGGGTAAAAGAATCGACCGGAGCAATGGTGAACGCGGCCTCTTCAATAAGAGCTGGTATATCCAAAAATCGAATAAGACCCGCCCGGAACATGGCGTTTGCTTCTTCGTTTGCCGAATTGACTGCAGCTGGATAAAGCCCACCTTTTTCTACTGCCTGACGACAAATACCGATGCAACGAAATGTTGATTCGTCCGGCGCAAAAAAAGTCAGCTTGCCATATTGGGTCAAATCCAATTCACCCACAGGAGATGCAAACCGTTCGGGATAGGTCAAAGCATACTGAATCGGTATGCGCATATCAGGCAAACCGAGCTGCGCAATGACGGAATTATCATCATACATAACAAGGGAATGGACAATGCTTTCCCGGTGAACAACAATATCGACCTGAGACGGCGTAACTTGAAACAGCCGCACCGCCTCGATCAGCTCCAGTCCTTTATTAAACATACTTGCGCTGTCAATGGTTATTTTTGCGCCCATGCTCCAATTGGGGTGATTTAAAGCCTGTTCGACAGTTACACAAGAAAGCTCCTCAATCGTTTTGCCAAAAAATGGCCCGCCGGAAGCGGTCAATATGATTTTTTTCAGCGCAGCATTCGTCGGTTTGCCCTGAAGACACTGGAAAATTGCCGAGTGTTCGCTGTCAACGGGCAAAATAGCAGCATGATTTACATTTGCCGCGGAAAGAACCAGTTCACCACCGGCAACAAGCGATTCTTTATTGGCAAGGGCCAGTGTTTTTCCGGCGTTTAAAACCGCAAGGGTCGGCCGCAAACCGGCAAGACCAACGATTGCATTGATTACCGTGTCTGCTGAATTGAGAGCCGCGCACTCACAAATTCCCTCCTCACCGCCAAAAATTTGCGTTGGGGTATCTTGAACGCGCAATTTTAATTCTTTCGCCTTTTCAGCATCCAAAAGCGCCGCTTTTTCCGGGCGGAATTCACGAATCTGATCCTCAAGCAGATCAACATTTTTGCCAGCTGTCAGAAAGGAAACACGGTAGCCATGCTGACGCGCTACATCCAGCGACTGGGTCCCTATGGAACCGGTAGATCCGAGAATACCGATTGTTTTCATGAGATCATCTCCGTTATCACGCTGATCAATTTCAAAATGGCGTATAAGCAAGGCCAAACAAACAGGCAACTATCAAATCGATCCATAATTCCTCCGTGACCGGGAAGAATTTTACCGAAATCCTTGATCCCATAATTTCTTTTGATTGTCGAGGCAGCCAAGTCGCCGCACATACTAATGACCGACAATACAACCGACGCGACGGCAATCAGCCAATACGGAATCACTGGAACATCAAAGAAGTACCGGCGGAAAACCAGAAGAAGCAACAAGTTAAAAAGCATGGTTATTACCACGCCGCCGACAGCGCCTTCGACTGTTTTCTTAGGACTGATATTCGGGCAGAGCTTGTGTTTTCCAAAGGCTCTTCCGGTAAAATAGGCAAAGATGTCCGTAAACCAGGAGCAGGTAAAGGAAAACAAGATGAAAAAAACACCCTCTGATTTTTGACTATATTCCGGTAAATTGGAAATATCACGCAAAAACAAAAGTGACGAATAAGCAAAAGGAACGGCAATGGCTGAAAAAACAGATATGGCGACATGCTCAAATCGAGTGGTCTGAAAACGAGCCAGCATCAAAATTAACGCAATCAGAATATAAAAACAATACAAGATCACTGCATTTTCACGGAAAAAAAGCAATATTTGACTCAGCGTTCCTGTTGTTTCATATCCAATGTAGCTGATTGGCGTCAGCGCACTGACAACCAGCGACAAAATTGTTACCGGAATGTTTTTGATCTTTGCCGCTTTATGTATTTCATAAACAGATATTACAGTAAGAAGAGCCAAAAGCAACGCAAAAACCGGCGTATGCAGACACAGCATCATCAAAACAAAAAAGACGGCAATTACACAGCCAGTCAAAATACGCTGTTTCATAAAAAAGCCTCCCTGCTCACAGTTCAAAGTCAGCTGCTGAATACCCAGTATCAGCGGACATCGTTTTCGGCTGACGCTTCAGCGGATCATATACATATTTTTTACAGCTATAGGATAAATCAACAATTCCCTTCGCACGGCAGAGTACTTCGCGTCCGGTTGGCGACAGGTTCCCGTTTTTACAGTACTCACAACGAGGTGTTTGATCCTCATTAAATAAAGCTTGCTTCATGCGACAGCCCCCAGTCCTCTTTCATAATATTCCAAAAAGCCCGGCTATATTTTATCACTCAAACTGTCAAATTTCAACCTTTACGGTCATTTTAACCATTTGTAATCGCAAAGTTTACAATTTACAAATATTTATTTATTACCCGTTGTTCACATGATTTCTTGCACTGCTTCATATATTCAAGTGACTGAATAAGGAGATGAGCAGGACATGGATTATTATGATAAACGAGCTGTGCTTCTTGGCGAATATATTATTGACAACAAGGCTACCGTACGAGCAGCGGCGCAGGCATTCGGAATCAGCAAGTCAACGGTACACATGGATGTATCTAAAAGATTAAAAAAAATCAATGGCAATCTATACAGCAAAGTCAGAGAAATTTTGGACATCAATAAAGAAGAGCGGCATATTCGCGGCGGTCTTGCAACCAAAGAAAAATACAAAAAACGCCGATTGGAAGAAGCTATTGCGCAAGAGCAGACAGACGGAGCCATATGACAAAAAAACTCCGCAAAGAGAAGTCTTTTCCTCTTTGCGGAGCAAAACAAAATGCTGTTAACAGTCGTTTGTTGCTACAATGGCAACCCCTGTGCCTAAAATGTTTTCAATGATCGTATCACCAATATGCACCGGCGCCTTAACAACCACTTTATTGATTTCTTTCATGCAGTCAAAAAGCATAGATTTCGGAACAGGTGCTGCGGATTTGACAGGAACAACCGGATGACGGCCGCCCTCAACTTTCACAGTTGAAGTCAGGGAGCGGGTCGGGTTGGTCATTTCGGTTCTGGCGTAAGCGTCGCCACGCTTGCAGGTATTACCGGTTACAGAAAGAATCTGCCCCTGATCGTCAAGTTCAACTGTAATCGAGCATCCAAGAGGACAAGCCACACAAGTCAGATTTTTTTTCATTGCGATTCCTCCACTCTGACACAGATTGTACTGTCTTTCGTAAGTTTTGCGATAACATCAGCCGGCACAGTTACATTTTCCATTTCGCCCGGGGCAAGTTTTACTTTTTTCTTAGAGGAAATGATCGTTCCGTCAGCTTCTAAGACCACTTTCGCATTCTTATAAACAGCCCCCACGCGGAAATACAGTTTGATATCCTCTTTCGAGCGAATATTCATTTTCTGCGGAACGATGTAGCGAACGCCGTTTCCATGGGAAGTGGAAATATATTCGGCATTTTCAAATACTTCGCGGTCCTGAATGTAAGACGCGGCGCCCTGCCCTGCCATTTGCGCTTCCATGGTAACATAATCGACCAGGTCATGCACCTGCAAAACATTCCCGCAGGCAAAAACACCGGGATGATCGGTTTCACGCATTTCAGTAACAACAGCGCCTTTGGTAACCGGATCAAGGGAAACGCCGATTCCCTTTGTTAGCTCGTTCTCCGGGATCAATCCGACAGAAAGCATCAGCGTGTCGCAAGCAACATATTCCTGCGTCCCGTCAATCACCTGCCCATGTTCGTCGACCTTTGCAATTGTAACACCTTCAAGACGCTCCTTGCCATGGGTTTCAATTACGGTTGTGCTCAGTTTCAGCGGGATATTAAAATCATTCAGACACTGCACAATATTTCGAGTCAGGCCGCCGGAATAAGGCATCAGCTCACATACCATTTTCACTTCCGCGCCTTCTAATGTCATACGACGCGCCATAATCAGACCGATATCGCCTGATCCAAGAATAACAATTTTCTTGCCGGGCATATAACCATCAATATTCACATACTTTTGCGCCGTGCCGGCCGTCATAATACCGGAAGCGCGTGTGCCAGCGATAGACAACGCGCCGCGCGGACGCTCACGGCAGCCCATTGCAAGAACAACGGCAGTTGCATCAATATGTAAAAGACCGTCCTGCTTGTTAACCGCTGTTATCAAATTCTTATCGGAGATATCCAGAACCATTGTATCTGTTTTTACATCAATATCGGTATTCCGAACCTGTTCGATAAAGCGTCCTGCATATTCAGGGCCGGACAACTCTTCACCAAAATAATGAAGGCCAAACCCGGTATGAATACACTGCTCCAAAATACCGCCGAGCGTTTCAGCACGCTCCAGGATAATAATTTTTTTGACGCCGCACTCTTTGGCTTTTAATGCGGCCGCCATTCCAGCAGGGCCGCCGCCGACAACGGCAAGATCGTATTTTAACATGATCGCAACCTCACTTCGTTTTATCGAAAAGAATGTTTGAACCGCCGCCAAATTTTGTGATCTCATTGATTGGCAGATCAAGTTCGCGGGCAAGGATTTCTACGACTTTAGAGCCACAGAAACCACCTTGACATCTGCCCATGCCGGCACGGGTACGGCGTTTAACGCCGTCAACATCGCGTGCACCAGCCGGTGCTTTGATCGAATCGATGATCTCCCCTTCTGTGATCGTTTCACAGCGGCAAATGATCCTGCCATAAGCGGGATTTTCCTGAATAAGTTTTTCTCTTTCCGAATCAGAAAGGTGCCGGAAACGAACGGGTTCCTTGCGAATGGGATTAAACGCTTCATTTTTAGCCGGTTCGGCACCCATTGCTTCAAACAGAGCTTCACAAATCATTTTTGCACTGGCTGGAGCTGAGGACAAGCCGGGAGATTCAATACCGGCAGCATTGATCAAACGATGATTGGCGTCACTGATACCGATAATAAAATCATCGCTCGTCGGGTGCGCTCGCAGTCCTGCAAAAGAGGTGATCGCGTCACGAGTCGAAACACAGGGAACACTTTTCATGGCAAGGCGGCGAACGGTTTCGAGACCTTTTGCGGTGGTCGCCGTGTTTTCTTTATCATCAATATCTGTCGCCGTTGGTCCGATCAGTAAATTGCCGTCAACAGTGGGCGTAACAAGAATGCCCTTTCCCATTGCCGAAGGACACTGGAAAATGGTATGGGAAACCGTGTTGCCGACAGAACGATCTAAAACATAATATTCGCCAGAGCGGATAATCAGCTTAAAAGAATCGTCACCGAAAAGTCTTGCAATATCATCTGAAGCACAGCCTGCAGCGTTGATAACATATTTTGCGTCAACATCCCCGGCTGCGGTATGCAGACGGAAAAAGTCACCGAGATCATCAACCGAGGTGACGCCGGCATTGCGTTGAAACGCAACTCCGTTGCTGACGGCATTTTCCGTTGCCGCAATGGTCAGTTCATAAGGACAAACGATGCCGGCAGAAGCAGCCAAAAGCGCCCCCTTGGCCTCCGGACTGATATTCGGTTCCAATTCACGAAGTTTCTTTTGGTCGATAATCTCCATGCGATCCACGCCGTTTGCAACGCCGCGATCATATAACTCCTGAATGGTAACAAGTTCTTCATCACTGAATGCAACAACAAGAGAACCGTTATTTTTATAGGGTACCGAAAGCTCACGACAAATTTCAGGCATCATGCGGCAGCCTTCAACATTCAGTTTGGATTTCAGCGTACCGGTTTTCGCATCGAAGCCGGCATGAACAATGGCACTATTCGCTTTTGAAGCACCCATTGCGACATCATTCGCTTTTTCGAGTAAGACTGTTTTTAGCTTGTAAGATGAAAGCAGTCTTGCCGTCATCGCGCCGGTAACGCCCGCGCCGATTATGGCAACATCATAACACATACACAAAACCTCTCAAACAAATATTGCTATACGCGGCTGCGCATATCACTTTTAACAGTTTATCATATATTCCTGCAATAATCAATAAATTTTTATCAATTTATATAAAATAAGAGGACAAAACAACGCGATATCGCTTAAACGAAAAAGAATGAAATTATTTTTTTACATATTGACGGAAAACACTTTTCTTGTCAGGTAATTTATGCTAATATATAGAAGAAAAAGGAGGTTATGCACAATGAATCCGTATCATTTGTATTGCCGTGCATATCAGAAAGTATTATATGTTGCCGAATTTGCACTCCCCTGGCATTTTCCGCAGATCACCAGCGGCGCCGGAAGTGTTAAAAAAGCCGCAAAGATCCTGAAACAGAACAAGATCAACAATGTGATCGTTGTTACCGATAAAGGATTGAGCAGCCTGGGCTTGCTGGACAATATGCTGAAAAGTCTGAAAGATGCCGGCATTCGTTATTGTATCTTTGACGGCGTGCAGCCGAATCCGACCATTTACAATATTGAGGATGCCCGTGAAATGTATCTGGCAAATGATTGCCAGGGAATCATCGCATTCGGCGGCGGTTCACCGATGGACTGTGCAAAGGCGATGGCGGCTCGTATTGTAAATCCGAAAAAAAGCGTTGCTGACATGGGCGGCTTGTTAAAAGTCGGCAAAAAAATTCCGACGATGATTGCCATTCCGACCACAGCCGGCACGGGTTCCGAAACAACTCTTGCTGCCGTTGTTTCTAATCCTGAAACACACGAAAAATACCCCATCAACGACCCACATTTGCTTCCGGCTTACGCCATATTGGATCCGGAGCTTACCACCGGCTTGCCGAAACATATCACTTCTACCACCGGTCTGGATGCGCTGACCCACGCGGTGGAAGCCTATATCGGCAGAAGCAACACAAAAGAAACTGCTGAAAAAGCATTGGAAGCAACAAAGCTGATTTTCCGCTATCTGAAAAAAGCCTATGACCACGGGGATGATCTGATGGCGCGTGAAAAAATGCTCTTAGCTTCCCACTATGCAGGCATCGCCTTTACAAGAGCATATGTCGGTTATGTTCATGCCATTGCTCATACGCTGGGTGGTTTTTACGGCATCCCGCACGGTTTGGCAAATTCCGTCATTCTTCCCTATGTATTGGATTATTATGGTGAAAGCGCCTATCATCGCCTTGCTGATTTGGCGGATGCAGCAGATTTGCAGCCTGAAGACCAGAGCGACAAAGGAAAAGCGCTTGCCTTTATCGCCGCTATCCGTGAAATGAATCAGTACATGAATATTCCCGATGGTTTTGATCAAATCAAAGAAGAAGACATTCCTACTTTGGTAAAGCGTGCATTGCATGAAGGAAACCCCCTCTATCCTGTACCCAAAATTATGGATGCCAAAGACTGTGAAGCATTGATTCGTAAAATTATGCGCTGATAAAGACAGAAAAAAGCCGAACGCTTTCTTGAGCGTTCGGCTTTTTTATGATAACTAAAAAGTAAAGCGCTTGATGCCGAAACATCAAGCGCTTTTACCTAGGGAAATTATGCCTCAAGCATGCCCATGAGCGAAGAAATGGTATCTTCGTTCAGAAGACCAAGTTTAAACAAGATCTTCGCGATTTTAAGGATCATCTTAACGATCCAAGCGATAACGCCAGCCATTGATTTCACTCCTTCCTAATCAATGTACGGTTATATTATACAGTGCCTTCCATTAAAAAGCAATAGTCGATAAGAAAAAAAGACACAAATATTAAACAGAATGTATTTTCTTTTGGATATCGCCGTTGTCAGCATCCAGGCCATATTTTTCATTGCGTCTCTTTTTAAAGAAATCAATTGCAACATGATCAAAAAGCGCGTAAGAGAGAACATCTTCGTCTTGCTCAATGTATTCTGCGACCTCTTTACGAAGCTTATCCAGTTCCGGCTCCAAAAGATCCGCCGGACGACAGGTAACAGGCGGCTCATCACCGATAATCTTTTTGCGGAATTCATCGCTGATCGCGACAGGCGTTCTGCCGTATTCACCGCGCACCAGAGCCTTAAACTGATTGTTGCACATTTTATAGCGCTCGCCTGTCAATACATTGAACACGGCTTGCGTGCCAACAATTTGCGAGCTGGGAGTGACCAAAGGCGGATATCCGACATCCTTGCGCACACGAGGAACTTCTTCGAGCACATCCATTAACTTGTCGCTCTTACCTGCGTCTTTCAACTGTTTGACCAAGTTTGAAAGCATACCGCCGGGCACCTGATACAAAAGCGTATTGATATCCACTTTCAAAAGCGCGGGATCAAGCTGCGAGTTGGCAAGATATTTTTCGCGAAGCTTTTCAAAGTACTGCGTTACGGGGTTCAAATCTTCCAGCTTCAACCCGGTGTCATAGGGGGTTCCCTGTAAAGTAGCCACCAGCGGCTCTGTCGGGGGCTGTGAAGTGCCCATGGCAAGAGGTGAAATGGCAGTGTCTACAATATCGACACCTGCTTCAATGGCTTTTAAATAAGTCATCGAAGCCACACCGGAAGTGTAGTGCGTATGAAGTTCAATGGGAATTTTTACCGTATTTTTCAATTCTGTGACAAGATCATACGCATTGAAAGGCGTTAAAAGACCCGCCATATCTTTGATGCAAATCGAGTCGGCGCCCATTTCCTCCAATTCCTTGGCAAGCTGCGCAAATTTAGCATTGGTATGCACAGGGCTGAGGGTGAAGCTGATGGCAGCCTGAACATGACCGCCCTCTTTTTTGGTGGCGTCAATCGCTGTCTTCAGATTGCGCGTATCATTCAGCGCATCAAAAATACGAATGATATCAATACCATTGGCAATTGATTTTTGTACAAAGTAGGCAACAACATCATCGGCATAATGACGGTAACCGAGGATGTTTTGTCCTCTGAACAACATTTGAAGTTTCGTCTTTTTTACCTTATCACGAATTTTCCGCAGGCGCTCCCATGGATCTTCATTCAAAAAACGAAGGCAACTGTCGAATGTTGCGCCGCCCCAAGCTTCCAAGGCGTGATAACCGACAGAATCCATCTGCTCCAAAATAGGCAGCATTTCTTCGGTGGTCATTCTCGTTGCGATAAGTGACTGATGAGCATCACGCAGTACGGTTTCCGTTATTTTAACAGGTTTAGCTGTAGCCATATAAATCCTCCTTATTGGTATTACTTAAAGAACGACAACAGCACGCCGGCAGCAACAGCCGAACCAATAACGCCTGCCACATTGGGCCCCATAGCGTGCATCAAAAGGTAATTGGATGTGTCTTCTTTTTGTCCCACCATCTGAGAAACACGCGCTGCCATCGGAACAGCAGACACACCGGCGGAACCAATCAGGGGATTGATTTTCCCCTTAGAAAGAACATACATGATTTTCCCGCCGATCAGACCGCTGATTGTGGAGAAGCAGAACGCAAGCAGACCGAGAACAATGATTTTAATTGTATTCGCAGAAAGGAATGTCTCTGCGCGAGCAGTAGCGCCAACAGAAATGCCGAGAAAAACGGTGACGGCATTCATCAGTCCGTTCTGCGCCGTTTTAGACAAACGCTGCGTTACACCGCAAACCGTTAATAAGTTACCCAGCATCAGGAATCCGATCAATGGAGCGGCGTCCGGCACAATCAATACGACGATCAGTGTAACGATAACGGGGAAAAAGATCTGTTCTGTTTTTGAAACTTTACGAAGCTGCGTCATTTTAACAGAACGCTCTTTTTTGGTTGTTAACAGTTTCATAAGCGGCGGTTGAATGAAGGGAATCAGCGCCATATACGAATAGGCAGCAATGGCAATAGCGCCCAAAAGCTCGGGAGCGAGTATTTTTGTAACCAAAATCGCCGTCGGGCCATCCGCGCCGCCGATAATGCCGATTGCACCTGCCTGCTGCGGATCAAAGCCCAACAGCAAAGCCAAAAGGAATGCAATGAAGACACCGCCCTGTGCCGCTGCACCAAGCATCAATGTTGACGGATTGGCAATCAGAGGTGAAAAATCTGTCATTGCACCAACGCCGAGGAAAATCAATGACGGGTAAATACCAAGTTTTACCCCCAAATACAGATAGTCTAAAAGACCGCCGTTTTGAAAAACATTCAAAATGTCAAAATCGCCTTCAAGAAAGAACTCCGGGTGCATGAGGTTTGCGCCGGGAAGATTGGTCAAAAACATACCAAAGGCAATTGGAATCAACAGCAGCGGCTCGAATTTTTTTACGATTCCCAGATAAAACAAAACGCAGGAAATCACGATCATGATGATCGTTTTGACAGTATCCATCGTACCAGCGTCCAGCATCAGGGAAACGCCTGTTGTACTTAAAAAATTCTGAATGGAAGTCAGGATTTCAGCCATGGAAAAACACTCCGAGAATAAATTGTTGATTTACTGAATGGTAACAAGCACATCGTCTGCGTTAACAGATGCGCCCTGTGAAACCACAACGGATGTAATCGTGCCGGCCTGAGGCGCAAAGATTTCATTTTCCATCTTCATTGCCTCCAGAACGCAAAGAACATCGTCTTTCTTTACGGTATCGCCAACTTTAACATTAACACGAAGAATCGTGCCGTTCATCGGAGCTTTGACGGGATTTCCAGCGCCGGGGGCTGCAGGTGCCGCAGCAGGAGCAGCAGCGGGTGCCGGCGCCGCTGCGGGAGCGGGAGCAGGTGCCGGTGCGGCAACAGGAGCGGGAGCAGGCGCAGCAACGGGAGCCGGAGCGTAAGCAACCGGCGCGGCAGGAGCACCTGCGCCTGTTTCCTCAACACTTACATCATAAACATTGCCATTGACGGTAATTCTGTAATTTTTTGCCATGAAAAACAACCTTTCTTAACTTATCGTTTTTTGAAGCTGACCACTCGAAAAGATCCCAGTGGTTTATTTTCATATTCACAAATCGCTGCAGCAATGACAGCGGCAAGTTCCGGTGCCTGATCCGAACTCACTGTAAAATTCGTATCAGCCAAAACGATCGGAATTTCGGAAACAGGCGGTATGTTAGACGCTTCCGGCTGCTCTTTTTTTGTCGACTCTTTTTTGCGAAAAGCCATTCCGACCAGCGAAACAATCAACCATATGATCGCAAGCGCCAGAAAAACAACCAGCATACCGATGATCAGGGTTTCCAAGCCAATTCCGATATTATCCAAATTAAACATCAGCATCGATCCTTTTCAATAATACAGCAATCAGATTAAAAAGCAGCTTTCATGCCAAGCATATTCAATGCAGCTGCAATCCGCGCGCGCAACTCGTCCGACTCGCAAATATAATCGATTAAACCGGCTTTCGCCGCATAAACAGGAGATGCATACTCAATTTCCCATTTTTCAATCAATTCATCTTTGGAAAGTCCCTCTGCCAATTTGTCGTTCTGCATAAATTCAACAGCAGATTCGACCGGCATCGGAGAGATAACGGCAGTAGGCAGCGCGAAAACAAGATCAGCACCAACTGCTTTTGACCCAAGAACCGAAAACGCTGTTCCGGTCAATTTGCCGACGATTGCAGTCACCATCGGTACTTCAGCAGAGGCATATTCCAGCGCCAGAGAGGATAACGCATTAACAAGATCGGGATGCTTTGCTTCGTCGGCAGCGCTGTATCCGTCACAATCACAAAGAGTAACAACAGGAAGCGCAAACCGATCGCATAAATCAATAAAGGACGCGCATTTGTCCGCGCCGCTGGCAGTGATTTGCTTACCTTGTGACGGATCGTTTGCCACAACACCGCAAGAATACCCATCAACAGAAAGAAATCCGACAATGAATTCGCTGCCATATTCCGCAGACAGCTCTAAGAATTTACCATCGTCAGCAAGCATTTTAACCAGTTCCCTGCCGTCATAACCGTCAGTCGTCACCAAGGCTTCAACGCCGCCAAGACGACGATTGGCATCGTCATGATTGGACACGGCAACTTCACCTTGCGTGTCATTGGACGGAAGATAGTTTAAAACCTCTTTGGCAAAATCAAATGCTTCTTGCTCGGAAGAACAGAATAAATCAGCAAGTCCGTTTGCAACAGCATAATTACCGCTTCCGACAGCATCATCAGCTTTCTCGTGCTTTAGCACAGAAACAGGAGAAACACTGTAATAAGCATTTTTACCTGACATAATGATAATGTCGCCGCATCCGGCTACAGCTGCCAATCCTCCGGAACAGACGCCTGTAATCAGAGAAATCTGGGGAACCAGTCCTTTTGCATTAGACGCTGCTTTGATAACTTTCCCATAAGAGGCAACCGCATTGATACCGTCTGCAAGTTTTGCGCCATCGCAGTCAAAAACTGATAAAACAGGAGCGGCGTTTTTAACAGCAGCTTCATAAAGGGCGGTGATTTTTTCAGCGCCTGCCATGGAAAGCGCGCCCTGATCGCGGGAATAGTCCTGAATGCAGCAAAAAACAAGTCTGCCGTTTACAGCACCATAGCCTGTAACAACACCTTCCGCTTTTTGTTGAAACATGGTAGCAAAAGATGTGCTCTCACTGACGAAAGCACCGGTTTCCACAAAGGTGCCGCTATCATAAAAGGCATTGATTTTTTCCTGAACAGATAGTCTGCCGCCTTTTTGGGAAGTCTCACAGCGAAGCTGTTCACGCTGTGATTGAATAAAATCTTTTCTGAGCTGTATATTCACAATTGAGCCTCCGTTTCAGCATATTCAAATTTTTCCCATTATAGGTAATTATAACACGGTTGTCGCCAATGTCAATATGAATAACGATAAAACAATATCGAAAAAAAACTTTATAGATTTTTAATTAAAAAGCTTGAAACAATGACATGGTTATTGTATAATATAATTTGATTACACGGAAATTTACAAATAAGGGTGGTTTTATGGCTCATTGTCCCGGATGCGGTTATAAGCTGAAACCGTGGAATGTTAAGGCAGAATGTCCCAAATGCGGAGTGAATATTCCGAACTATAAATGGGAAGAACGGCTCGAACAGGATGCTATTCGTTCGGAATGGGCGTTCGCCAAATTCAGACGATCTGTTAAATACCTCAAACGCGGACTGGTTGGCACAAAGTTGTCCATCGTTCGATTGGTATTTACCTTTATTCCACTGGTCATCTTTGTGATTCCCGCTTTTCGGCTGTCCTTGTCCCTTCCCTTTTCTTCTTTTGAAAATCGGTATGTCAGTCTTTTGGATATCATTCTTGCCATTGTTGACGGAATTAACATCGGCTCTTTATTTACACTGATAAAAAGCAATATTGTTGGCGAAGCTTACACCCTTTTCCTTGTCGGCTTTCTTCTGATTGCGCTGGGGATCGTCAGCGCGGTTCTTAACTTCTTTGTCTTAATTATTTGTTCTGTGAGACATAAATATGCTGCAAACTATGTGCTTTGCATACTGAGTGCCCTTTTATTTGCAGTTGCCATCCCGGTTTTTGTGGTTTCCTTTCAACAAATGGACGCGACCGGTATCCCGGTCTTTGGCGGCACCATCAGTTTTTCCTTTTTTATCGGGATTGTCCTTTTTCTGCTGAATCTGGTGCTCAACATTATTACCGCAAAACACCTGAAACACATCGACGAAACGACGCCGGAAGAACCCTTGCCCGAAAGACCTTCCTTTGAACCCGAAAAGAAAAAGCATAAACATAAAAAAGTGGCCGTAGCTTAATATATTTTTCGATTTCAGCAGTCATTTCAGGAAAACGCTCCTGTGGAAGTAACGATCCACAGGAGCGCTTTTTGCTTGCAACAAACGATCATCTTCAATTTTTTTGTTTGATACGATGGGGAAACTCCAACGCAGACAGCAGCGCGCCGGCTAACACAACAACGGCAAAGAACAAGCTTTTTTTGTCCGGAATTGTATGTAAGAAAAAGAAAGAAAAGACCAATGACCAGGCAGAATAGGTAATATTCAGCGCCATGGCTTTTGGCGGTCCGATTTTTGCAATGGTTCGATAATAGCAAAGATAGGATGCTGTTCCGCAGAATGCCGATACAACAATCAAAAGTATAACAGAAGACGGTAACGCAATGGTTTCCTGCCATCCGCCGATTGCGGGAAGAATAATAAGAGCGTAACATATTGCAGAAACCGGCTGGCGGATTTGCAGCGCGTGCGCAAAAGTGACGGTAGGATCTTTCATTCCATAGGCACAAATGACGCCTTCGCTCGCCCATCCGACACAACAAAGAGCGGCACAGAGAAAACCGGGCAAAAGACGCATTTGCGCATTATCTGAAGAAGTATATCCCAAAGCAATGACGCCTGCAATGCTCATAAGCAATCCGACCAGCTGGGATAACCTCATTTTTTCCTTTAAAAACAGGTAGGATAAAAGCGCGCCAAGCGCTGGATACAGCGAGGATATGACTGCCGTATATCCCGGGCCAATCAATTGAATGGCTGCGACATAACCGCTCATACCGATCGGACCGCCGAGCAGTGCACCAAGCAAAATAAATCTTCCGCTTTTAGAGCGCAAAGCATGATACACATTTTTGAACTGTTTTGTTACAGCCGTAAAACCAAGCATCCAAAGCGATGAAAAGGCATCATGTAAAAATGTACTGATAAGCGGTGCAAGCATTGCTGCACTTGCGCCAGCTGAAAATGGCGGCAAAGTCAAAGCGATGCCGAGGATCACAGTATCCAGTGCCCATAAAATGCCGGCAGACAATCCGGTCAGCATTTGATTTCCTCCATTTCGGATTTTTGTGTTCGCAAGAAAACTGTTTTTTCCATGCGGTAATGGAAATAAATCATCTAAAAAGATAAACGATATAAAAATCGTTTCTTGTTCTATCAACATTCCGTATTGTGTATTGAGGGTTTCCCTCAAAAACAGAAAAGGAGCGATATGGTTTGAATAATAACAATTGCTGCCGGATCAACCTACAGGCAAACGATGGAGAAAATGACCTCTACACCGGTTTGACTGCATTACCCGTTGATACCGTTCCGGCGATGGCATATGTTCCATTTCAAGTCAACCGACAAGTGTATGACGCACAGACGGCACTGTGCAACGGTACACTTTTCCCTGTCCTGAATAAACCGTTCACGGGAAGGTGCTGCCCATGACGCGAAAACAAAGAATGCTGCGTGAGCTTTCAGCCGTACAATTTGCAAAATGGGAACTGCACCTTTATTTGGATACCCATCCATCCGATATGCGAGCAGCTGCGCTTTATGCGGAATATGATCAAAAATATGAATCCCTGCTTGCTGCATATGAAGAAGAATTCGGCCCGCTGACTGCCCCTTCCGGCGAAGGCGTTGAATGGCTGAAAAACCCATGGCCGTGGGACATTGAGAGGTGCGACTGAGAAATGTTTACTTATGAAAAGAAACTTCAATACCCAATAAACATCAAGAATCCGGATCCAAAAGCCGCCATGATTATCATTTCTCAATACGGCGGTCCGGATGGCGAACTTTCGGCGTCCATGAACTACCTTTCCCAGAGATACGCAATGCCGTATCCTGAATTAAAAGGTCTTTTAACCGATATAGGAACAGAAGAATTGGGACATTTTGAGATGATCGGCGCCATGGTGTATCAGTTAACAAGAAATTTAACCCCGGAACAAATCAAAAAAGCCGGATTTGACACCTATTTTGTCGATCACACAGCAGGCATTTATCCGCAAGCTGCCAGCGGTGCCCCCTGGACCGCGTCATATGTTCAGTCAAAAGGCGATGTTCTCGCCGACCTGCATAATGATCTTGCAGCCGAGCAAAAAGCCAGAACAACCTATGACAATATTCTTCGTTTGGTAGACGACCCCGACATCATCGATCCGATTCGTTTCCTCAGAGAAAGAGAAATTGTTCATTATCAAAGATTCGGCGAAGGGCTTCGTCTGGCAACGGATAAATTATACAGCAAAAACTTCTATGCTTTCAACCCCTCGTTTGATAAATGTCCGCAAAAAAAGTAAATAGGGTTATCTTACCCAAAAGA
>CALWIU010000022.1 GCA_944380845.1 uncultured Clostridia bacterium | reverse complement strand
AAACAATTATGCTTCGTAGACGCTGACCTTTTTGCGGTCTTTGCCCAAACGCTCAAAGCGAACGGTGCCGGTCACTTTGGCATAAAGGGTATCGTCAGAACCCTTGCCAACATTGTTGCCGGGATGGATGTGGGTACCTCTCTGGCGAACCAGAATGGTGCCGGCGTTAACGGTCTGGCCATCGGCTCTTTTGACGCCGAGTCTTTTCGATTCGGAATCTCTGCCGTTCTTGGTGGAACCCATACCTTTTTTATGAGCGAACAATTGGATGTTAAGTTTCAGCATTGCTGCGCACCTCCGAATGTGATGATTGTAAAATTTTAACTTGTAGCTGCTGGGGATACTGTCTGGAAAGAGCCATCAGGTGGTCTGACAACCCCCAAAGAAGCAAAGAAGCTGTATCGCTCTTTTCCTGCACAAACAGGGAAAAGAAGCCACTTTTGACTTGAATCGCGGCGCTCGTGCCGAGACGGTCGGTCAAAGTGTTAGCGGCCAGATACGCCGCTGAGGAAATAGCCGCGCAGACGATATCTTCACCGGCACAGGAAGCAGAGGATGCGTGCCCCCGCACACAAAAGCCGGTCATTGTCTCACCTGAAGCGGTAAACAAAGCGCGGGTCATCAGGCTTTGATTTCAGCGATCTCCACTTTCGTGTAGGGCTGACGGTGACCGAGTTTTCTTTTCTCGTTCTTTTTGGGTTTATAGGTAAATACGGTGATCTTCTTGGCTTTGCCGTTTTTCAGAACCTTTGCAGCAACAGAAGCGCCGGCAACATAAGGAGCGCCGGTTTTGATACCGTCATCACCGCAAACGGCGACCACTTTGTCAAATACGATTTCAGCGTCGGCATCCGCGTTCAGTTTTTCGATGTAAATAACATCGCCGGCCTGAACTTTATACTGCTTGCCGCCGGTTTCAATAATTGCGTACATAAAAAAACCTTCTTTTTCAAGACTCGCTGTACAGGGTGTGCCGGTTGGCACTTCAAGGCATACTGCCACCCGAGACATGCGGCTTGATTATTTTATCATAAAACGCCAGTCCTGTCAATACTGATTTATCCTTTTTCCGGCAGGATCCGAAATTTCACGGCAGCCTTCAAAAGGCGTTTTTCATGTAATGGATCCGGTAGCGTGAGGGACTTTCAAAAATCACCTCCGCAATGTCAAACCGCACGGAAGCATCGTGATGATAGATCCGGCGCACGGCAGAGGCAGCGCCGATGATTCGATCCTGTTTTTCGCTGCCGACATTTTCAGCCGGTGAAAGCATCGCGCCGGGCGAGCGGGTCTTCACTTCGATCAAACAAAGCGTATCGCCCTTTTTGGCGATGATATCCACTTCCGCACTGCCGGCACGAAAATTGGTGGTCAGAATTTCATAGCCGCCGCGCCTCAGATAGCGCACGGTCAGCACTTCGCCCCAAATACCGGTTTTTCGTTTCGCATCCATCTTATTTCTCCGACAGATTTTTTAGAAAACTGCGGCGATGTACTTCGGAAATCCCGTATTGCTTCAATCGCTCGTAATGCAGCTTTGTTCCGTATCCCTTATGCTTTTCAAAAGCATACTGCGGGTATTTTTCAGCAAGCGACAGCATATAACGATCCCGCGAAACCTTTGCCAGAACAGAAGCGGCGGCAATGGAAAAACTTAAGGAATCCCCCTTGACGACCGTGCGTTCCTCGATCCCTGTTCCAGGCAGCCGGTTGCCGTCTACCAATGCAAGATCCGGCTTGACGGGAAGGGCGTCAACCGCCCGTTTCATGGCAAGAAAAGTGGCCTGTAAAATATTCAGGGTGTCAATTTCCGCAACACTCGCCGTACCGACCGCCCAGAGCGCATCGCTGTGGGTCAGGCGTTCAAACAGCGCTTCCCGCTTTTTTTCAGATAATTTTTTTGAATCGTTTAACCCCTGCGTGTCAAAACCGGCAGGCAGGATACAGGCAGCGGCAAATACCGGACCGGCGAGCGGACCTCTCCCCGCTTCATCGATGCCGCATATCAGCGAATACCCTTCGTTTCGAGCGGCGTTTTCCAAATCAAAACTGATCATCGGCGCGCTCTCCTTCCGTCGGCGGCGCTTCAAAAGAAAGCCTGCCGAGTTTTCCAGCGCGGAACTCATCCAAAAGGGTTGTCGCCGCCCGAAGGGTGTCCACTTCTCCCCCGCGCATCAGCATGCCGCGTTTTTTGCCCAGCAGCTCCAAAAGCTCATAATCGGCAAGCCCTGCTGTTTCTGTCATCCGGTAACGATCCGCCAGCATTTGGGGATAGTTCTGCGCCAAAATCGACAACAATCGCATGGCAAGCAGTTCAATATCCACCACCTGGTCTTTCACTCCGCCGGTAAAAGCGAGTTTATCCCCCACATTGGGATCTTCAAACTTTGGCCAGAGAACGCCCGGCGTATCCAGCAGCTCCAACCCACCATCTATGACAAACCATTGATTGCTTCTGGTTACACCGGCGCGGTCTTCAACTTTCGCCTTACTCTCCTTTGCCATTCGATTGATAAAGGAGGATTTTCCGGTATTCGGGATCCCGACAACCATGACGCGAAGCGCTTTTCCCGCCATTCCCTTTTCTTCGTTGATCCGAATGCGCTCTTTACAGAGTGAGCGAATGGCAGTGCGGAACTGATGCAGCCCTTTGCCTGACCGGCAATCCACCGCAAGAGAAGTTTTCCCCTGTTTTTTCCAATAGGCGATCCAGCGTTCTGTGATTGCCGCATCCGCCAAATCGCATTTATTCAAAAGATATAATACCGGCTTTTTGCCGATCAAATCAGCAATCTCCGGATTTTGCGAGCTTTCCGGGATCCTTGCATCCAAAATCACGGTAACTGCGTCTACCAGCGGCAGCATTTCACGGATCTTACGACGGGTTTTCGCCATGTGTCCCGGAAACCACTGCACTTGCTGTTTCTGCTGCTGTGCCATTTTTTCCCTTCTTTCAAAAAACATCCGATAACTGCAAAAGATTGCCGCTATCGGATGCCGTGCTTTTTCAGATTATTCTTCACCTACTGCCTGGCGAAAAGACTCATAAATATCCCAACTGCCGAAGGGAACGATTCTGCCGACAGCTTTTCCTAAAATATATTCTTCCCGACAAAAGCCCACCAGCGTGGAGCGGCTGTCCGTGGAGCCATTCCTGTTGTCGCCGCACATAAATACATACCCTTCCGGTACAGTCAGCGGAAACTGCTGATCCTGTGCGGTTTGGCGAGTGGTCGGCGTGTTGACATACGCTTCCTCATGCAAAGCGACGCCATCCACATAAACAATACCGGTATCATAATCGATATCCACCGTCTGACCGCCAACGGCAATCACGCGCTTAATCAACGGCTCATCAAAGACGCTGGGCGGATAGGAAACAATAATATCGCCGTATTCGGGTTCGTCATACAAAGGCGTAATCAGCAGCCAGTCGCCGCTGTTCAAGGTAGGAACCATGGAAGATCCGCTCACGCCGACCGGGCGAACAAAAAACACAAAAACCACGGCAATAACAACCAGCGCGGAAACAAAAACCGAAACCAGCTCAAAGGCGTTTGAAGCAATGGTCACACTGACTTTACTGTCTGCTGACTTTTTGTCAGATGATTTTCTGCGTTTTTTTTGCGGCTCATCTATCTGCGGCGCAACGCTTTCAGCGGCGGTATCAATGGCATTTTCGTTCATAACAAAGCTTCCTTTCAGCGAAAGAAAATCCTTTCACAAAAAAGGCAAAAGGGAGCCTTGACGACTCCCTCCCTTTTTTTGTAAACCTGTAGAGGGACAAAGCCCCAAATCAGCGAATCTGCTCCTTAACCTTGGCAGCCTTACCGACTCTGTCACGAAGATAATACAGTTTCGCTCTGCGAACGCGACCGTGTCTGATGACATCGACTTTTGCAACATTGGGAGAATGGATCGGGAAAACACGCTCAATACCTACGCCGAAAGAAAGACGGCGAACGGTAAAGGTTTCGGAAACACCGCTGCCTTTACGAGCGATGACCGTGCCCTCAAAGACCTGAATTCTTTCTCTGTCGCCTTCGCGAATTTTTACATGAACCTTAACAGTGTCACCCACATTAAACTGGGGTACTTCCGACTTCAAGCTGCTGTCGGAGATCGTTTTCAAAGCGTCCATCATAAACCTCCAAAAAATTTTCAGCCGTTCATATTTTAAAGATGACACCATTCTTAAAAAAGAGGACCGACCGCTTTAATGTAATCTGCGTTACACTAACCGCCGCCCGGCGAAGCCGGACGCAAAAGAACGCTTGTATATAATAGCACAACACCAGAAAAAAAGCAAGAACTTTTTCGAGATTTTTCGCAGAAGCGGAATTGGGGCAAATTCCAGCTGTCAGAACAGCGAGAATCTCTCAGTGCCCGCGCAGCGCCGCTGCGGGAATGTATTTTTGCAGGGTCTGAAGATAGGAATGAAGCTGCTCATCGGTAGGAGCGCTCAGCCCGTCCCCCGCGATCAAATCGCCGCTGTCGGCAAAAGTCTGCAAAAAATACGGTTCGCTTCCCCGAAGCCATTGTCCGATTTTTTCAAAATCCGACGCCTCATGAAGCGGGGAAACCACCGTCGTACGAAATTCAAACGCCACGACGCCGGAAAGCAAAAGCGCTGCCGACTGCTGAATATCCGAAAAGCGCAGTGCCGTCACACCGCAGGTTACGGCATATTTTTCAGGAGAATTCTTGAT
The DNA here is from genome assembly GCA_944380845.1 of uncultured Clostridia bacterium. GTDB lineage: Bacteria > Bacillota > Clostridia > Oscillospirales > Acutalibacteraceae > RGIG2774. The sequence continues at coordinate 10,353 of CALWIU010000022.1, read as the reverse complement.
ATCCATCGCAACATTGTCAACAAGCCCGGCACGGATCAACGCTTCCAGTCGGTGCGGGCTTGTGCCGTTGGTGTCCAGCTTGACGGCAAGACCCATATTTTTGATTTTTTCCAAAAAAGAAGGCAATTCCTTTTGCAGCAAAGGTTCGCCGCCGGTCACACATACACCGTCCAGAATGCGCTTTCTTTTCTCCAAAAAAGCAAGGACATCTTCTTCCGTGCTGTCGTTATCCTCACAAAAAACCACCGATGCGTTATGACAAAACGGGCAGCGGAAATTACAGCCCCCGATAAATATCGTAGAGGCAACCTTTCCCGGATAATCCAGCAATGTGGTTTTTTGGATGCCCTGAATCGGTATCATAGTTCACCGTTCTTTTCTATCAGTTTTTCCGTAATGGCGGCTGCCGTGCCGATACAATCGAGGCAACACTGTCTGCGGCGATAATATTCCGGCGTTCTTTCTTCCGGTTCAGGCGGATATGGTCCCTCCCCTAATGAAAGAATGTCACGGCATAAAAGCGAGCCCTGTTCGCTCTTAAATTGCTGTGCCATCAGCTGAACGCGGCGGTAATGTTCGGTTTTTTCAGCATGAGAAACCGGCTGCTCAAAGCCATACAGCAAGCCGGCAACCATCGCCATTCCGGTAACAGCGCCACAGACTTCACGAAGCCGCCCGATTCCCCCTCCGAGAGAAGAGGCAATGCGCTGCGCCGTTTTCTCATCCAGACCGGTTTGGTCGCAGAAGGCGCAAAGCACCGACTGCGCGCAGGTATACCCATTCTGAAACAGAGCGCGGGCTTTTTCCTCATACGAAGTCATGCGTCGTCCTCCGTCTGCCGCAGATAGGCCAGCGCTTCGAGTGCGGCAACCGTACCGTCGGCGCAGGCGGTCGTGATCTGACGGATTTTTTTCTGCCGGCAGTCACCGGCAGCAAACAAACCGGGCGTTCCGGTGCGGCAGGAATCGTCGGTAACGAGATACCCCATGGCATCGACTTCGGCAAGCTCGGCAAACGCTTCGTTTTGCGGCTGCAACCCAATGGCAACAAACAGCCCGGCGCAGTCGATAACCTGTTCATCCGCCGAATCCACGGCTTTGATCCGGATACCGGTCAACGCATCGCTTCCCAACAGCTCGCGCACCGTATACCCGGGGATCAGCTCAACATTGTCTTTTTGCCGGCACTGGTTCAACAGTTTTTCTTCACCGGTAAATTCAGGCAAATTCTGTATTACCGTCACTTTTTCACAAAGCTCAGAGAGCAGCAGCGTTTCCTGCAAAGCAGAATTGCCGCCGCCGACCACTGCGACTTTTTGATTTTTATAAAATGCGCCGTCACAGACTGCACAATAGGAGACACCGTTGCCGCAGAGATCCTCTTCCCGGGGCAGACCCAGCGGGCGATGGCGGGCGCCGGACGCAATAATCACAGCGCGCGCCTGATAATCGGTATCGGTTGTATGAACCAGAAAACCCTTTTCGGTCTTTTGCAGACCGGTCACCTCAGCAACAGCGAAATCGCCGCCTGCTTCAATGACCTGTGAAACCAGCGCATCTGCGAACTCGTTCCCGCTGATGCTGACACTGCCGGGAAAGTTTTCAATCTTTGGCGAAAAGGTGACCTGACCGCCAAACGCACCTTTTTCCAAAATCATCACGCTTTTTTCGGCGCGAAGAGCGTAAATGGCTGCGGTCAGTCCCGCAGGACCGGAACCGATGATGAGAATATCAGTCATTGGACGCCCTCTTGCTGACATCGCGGGAAGAAAGATATCCGGTTATTGCAGAAACACCGGCATATTTAACGGCTTCCCCGTTTTTCACCACAACAAGCGTGGGCGCCTGCTTAATGCCGAGGGCTTTTGCCTTATCGGCATTCTCTTCCGCCAGCAGCTTTTCATAAGCGATGCCTGCTTTATCCAAAAGCGAACAGGCAATGCGGCAGTTCGGGCAGGTTGCCGTCGCAAAGAGCAGCACACCGTCATCGGCTTCTTTTGCCTCCGGCTGCGCCTGTGCCGGGGCTTCGACATGGCGTTTTGCCGCGCTCACACGAGCGTCGTCAATTTTATAAACCTTGCGGTCTTTGAATTCTTCGGTTTTGCCTGCGTTCCAGTTCTGCACCGGGCGATAGTAACCGGTAATACGGCTGTAAACCTCGGTTTTTTCACCGCAGGTGGGGCAGGTATACTGTTCGCCGGCGATATATCCGTGATTTTTGCAAACGGAATAAGTCGGTGAAATCGTGTAGTAAGGCAGCTTGTAATTTTCCGCTATTTTGCGGACCAGACGGGCAGCGGACTGCCAATCCGGCAATTTTTCACCCAGGAATGTGTGGAAAACCGTTCCGGAAGTATACAGCGTCTGCAAATCATCCTGGATATCCAACGCGGTAAATACATCATCGGTATATCCGACGGGCAGATGGGAACTGTTTGTATAATAGGGTGTTTTGTCGTCCTCAGAAGCGGTAATGATGTCCGGGAAGCGCTGTTTGTCATGCTTTGCCAAACGATAAGAAGTGGATTCGGCGGGCGTCGCTTCCAGATTATACAAATCGCCGTATTCTTCCTGATAATCCGAAAGACGCTCACGCATATGATTCAAAACCCGTTTGGTAAATTCCTGTGCGTTTTTATGCGTCAGATCTGCGCGGATCCATTTCGCGTTCAACCCTGCTTCGTTCATGCCGACAAGGCCGATGGTGGAGAAATGGTTCTCAAAAGTACCGAGATAACGCTTGGTATACGGATACAGCCCTTCGTTCAACAGTTTGGTGATAACGGTACGCTTGATTTTCAGCGAACGGGCGGCAATGTCCATCAGCTTATCCAGACGGCTCATAAATTCCTCTTCATTTTCCGACAAATAAGCAATGCGGGGCATATTGATGGTGACTACGCCGACAGAACCGGTGCTTTCGCCGCTGCCGAAAAAGCCGCCGCTCTTTTTACGGAGCTCACGCAAATCCAGACGAAGCCGGCAGCACATACTGCGCACATCGCTGGGCTGCATATCACTGTTGATATAGTTTGAGAAATAGGGAGTACCGTATTTTGAAGTCATTTCAAACAACAGACGGTTGTTCAGCGTATCGGACCAGTCAAAATCACGGGTAATGGAATAAGTGGGAATCGGATACTGGAAGCCTCTGCCATTGGCATCGCCCTCGATCATCACTTCAATGAAAGCGCGGTTGATCATATCCATTTCTTTTTTGCAGTCTTTGTATTTGAAGTCCATTTCCTTGCCGCCGACAATCGCGGGCAGTTCGGCAAGATCATTGGGAACCGTCCAGTCCAAAGTAATGTTGGAGAAGGGCGCCTGCGTTCCCCAGCGGCTGGGCGTATTTACACCGTAAATGAAGGACTCAACGCATTTTTTGGTCTGATCGTAGGTCAGGTTATCCACCTTGACAAAGGGCGCAAGATAGGTATCAAAAGACGAAAACGCCTGTGCGCCCGCCCACTCGTTCTGCATGATGCCAAGAAAATTGACCATCTGGTTGCAGAGAGTCGCCAGATGCTTTGCGGGAGCAGAGGTAATTTTGCCGGGCACGCCGCCCAGTCCCTCGCAAATCAATTGTTTCAGAGACCAACCGGCACAATATCCGGTCAGCATGGACAGGTCATGCAAGTGCAAATCAGCGTTGCGGTGCGCGTTCGCGATTTCATCGTCATAAATTTCAGACAGCCAGTAGTTCGCGGTGATCGCACCGGAGTTGCTCAGGATCAATCCGCCGACAGAATAGGTGACGGTGGAATTTTCCTTCACGCGCCAGTCGGTAACCTTTACATAGCTGTCAACCAGCTCTTTGTAATCCAGAATGGTGGATTTCATATTACGGACTTTCTCGCGCTGACGGCGGTACAGAATATACGCTTTCGCCACTTCGGAATATCCGGCCTGAACCAGAACCGATTCGACACTGTCCTGAATATCTTCAACGGCAATCAGGTTGTTTTTGATTTTCGGCTCAAAATCAGCCGTGACTTTCAGAGCAAGAAAATCAATAATAGAGGGATGGAAATTGACTTCCTGCGCTTCAAACGCCATGGTAATGGCATTGGCAATCTTTTTCAGATCAAAATCAACGATCTTACCGTCTCGCTTCATTACACTGTACATTGCGAAATCTCCTCATATCTAAAATATTATTTTGCTTTTTATGCGAACCTTTTCACGGATCGGGTATAATAGTAACACAAGATATTGTGCTTGTCAATAGATATTTTACCACAAATTGTGATATTCATACCGTTCTGTCGCTTATTTACACAGCAAATATACCCTCATTCGCCCGTATCCGTTCATTAAACAACCCCTCGTCTGAAAAAACAAAAGTTTTCATTGTGTGTGTATTTTCTCACAATCAGGCAAATACTATCACTGAAAGGCAGGCCGCCTTCAAGAAAGGAAGACAAATATGGATGTACGCAGAGGCGATATTTACTATGCGGATCTAAGTCCCGTAGTGGGGTCTGAACAGGGCGGCATGAGACCGGTACTTATCGTGCAGAACGATGTGGGCAATAAATACAGCCCGACCGTAATCGCCGCCGCCATTACCAGCCGAAAAACGAAAAATCCGCTGCCTACACACATTCGCGTAAAGGCAAGCGGAAGCGGGTTGCAGCGAGATTCCATTATTTTGCTCGAACAGATCCGCACGCTGGACAAAAGCCGCCTGCGAGACCGCATGGGCACGCTGGAAACGCCGGAAATGAAGAAGGTGGATGCGGCGCTGTCCGTCAGCTTCGGTTTATGAAGCGGCAACCGTTCTGCGCGATGAAAAAAATCGAAGGAGAGAAACCATGGCAAATCTGACCAGCGAAGAATTGAAAGCATTGGAGGATCAGCTGAATTGCGAACAGCTTTTGATCAAAAAATACAAAAGCTATGCCGCCACCGCAAGCGATCCGGAAATCAAAACCACCTGTGAGCAAATCGCCGCACAGCACAGAAACCATTTTGACACCCTGATGAGTCACTTAAACTAAGGAGGTAAAACAGATGACAGCTTCACCCATGAGCGATCAGGAAATGATGGAGGATGTTCTTTCCTCGCAAAAAGCCATTACCGGCGTATACAACACCTTTTCCAATGAATGTGTTCACGCCTGCCTGAGGGACGATTTTCTGAATATTTTGCAGCAGGAGCATACCATTCAGTCTGATGTGTTTACCAAAATGCAGCAAAGAGGATGGTATAATCCCGCGCAAGCCGCACAGCCGCAGATCGACCAGGTCAAAACGAAATTTCAAAACATTGCTTCCTCTTTATAAGAGCAGAACCTTCTCAAGCGCCCGTTTGATCCGGGCGCTTCTTTTTTTGCCAATCACAAAGAAAAGAAAGCACCTGATCGAAATCTTCTTCCCGTAAACCGCCGTAATTGATCAAAAGCGATGACGGTACCGTTTTGGGCTTTCTGCGATAGAAGGCGGAAAGAAAGGTCAGGGCTATTCCCGCCTTCCGAGCGTCCGCGCATAACATTTCTTCATCAGGAGAATCATGAAAAGTCAAAAGAAAATGCAGGCCGGCAGCGTTTTCCTCTACAGAAACAAACGAGGACAGGTAACTTTGCTTGATTTTTTGCAGAAACAGCAGACGGCGGCTGTTATAAAATTTTTTCATGCGGCTGATATGCCGTTCATACATTCCGCTTTCCATAAAACGCGCCAGCGTCAGTTGCTCCGGCGCGGAAACCGTACATGAAAACCCCGAGAACCGCCGGTAATACTGATCCATCAGACGAGCCGGCAAGACCAGATATCCGACACGCAAAGACGGCGCAATGGTTTTGGAAAAGGTGTTCATATAAATTACCTTTTCAGCAGAATCTTCGGCGATCATCGGCGGCAGCGGTTTTGCATCAAAGCGAAGCTCGCTGTCGTAATCGTCTTCGATCACATATCGCCCGTCCCGCTCCCCCGCCCATGCCAGCAATTCAAAACGGCGTGACGCCGGCGTAACCACTCCGGTCGGATACTGGTGATTCGGCGAAATATGCAGCACTTCCGTTGAAGATGCGCGCAGGGCATCCATCCGAATGCCGTCCGTATCCATTGGCAGATAAAAGCACCTCGCACCGGCAGAGCGGTATAAATCAGAGACCTTACGGTACCCCGGATCCTCCAGACCAAACACCCGGTATGCGCCCAACAGCTTGACCAAAATATCGCAAAGGCATTCTGTACCGGCGGCAACCAGCACGCAGTCAGGCGAAACATCCAGAAACCGGCTTCGCTTTAAATAGGCGGCGATTTGCTCGCGCAGCACGCGTTCACCGGAAAAATCGCCGCTGCGAAAAATATCATCTCCCTGCTCTGTCAGCACCTGCCGCGTCAGACGGCACCAGGAGGCAATGGGAAAGCGGCCGGCGTCCGGACGATCCGTACGCAGATCGATTTGATAGGTCTCCTTCGACGGAAGCTGGTAAACAGTTGCATTTTTTCGGGCGGCTCCTGACGGCTTTGCCAGAGAAGAAACATAATACCCTTTTTTTTGTATCGAATGGATATATCCTTCGGCAGCCAGCTGGGCATACGCATTTTCAACAGTTATCAGGCTAACCGATAAACGCTTTGCCAACTCCCGTTTGGATGGCAGCTTTTCACCGCAGGAAAAATCGCCTGATATAATATTTTGTTTCAGCGCCCGATACAATTGTTCATACAATGGCATACGGCTGTTTTCTTGAAAAACGATTGGATTCATAGCATCACATCTGGTCTTATTATTTTATCGATTTCTGGTCATTGCAACAAGATCAGTTTTCATTATAATAAAAGAAAACCGAAAAAACAAGGTGTTTTCAATGAAAAATAAGAAACTGCTTCGACTGGTGCTGACTGCGTTATTTATGGCCATGATCTGCGTCGCAACGCTGGTCATTCAAATTCCGCTGCCGGCTCACGGCTATCTGAATGCCGGTGACGCCATTGTCCTGTTGGGCGCATGGCTGCTCGGTCCGCTTTACGGCAGCATTGCCGCTGGCGTTGGATCCGCACTGGCTGACCTGATTACAGGCTATAGCCTTTTTGCGCCGGGAACACTGGTTATCAAAGCCCTTTGTGCCTTTACTGCCGCTATGATTTTTCGTGCCACAGGTAAAAAGCTGGCAGGCAGACGCCACCCCATCGCATTCCGGATCCTGTCCGGGGTCATTGCCGAAATCATCATGGTTCTCGGCTATTTCGGGTATAGCGCATTGCTTTTGCGGCAGGGACTTGCAGCGGCAGCAGATGCAGCGGGAAATTTTGTACAGGGCTTTTTCGGTGTGGCATTGGGAACGCTTTTGTGCGAATTGCTTTTATCAAATCATCAAATCAAAACCTTCATGGAAAGGATGCACTGACAATGGGAAATTTACAAATTTTTGATGCCGTCGCGGCGCAGAAAGCGCAGGAGCTATACCATCAGGCACAGGAAATTGCGGAAGAATTTGCCGAAAAGGCTGCGCTTAAAAAAGGACAGCTGGTTGTTATCGGCTGCTCTACAAGCGAGATTTTAGGCAAGGATTACGGAACCTACTCTCACCCGGATGTCGGCGAAGCCGTCTATCAGGGGCTTGCCTCGGTGTTTGACAAAAGGGGCATTTATATGGCTGCGCAATGCTGTGAACATTTGAACCGCGCGCTGATCGTCGAAGCAGACAAAGCGGTGGAAAGCGAGATCGTGAACGCCGTACCGCAGCCAAAAGCAGGCGGTTCTTTTGCAACGGCGGCGTGGAAGCATATGCGCCACCCCGTCGCGCAGGAACACATTCGTGCCGATGCGGGACTGGATCTTGGAGGAACCATGATTGGAATGCACCTGAAACCGGTTGCCGTTCCATTTCGGCTTACGCACAATCATCTGGGTGATGCCATTGTTCTGAGCGCCTATACACGCCCGAAATACATCGGCGGAGAACGGACGGTCTATGATCCGGTACTGGCAAAAAAATAACAGCAGACAACCTTTTCCTTTGCTTTTCCTGTAAAAGCCAAGAAGGACCGACTTCCCCAGCCGGTCCTTTTTTAGTATCTTCTTTCAGTCACACGATTCTTTATCTGAGGTCAAGACGAAGCAAAAGAAAAATTTAAAAAACGGGCGGCAGAACAATCTGCCGCCCGAAGGTTTTTTGTCCGGTGTCAATCAGCCGGTAATAAATTTGATGTAACCAATGATATGGACAAAGAAATGTACGATCATATAGAAGAAGCCAATGACCGGAATATCTTTGTTTGCTTCATAAATGTCACACATGCTGCAGCGGAAGCCGCCCCAGATGGAATCATCATCGTCGGGATCAGACGGTGTTTCAGGCTCATCGGGAAGGATCGGCTTGCCGTCGATATCACAGAAACCATCGCCGTTTTCATCGACATGGCCGGTAGCAGGAGCGGTTTCTGTCGGCGGGGTAACAACCGCGCCGCAGGCATCGCAGTAGGTGCCGCCGGTATGTCCGGCCGTTTCGCAGGTGGGCTCAGCATCGGGCATGGCAACGACATGAACATGATTGTTCGGGTCATAATCGCCGTACTCTCTATTGCACTCCACACAAACTGCGCGGTCTACACAGGTAGCTGTGCCGCCATGGTGGATATGACCGGTATCGGTGATCTCTTTATCCATGGTATATCCGCACTTGGTGCAGGTATAACGCATCAAGCCAACACCCGTTTCGGAATCTTCGGGATGCAGGATCAAAACACCATCATCATAGACATGGCCGGTAGCGGGAATCACTTCTGTGACCGCTTCGCCGCAAACGGAGCAAACAGCCTGACGAAGGCCGGGCTCTGTGCAGGTTGCTTCGGAAGCAATCGTCCACTCACCGATCTGATGGCCGGCAGCGGGCAGGGTTTCACGCTCAAAGACTTCGCCGCAGACGGTGCAGCGGAGCTCTCTGACAACTCCTTCGGTGCAGCTGCCGCTGACAACAACCCATTCGGTCTTATGACCGGAAGCGGGTATTACCTCATGACCGGAGACATATTGGCCGCAGTCATTGCAGGACACACCGGCAGTATACCCATCCGTGGTGCAAGTTGCATCCACCGCAGGGGTATTGACCGTATTGACATGGTTGTCAGGATCCAGCGTAGCCTCAGGATCTTCCATGATGATATACGATTCATCACAGTTTACACAATAAACACGAAGCGTTGCGGGCTTGATGCAGGTAGCGGCCGTTTCGATCTCCGTATGGGTTGCGCCGTCATAATTATGACCCAGCGCCGAGATCAGCTTGTGGCCGGAAACATATTGTCCGCAGTCATTGCAGTACACACCGGCGGTATAACCAGCGGTAGTGCAGGTAGGAGCGATCGCTTCTGTTTCAATCGTATTGACATGGTTGTCAGGATTATAGTCGCCGACAACATCTTGATAAGCGGTTGCGTCATCGCATCTGTTGCAGAAATAACGGATAACTTCCTTTGCCGAACAGGTGCCTTCCTGAATGACTTCCATCTTTGCGGGATTGTTGTGATCGAAGTCATGACCCAACGCGGGGATTTCCTCAAGTCCGGACAGGACAACACCACAGGCGCTGCACTTCTCACCGGCTTCGTGACCGGCAGTGGTGCAGGTTGCCGGGAGCGCTTCGATCGCAACAACATCAGCATGGTTGCTCGGGTCAATCTCGCCGTATGCTTTACCGCATTCCGAGCAGATAGCCGGGCTGACGCAGGTCGCGACACCACCGCTGTGAACATGAGACTCAACGAAGGTTGCCTGGCAGCCCTCATGCGTGCAGTGATACAGGATACCACCATCGGCCTGCTCTTCGCCTTCAGAAGACCAGGCATGGCTTGCGTAAGCCTCGTGCCAGCCGGATTCAATCAGAGCGCCGCAGCAGGAATATACCGTGTCGCCGGTGTTATACCCATCGGCGGTGCAGTCCGCAGGACGGGCAGTGACAGAATCCGGATCAAGAACCGGAGAACCGGTATGATTGTCAGGATCAATCAGGGTTTCGTTGCGTTTTTCTTCCGCACCGCACACAGAGCATTTCCAAAGTTCATAGCCTCTCGCTGTGCAGGTCGCTGCAACGGTTTCAACCAGGGCATAGGTATGCTCGGTCATCGCAATCACATGCCCCTGTTCTTTCAGCGTATTGCAGCAGGAATAATAAACATCACCGCTGTAGCCCTCTTCGGTGCAGGTTGCCTCTTTGGCACCCGTAATATATGTTTCCGTAGATTCATGATTGTTGGGATTGATCGCAATTTCTTCGCCCTTTTCCACCAATACATGGCAGGCATTGCAAATCTTGTCTCCGGTGTAACCGGGCGTTACACAGGTTGCAGCCTTAAAGGCCTGCAAACCGTTTTCAGGATCATCCTGAGAAATGGTTACAATCGG
>CALWIU010000021.1 GCA_944380845.1 uncultured Clostridia bacterium | reverse complement strand
AACCATCGGATTGTTGCTGGGACTGTTTTTAATCATCGGCGGTATCACCAATATGGGGGTCATTGACGCAGCGGCAACCTTTCTTGCTAAACTCGGCGGCGGTCATGTCTTTTTGATGTATACGATTGTTGTATGGGCGTCGGTGTTGATTTCCGCATTTATTGATAATATCCCTTATGTAGCAACCATGTTGCCGGTGGTTACCGGTTTGGCGTCCGCTCTTCATATGGATCCGACGCTTTTGTATTTTGGACTTTTGTCCGGCGCTACTCTCGGTGGAAATTGTACGCCGATCGGCGCTTCCGCTAATATTACCGGAATTGGAATTTTGCGAAAAGAAGGGTATGAGGTAAAAAACCGCGATTTCTTCCGCATCGGCATTCCCTTTACTCTCGCAGCCATCATACCGGCTTATATTTATTTTTGGTTGATTTACGCGTAAACAACAGCTAAATTGTCATTTATTATGAAATCCCCCGTGCCACAAGCACGGGGGATGTTGCTGGCTGTTTCCGAGTTTTTTCTATTTTTTTTGATTTTCTTGACGGCGAATTGATATATCAGTATAATAGTAGGAAAATGAAACATTTGGTAATTGGAGCTGAGAAAATGAAACGATTGTTGATTCTTGCATTTGCCGTAACGGCTTTATTTGTTTTTGGCACGACGGCTCTTGCTGCTGAAATCCCGCCGGAAGAGGGGACAACCGCGCCTGTGACCGAACCTGTTGAACAGCCGGAGACTCCCTCTTTGCCGCCGATTTTCCAACTCGCAGATGATGTTTCTTTTGCTGTGCAGATTGATGGAGAGACAGTGGATTTGTATGAAAAATCCGTTTTTATTGATGCAAACGGTGATGGAAAGTATAATACTTCTGACAGCCGACTGATTCTGCGCACGGCGGTTCGTTTGGAAGATCAGCCTGAAACGATTTCATCCATTGATTTTAACTGTGACGGAAAAATAACCACCGCCGATGCGCGGCACAGTCTGCGTTATAATTTGCATCTTCTGCGTCTCTATTGTGATAAAAACGGAGTGGTTTATTCCGGTTTTTTGTCGTCTGACGAGAACGCGCTTCGGTATTTTGATGAGATCGGCGGTATGGCGATCGGATATACGAAAATAGAAGACGATTATTATTATTTTGACAAAAACGGCATTATGCAGACAGGCAAAGAGCTTCTTTCCGGTGTCCAGGGGTATTTTGACGAAGACGGAAAAGGCGCCAACGGCTTTGCTGATTTGGACGGCGAACGGTACTATTTTGTCAATGGCAAGGCGCTAACAGGATTGCAGACCATTGACGGGAAAAAGTATTTGTTTTTAGAGGATGGATCCATGGCGACCGGCTCGGAACCGATCAATGGACAAGTTTATTATTTTAACGATGATGGGTCTTTACGCGACGGTATTTATACCGAAGGCGGCAACACCTATTTTTTTCAGGACGGGAAACCGGTCACAGGCTGGTTTTTTGATGGATTGAATGCGTATTATTACGATACGACAGGCAAAAGATTGAAAAATACTACCTCTGGTTCCTACCGCTTTGATGCAAACGGCATCGCTACGGCAACGACTGTTTCTACCGATACCCTTCCTGTGTATCTGCGGGGGATTTTAAAGCAGATCGGTACTTCTCCCTCTGCGATTTATACCTATGTCCACAGCAATTTCAGATATCGATATTATGACAAATTAGAACCGGAGGCAATGGCGGTTCGTATTCTTCGCAACGGCAGAGGTGCTTGTTATGATTACGCTTATCTGACAAAATTTCTTTTGGAAGCAGCCGGATATGAAGCGCGTGTCGTTGTAGGGGAGAGTTTCAATTATCTGAATGGCAATGAGCATGACTGGGTTTTGTATAAGGCGGACGGCGTATGGCGATATATGGATACGCAGCGAGGCGTTTTTTCAAAAACCGCAGCGCAGATGCGTTCTTTGGGATACCGCTGGAATGCTTCGGGTTTGCCTGAGACACTGTAAATGGTAAAATCAAATGGTATTTAGTTCTGTTGTTTTTTTGTGCTTTTTCTTGCCGGTGGTGTTTTGTCTCCACCGGCTTCTTCCGGGCATTCGCTTAAAAAACGCGGTTTTGACCCTTGCAAGTTTGTTGTTTTATGCTTATGGTGAGCCGGTTTTTGTATTCTATTTAATTTTTTTGGTTTTTGTGCATTTTTTAGTCGGTAAGATCGCACGCAAAAAAGGGAAATTTCCTTTGCCGTTGTTTGTTCTTCTGCTGATCCTTGATGTGCTCACCTTGTTTGTCTTTAAGTATGCAGGATTTTTTGTGGAGAGCATAAACGGTATTTTCGGATTGGCGCTGCCCGTCCCTGACATTGCACTTCCGATTGGCATATCGTTTTTTACTTTCCAGATTATGTCCTACGCAATCGATGCCTGGCGTGATAACCGCTTGATTCAGGAGCACTTTTCTGATCTTTTGCTGTATATTTCCTTTTTTCCGCAGCTGATTGCCGGCCCCATTGTTCGCTACACCGACATTGCCGCCCAGCTGAAGGAACGCCATGCAACGCCTTTGGAAGAAGCGCAGGGACTGCGTCGGTTTATTATTGGACTTGCGAAAAAAGTCTTGATATCCAATGCAATGGCGGTTGTGGCAGACGCTCTTTTTACACAATCAGCCACAGAAAATCTTGCCATGCCTCAGGCCTGGCTGGCTTCGGCAGCCTATGGATTTCAGATCTATTATGATTTCAGCGGGTACAGCGATATGGCGATCGGCATGGGGCATATGTTTGGTTTTCATTTCCTGGAGAATTTTAATTATCCTTATACCGCTGACAGCGTGACGGATTTTTGGAGACGGTGGCATATTTCTCTGACAACCTGGTTCCGTCAATATGTGTATATCCCCCTCGGCGGCAATCGGAAAGGGAAAAAGCGCACGATCTTTAATATATTTATCATCTTCCTTTTGACCGGCCTGTGGCACGGGGCAAACTGGACCTTTTTGGTCTGGGGATTATATTATGCGGTCTTTATGATTGCTGAGCGCTTGCAGTGGATCCCGACAGGCAAAATACATTTTAAACCGATCAAGTGGTTATACACCATTTTTGTAGTTTTTACCGGGTTCGTTATTTTTCGAGCGGATACCATATCGCAAGCGTGGCATATTATTTGTTCTTTGTTTGATTTTTCATCTTTGGACAAGGTGGGTTTTTCCGGCGCACTCTCTTATCTTGATTTTTATACGGTTTTTATTTTATTCGCCGCAATTCTATTTTCCGGCCCTTGGGCAAAGCAATTGTGGAATAAGTGCAAAGATAAAAAATATGCGGAAGGTTTATCCTATGTGGGGGCAGTGGTACTCCTCGCTGTTTGCATGGTCTTTTTGGTAACCGATTCGTATAATCCGTTCATTTATTTCAACTTTTAAGGAGGTTGCCGCATGAAAAAATGCAGTTCCCTTGTTTTTTTGTCGGTCAGCCTGTTGTTTTGTCTGCTTGTCGGTGTTTCCGCCTTTTTTTCTCAGGCGGATGTTACGGTTGAGCAGCGGGACGCAACCCCTTTTCCTTCTTTTTATTCTGCGGATGACGGTTTAAATAAGGAATTTGATGCGCAGCTGAGTGATTACCTTTCTGAAAGAATGCCTTTTCGGTCGGTGATTTTGGATCTGAAGGCTACGATTTTTCAAAAAGTTTTTGCCTCCTCAACTGCTTCCGATGTGATTGTCGGTAAAAACGGCTGGCTGTATTTTGAACCGACGCTGCCTGAATACACCGGTTCATCGCTTCTGTCAGACAGGGGAATTTCGAATATTGTCGATACCTTATCGCAGATTGCAGATTATTGTGAAGCAAAGGATATCTCTTTTGTTTTTACCGTTGCCCCGAATAAAAACACCCTTTACGATGATAATATGCCTCTTCGCATTCTGCGATCGGATGTAAACAATTTTACACGATTGCAAAAGGCGCTTCCTGCGGCTGGAATCCCCTTTGTTGATTTCAGCCAAATGAACACATGGGCGCAGGAACCACTATATTATGCAACCGATTCGCATTGGACAGTCCGCGGGGCATCAATGGCGTATGATGCGTTGATGGATGCGCTTGAAATCGAGCATCAGGATTATGCGTCTTTTCGATGGATCCCGCAGGAAAAGCAAACGGATCTGATGCGGATGCTTTATCCGTCTAAGGCGCGGACAGAAACGGAAATGGTTCCTGATGTCGTGTATACCTATGAATACACTTCTCGTTTTCGCAGTGAAGAGGATATCAATATCACGACGGCCAATGAAGCAGGACAGGGAAATTTGCTGATGTTCCGAGATTCCTTCGGCAACGCCTTATTGCCATTTTTTGCACAGCATTTTTCCACTGCGCGTTTTTCCCGGGCAGTCCCGTGTGATTTTACCCTTGCTGACAGCGGAAGCGTTGTAATTTATGAAATTGTTCAGCGAAATTTGGCAAATATCATTTCCTATGCGCCGGTGATGCCGGCGGAAAAAATTGCGGTTCCGGCTTTTGAAACCGGAGACAGCGGTTGTGTGCGGCTGCTGTCTGAGCCGCACGACAATCTTTTGCATATCTATGGCGAAATCGACGAAAGTCTTCTTGCTGCCGATAGTACCTTGTCGATTCTGTTGACAGATGCTTCCGGCAGCCAGTCGGCATATCGTTGTTTCCCGATATCGGAATCGTCAATGTATGATGACGGCGTGGTACGCGATAACGGTTTTTCCTGCTATCTGGATCAATCGAATCTTGTGGCCGGATCGTATCAAATCGCCGTTTGTGTGCAAACAAACGGAAAAACCATTGCCTATTCCGCCGATACGGCACTTGCCGTAGAGAGATAAAAGAAGAATAAAAAAGGAGTTTTTTTATGCGCGCGAATGTAGTCAAAATAGTTTCACTTCTGCTTACGGTTATTTTACTGTTTGCTTTGTCAGCCTGTTCGTCAAAGCAGAGTGATGAAGGAATGACAACCACGGAAGCCGGTACGACGGAAGAGCAAACGACGGTTGCGGCTGTTTCGTCTGATACGGAAACGGATGTACTGACAACGGCTTCGGAAACAACGATCCCTGATACGACGGCGAGCGAATCGACTGCCAAGGCAACGGATGCACCGACACAAGCGCCAACATCCCCGCAGACAGCTGCGAATGACAAACCGTCAACCGGCAGCTTTTCATCAGGCGATCTTTCCGTCAGCATAAATGGCGTCCGTATGCGCCCGAATACAGCGTGGTCAGCCTACTCGGATTCACTGGGTTCCCCCTCTTCTGTGACGCAGGCGCCCAGCTGTCATTTTGACGGCATGGATAATATTTACGAATATGGCGGCTTTTCGATCTATACTTATCGCAGCGGCGGGGAAGATTATGTGTATGATATCGAAATTTCTTCTTCTTCCATTGCAACCGATAAGGGAATCCGTGTCGGTTCGTCTGCCGATGATGTTCTGGCCGCTTATGGCGACGGGTATTCGACCTATTCTGACGCCATGATCGAGTATCGTTCCGGTTCGCAATCCTTGTATTTTTCTCTGAGTGGCGGAACTGTCAGCCTGATTGAATTTTACAGCGAATAAGAAAAAAGGCTTGTCAGCCGGAAAATTTATTTTTCCGGTTGACAAAGCCACCCTGTCAATAGTATAATAATGTTCGTTCCGCGGATGTAGTTCAATGGTAAAACTTCGGCTTCCCAAGCCGGTGTTGCGGGTTCGATTCCCGTCATCCGCTCCATTTGAAGACAACTTACGGACGATAATAAGTTCGCAAGTTGTTTTTTTATATAAGAAATTTTTTTGTTCTCTTTCTATGAAGGGGGACATTTTTTTCTTGCATTTGTCCTTCGATACAAAATCTTTTATGGGGATTCCCGTCCCTTGAGAGCATGTTGTCTCATAACCAAAGTGGCATATGAATGACGCACAGGCTCAGGCTGCATCGCTTTTGATTCCATCGGATAAAAAATTCCCCTGCCGATAGATCGGAAGGGGAACCAAGTCAGCTAAAAGAAGATTACACCAGACCCTGTTCAAGCATGGCATCAGCAACTTTGGTGAAACCGGCAATATTTGCGCCGGCAATCAGGTCGTAGCCCATGCCATATTCTTCAGAAGCGGCTGCGGAGGAATCATGGATGTTGATCATGATTTCCTTTAATTTGTGGTCAACCTGTTCGCCGCTCCACATATTTCTGGTCGAGTTCTGACTCATTTCAAGAGCAGACACCGCAACGCCGCCGGCATTCACTGCTTTAGAAGGAGCAACAACCAGATTCTTATGCAGGTATGCCAGTGCTTCGTTGGTTGTGGACATATTGGAGCATTCCAAATAGTATTTGGTGCCGTTGTTGACAATCGTTTCCGCATCCTGAAGATCGACTTCGTTCTGTGTCGCACAGGGCATGACGATGTCGCCTTTCACGCCCCAGGGTTTTTCCCCTTCATGGTATTCCGCACCGAACTTGTCAGCGTACTCTTTCAATACATTGCCTCTGCCTTTTGCGCGCATGACAAGAAGATAATCGATCTTTTCATCGGTAACAACGCCGTCTTTATCATAGACATAGCCTTTAGAACCGGAAATGGTCAGCGGTTTTGCGCCGAGCTCAGCAAGTTTTTTTGCAGCGCCCCATGTTACATTACCGTAACCGGAGAGAATGACCGTTTTTCCTTTGACATCTTCGTTAAAATGCTGAAGCATTCTTTCAAGATAGTAAATGGCACCGTAGCCGGTCGCTTCGGGACGGATCAGGGAACCGCCGTAACCAAGACCTTTTCCGGTCAAAACGCCTTGAAGGCTTGCGCCGGTAATACGCTTATACTGACCATACAAAAAACCAACTTCTCTGGCGCCAACACCGATATCGCCGGCTGGAACATCGGTATCCGGGCCGATATGGCGATAAAGTTCTGTCATGAAGCTCTGGCAAAAACGCATGATTTCTCCGTCGCTCTTACCTTTGGGATCAAAGTCCGAGCCGCCTTTTCCGCCGCCGATGGGCAGACCGGTCAGACTGTTTTTGAAGATTTGCTCAAAACCGAGGAATTTAACCGTGCCCAGATAAACAGAGGGATGAAAACGCAGACCGCCTTTGTAAGGTCCGATCACGCTGCTGAATTGGATACGGAAGCCGCGATTCACACGGAAATTGCCTTTATCATCAATCCACGGTACGCGGAAAATGATCTGGCGTTCCGGCTCGGTAATTCGCTCTGCGATATTTGCCTTTTCATATTCCGGATGCTTGTCAAACACGGGGGACAGGGAAGTCAGAACTTCTTCAACGGTTTGAATAAATTCAGGCTCAGACGCGTTCTTTTCTTTGACCTTTGCGATTACTTTTGCAAGATACTCGTTCACTTATATCGACCTTTCTCTTTAAATTAAAAATGCCATACTTTTACTGTTTGCCATGGCAAAGCAGTAAATTAAAGTAATTATAGCATATTATACATATATATGCAAGAAGTTTATCGGTTTCTTTCATCTTTATACAGTTGCCTAAAAAATCAAATCGGCCGGTATGCGATTCTGAAAAATATACTAATTTTCACCAAAAACAAATGCGTATTTTTTCACCATAATTTGAATTTTTATGTTTACATTCGTTGCCAAGAGTGTTAAAATACTAATTGTTGCAATGGAATGCGGATTGCGGCTATCTTGTCATGTCTAAGACAAGCCGGCCGCCGACGCGCAGATTGCTCTGCCGGGAATTCCGGCAGCATCGGCTCATCAACAAATTTTTTCTCTCAAGGAGGATTTGTCAGCTTATGGCAAGAAAAATGAAAACCATGAAAGGTAACGCTGCTGCGGCCTATGTGTCCTATGCGTTTACCGAAGTAGCTGCCATTTACCCAATCACACCTTCTTCTGACATGGCGGAAGAAACGGATCAGATGGCTGCAAAGGGTGTTAAGAACATTTTCGGTCAGACCGTTAAAGTTGCCGAAATGCAGTCCGAAGGCGGTGCCGCTGGCGCTGTTCACGGTTCTTTGGCTGCTGGCGCTCTTACCACGACCTACACTGCATCGCAAGGTCTTCTTTTGATGATTCCCAATATGTACAAAATGGCGGGCGAACTGCTTCCCGGCGTTATCGATGTATCTGCGCGCTGTGTTGCTTCTCACGCGCTGAATATTTTCGGTGATCATTCTGATATTTATGCCTGCCGTCAGACCGGTTATGCAATGCTTTGCTCCGGCAATGTGCAGGAAGTGATGGATTTAGGTGCAGTCGCGCATCTTTCCACCATCAAGAGCCGTGTTCCGTTCCTGCATTTCTTTGATGGTTTCCGCACCTCCCACGAGATTCAGAAAATCGAAGTTTGGGATTATGATGAGCTGAAGAGCATGGTCGATTTTGACGCTGTCAACGATTTCCGCCGCAGATCTTTAAACCCCGAACATCCTGTTCTCAGAGGTTCCGCACAGAACCCCGATATTTTCTTCCAGGCAAGAGAGGCCTGCAACCCCTATTATGAAAATGTTGTCGATGTGACTGAAAAGTACATGGAAGAGGTCAATAAAAGAATCGGCACCAATTATAAACTTTTCAATTATTATGGCGCTCCCGATGCGGAAAAAGTCATCATCGCCATGGGTTCTGTCTGTGATACCATTAAAGAGACGGTTGACTATCTCAACGCTCACGGTCAGAAAACAGGCCTTATTACCGTTCGTCTTTACAGACCTTTCTCTGTTAAGCACCTGCTTGCGGTTATGCCGAAGAGCGTAAAATGTATTTCCGTGCTTGACCGCACCAAAGAGCCCGGTTCTCTCGGTGAACCGCTGTATTTGGATGTCGTCGCCGCGCTGCATGATTCTGAGTTTAAAGATGTTTCTGTTTACGGCGGCAGATATGGTCTTGGTTCCAAAGATACCAACCCCGCCTGCATCGCTGCTGTTTACACCAATATGGACGCTGCTGAGCCGAAAAAACGCTTCACCATTGGCATTGATGATGATGTAACGCATTTGTCTCTGCCCATTGTTCCCTTTGCGGATACCACGCCTGAAGGCACATATTCCTGCAAATTCTGGGGTCTTGGTTCTGACGGTACGGTTGGTGCGAACCAGAACACCATTAAAATTATCGGCGACAATACCGATATGTATGCACAGGGTTATTTTGCCTACGATTCCAAAAAATCCGGCGGCCTGACGATTTCGCATCTGCGTTTCGGCAAGAACCCGATTACTTCCACCTATTATATCAATCGTGCGGATTTCGTTGCCTGCTCCAATCCTTCCTATGTTACCAAATATCATATGGCTGAGGATCTGAAGGACGGCGGCACCTTCTTGCTGAACTGCCAGTGGACGCCCGAAGAGCTTGATAAAGAACTGCCCGGTCATATGAAAAAATACATTGCCGAGCACAATATCAATCTGTACATCATTGACGCGATTACCATTGCGAAAGAACTTGGCCTGCGCGGCAGAACCAACACGGTTCTTCAGTCTGCCTTCTTCAACCTGACAGGAATCATTCCTTCCGATAAGGCCATTCAGCTGATGAAAGATGCTGCGACTCGTTCCTTCGGCAAAAAAGG
Organism: uncultured Clostridia bacterium; assembly: GCA_944380845.1. Lineage (GTDB taxonomy): Bacteria > Bacillota > Clostridia > Oscillospirales > Acutalibacteraceae > RGIG2774. Next base: position 16,726 of record CALWIU010000021.1, on the reverse strand, counting down.
CGAAGAGATCGTCAAAATGAACCATGATGCGATTGACAGAGGCGCTAACAGCGCAGTGAAAGTCGATGTTCCCGCTGCATGGGCGAACGCCGAAGATGTTGTGACAGAAAAAGAAATCGTTTCCGATCGTCCCGAAATGGTGGACTTCGTCAAGAATATTCTTGATCCGATCAACGAGCAGAAGGGCGATGCGCTTCCTGTCTCTGCCTTTGTTCATGCCGCTGACGGCACATTCCCGCAGGGCAGCGCTGCTTTTGAAAAACGCGGCGTCGCTGTCGATGTTCCCACTTGGGATTCGACAAAATGCGTCCAGTGCCATCTTTGCTCCTTGGTATGTCCTCATGCAGTTCTTCGTCCTGTCATTATGACGGAAGAGGAAGCTGCCGCAGCTCCTGCGCAGGCGCATATCACGGACGCAAAGCAGCTTCCCGGTTATAAATATGTGATGAGCGTTTCTGTTATGGACTGCACCGGCTGCGGTTCCTGCGCGAATGTTTGCCCGGCCAAAGCGCTGAGCATGACTTCTCTTGCTTCTCAGGAAGACCAGCAGGCTGTCTTTGATTATGGCGTTACGATTCCTGCAAAACAGGAAGCGAAGGACAAGTTTGCAAAGCAGTTGATCAAATCCAGCCAGCTTAATCAGCCGCTGCTTGAGTTCTCCGGCGCGTGCGGTGGCTGCGGTGAAACGCCTTATGCAAAACTGGTCACGCAGCTTTTCGGCGACAGAATGTATATTGCCAATGCTACCGGTTGTTCTTCCATTTGGGGCGGCAGTGCTCCGAGCACACCGTATACCGTCAACAAAGAGGGGAAAGGTCCTGCTTGGGCGAACTCCCTGTTTGAAGACAATGCCGAGTATGGCTATGGCATGATGCTCGCCAACAACCAGATCCGTTCCAGACTTGCTGAAAAAGTCACCATGATCAAGGATTGCGATAAAGCTTCTGATGATTTGAAGGCTGCTTGCGAAGCATGGCTTTCCACAATGGATGACAGTACCTCCAATGCCGCGCCGGCTAAAGCGCTGACCGAAGCACTGAAAGCCTTCACCTTTGAATCTGCTGACTGCAAAGCGGTCGCTGATGAAATTTTGACCGATTCCGATTATCTTGCAAAGAAGTCCCAGTGGATTTTCGGCGGCGACGGTTGGGCTTACGATATTGGCTTTGGCGGTTTGGATCATGTTATCGCTCAGAATGAAGATGTAAACATTCTGGTCTTTGATACCGAGGTCTATTCCAATACCGGCGGCCAGGCTTCTAAATCGACTCCTACTGGTGCGGTTGCGAAGTTTGCTGCAAAGGGTAAAGCCGTTAAGAAAAAAGATCTTGCTCAGATTGCCATGAGCTATGGCTATGTTTATGTTGCTCAGGTCGCTCTTGGTGCGGATCCGAATCAGTGCATCAAGGCATTGAAGGAAGCGGAAGCCTATAAAGGCCCGTCGATCGTGATTTGCTATGCGCCCTGCATCAACCACGGCATCAAGGGTGGTCTTGCAAATAACATTGCAGAGGAAAAGAAAGCGGTTGCTGCCGGTTACTGGAACAACTTCCGTTTCAATCCGGAGCTTGCTGCCGAAGGCAAGAACCCGCTGACCATCGACAGCAAAGCCCCGACCGCAAGCTATCGTGATTTCATTATGAATGAAACCCGTTACACTTCCTTGCAGAGAACCTTCCCCGATAGAGCGGAAACGCTTTATGAGAAATCAGAAGAGTTCGCAAAGGATAAGTATGCGCACCTGCTGAAGCTGGTCGAGCTTTATAAGCCCGAATAAGCCTGAAACCCTGCTTCCCGTCCGTAATCGGGCGGGAAGCTTTTTTCTATCTGTTCTCTTGTGTATATTCTCCTTGCAATGTGCGGAAAACTATGGTATATTATTTTCATCGATCGTAAGGGAGTTGGCGCAATGAAGAGTATGGTTTTGAAGTTGATCTTTTCAGCGCTGTTCTGGCTTGTCATGTTCGTTGCATCCGGCAAACTGAAGGAGCTGTTTAAGAAAGAAAAGATCGAGGCGTTGACGGCGGATTATATTCAATACTATGATCGTGACGGCAAGCAGTATCTGAAATTTACCATTAAAAATGACACTTCTGCGGAAGTTTGTTACAATACGGAGGGTTATCTTTCCCTCATAACGCCGAATGGCTTGACTTCTGTGCCCATGAAGGAGCATCATGCGTATTCCGGTGCGTCCTTTTTCATTGCACCCGGTGACATGATGGATTATGAAATCTGCCTGAGTGATTATTATGATCCTCTGCCGCCCGGTTCTTATCGCTATAATAAAACCGTTGGATGTTTTGCCGTTGATGTTGATTTTACGATACCTGCCCCGCACAAGGAAAAGAGCAGTCGCTGATTCATTCTAACAAAAACAGCTTGACGATTTGTCAGGCTGTTTCTTTGTTTTTCTGTCAACCGGATTTCACACAATGTTTTCTTGCATTCGACGGAAATTTTTGCTATAATAAACTGAATATGTGTCGGGGTGGCAGGTATGCGAATTTTAGGAATTGACCCGGGCTATGCGATTATTGGCTGGGGTGTGATCGATTATGAAAAAAACCATTTTTCCACTGTCGATTATGGAGCAATCTTTACCAAAGCTGGCGAACCGTTTGAAAAGCGGCTTGAAGTGATTTTTGATGATGTATCCGCCATTATTGCCCGCTATACACCCGATGTCATGTCAATAGAGAAACTTTTTTTCAATACCAATGCAAAAACCGCGATCGATGTCAGCCAGGCAAGAGGGGTCACGCTGCTGGCTGCGGTAAAAAAAAAGATCCCGATTTTTGAATATACCCCTTTGCAGGTAAAGCAAAGTGTGGTTGGTTATGGCAGAGCCGAAAAGCAACAGGTGCAGGAAATGACAAAAATTATTTTGCATCTTCCTAAAATCCCAAAGCCGGACGATACGGCAGACTCACTGGCATTGGCCATTTGTCATGCGCATGCCGGTACATCCGCTCTCGGCATTCTGCGCAGCCGGTGAATACAAAAGGATCTTGACGGCAGTACAAGGAGCGATTTTTCATGTTTTATAGCTTGACCGGAACCATTGTTGCAGTCGAAGGCAGCAGCGTTGCTATTTCCTGCGGTGGTGTCGCTTTTCAAGTGCAGACAAGTCTTGGTACTTTAAAAAAAATCGGTTCCATTGGCACGGAAACGACGGTATATACTTATCTTAGTGTTCGTGAGGACGCGATGGAACTTTTTGGTTTTTCAGATAAAGAAGAATTGTCGTGTTTTAAGCTGTTGATTGGCGTCAATGGCGTTGGTCCGAAAGCTGCGCTTTCTATTTTATCTGAGATGACGCCGGATCGGCTGGCGCTTTGCATTGCTACCGGTGATGCGAAGGAGATCAGACGGGCGCAGGGAATCGGCCCCAAAATTGCGCAGCGAATTGTTTTGGAACTCAAGGACAAGGTTGCCCGTTCGTTAGATACCAAAACGATGGATCTTTCATCCCCGTCATCCGGCGGCGGTGTGATTTCGGCTTCCGGTTCGTCGGAGGAAGCGGTCACTGCACTGGAGGTTCTGGGCTACTCCCGGACAGAAGCGGCATCCGCTGTTGCGAAAGCGGATGAGAATTTATCAGTTGAAGAAAAAATCAAGTTTGCGCTTAAACAGCTTGCGAGAGGATAATTATGCTTTTTCAGAATGAGGAAGAAGGGCGTCTGGTATCGCCCGACTTTAATAATGAATCCGATCATGAAACGGAATTGACCCTTCGCCCGAAAACACTGGATGAATACATCGGACAGGTAAAGATCAAGGAAAATTTAAAAATCTTTATTGATGCCGCTGTCAAGCGCGGGGAAGCGCTGGATCATGTTTTGCTCTATGGGCCTCCCGGTCTGGGAAAAACAACGCTTGCCGGTGTCATTGCAAATGAAATGAATGTACAGATCCGTATTACTTCCGGCCCTGCCATTGAAAAACCCGGCGATTTAGCAGCCCTTTTGACCAATTTGAATGAGGGCGATATTCTCTTTATTGATGAAATCCATCGTTTGTCCCGTTCCGTTGAAGAGGTTTTGTATCCGGCAATGGAAGATTTTTCTTTGGACATCATTATCGGGAAAGGGCCTTCTGCCCGTTCCATTCGTCTGGATCTTCCGCATTTTACGCTGATCGGTGCCACCACTCGTGCCGGACAATTGACGGCGCCGCTGCGCGACCGTTTTGGTTGTGTGTTTCGTTTGGAACTGTATACGCCGGAAGAATTGGGAACCATTGTTCGTCGAAGCGCCGGTATCCTTGGCATTGCCGTTGATGAAGAGGGCGCTATGGAAATCGCTTCGCGTTCTCGCGGAACGCCGCGTATTGCAAACCGCCTATTGAAGCGTGCCCGTGATTTCGCGGAAGTCATGGGAGAAGGAATTATAACCGAAAAGGAAGCGCGTCGCGCGCTTTCACGGCTGGAAATAGATGAATATGGTCTTGACTCGATCGATCGACGCCTGCTTTTGACGATGATACAAAATTATAATGGCGGTCCGGTCGGCTTGGAAACAATCGCCGCCGCCATTGGTGAAGAAGCGGTGACCATCGAGGATGTTTATGAGCCGTATTTAATGCAGATCGGTTTTCTTTCCCGAACACCGCGCGGCAGAATGGTTACCAATGCCGCCTACCGATATTTTGATCTGCCGGTACCCGGTCAGCAAACACTTTTATGAATTCTATAGAAATGGCAGCGTGATGCTATGATTTTATCCGATCAGTGGCTTGATTATGAGTTGATTGATTGTTCAGAGGGGGAGCGTTTAGAACGCTGGGGCGATATTTTATTGATCCGTCCAGATCCTCAGGTTATCTGGTCCACGCCGAAAAAGGACATTCGATGGAAACAGGCGGATGCCCGTTATTTGCGTTCTAAAACCGGCGGTGGAAGCTGGGAAGTCTATCACAAAATTCCGGCCAGCTGGACGATTTCTTATCGCAATCTGAGCTTCGGCATCAAAACCATGGGGTTTAAGCATACTGGCCTGTTCCCGGAGCAGGCAGCCAATTGGGATACGGTTGCCAACATAATCCGTACAGCTGACAGACCGCTTAAAGTATTGAATCTTTTTGCCTATACTGGCGGCGCAACGGTGTCTGCTTTGTCTGCCGGTGCCTTTGTTACCCATGTGGACGCATCAAAAGGCATGGTTGCATGGGCGAAGGAAAATGCCGTACTAAGCGGCGTTTCAGATCGTCCGGTACGCTGGCTGGTTGATGATTGTCGAAAGTTTGTCGAACGGGAAATAAGAAGAGGAAATCATTACGATATCATTATTATGGATCCTCCTTCCTATGGCAGAGGACCCGGCGGAGAAGTTTGGAAGCTGGAAGACGAAATTTACCCGCTTGTGTCCCTGTGCGCAAACATTCTTTCGCCTGATGCAAAGGCGTTTTTAATCAATTCTTATACGGCAGGGCTTTCCCCGGCTGTTATGCAGTATATTCTCGGTGTGGTTATAGTCAAGCAATTCGGAGGATCTGTCGAGGCGCGTGAACTTGGTCTGCCTGTTACAACAAGCAGCTATGCGCTGCCTTGCGGCTCAACCGCAATATGGAGAAACGATGAATAAAGAAATCATGATTCAAATTCAGAATGTTACCTATGCCTATGAAGGGGACGAAGAGGGAAGCAAACTCTCGCCAGTTCTGCAAAATCTATCTCTCGATATCTATCGTGGGGAGTTTCTCGCGATACTTGGGCATAATGGTTCCGGCAAATCGACGCTGACACGCCTGTGCAACGCCATGGCGCAGCCGGATAGCGGTAAGGTTTATGTCGATGGGATGGATACCGCCGATGAAAAATTGGAATACGATATCCGTGAAAAAGTCGGCGTAGTTATGCAAAACCCCGATAATCAAATTGTTGCAACCATTGTGGAAGAGGATGTGGCTTTCGGTCCGGAAAATCTCGGCGTGGAGCCTTCAGAAATTCGGCGCCGGGTTGACAGCGCGCTACGCCGTGTCGGAATGTATGAGTACCGAAACCATGAACCGCACAAGTTATCAGGCGGTCAAAAGCAACGAGTTGCCATCGCAGGGGTTTTAGCCATGCAGACTGAGTGCATCATTTTGGATGAACCTACTGCCATGCTGGATCCGCAGGGACGGCGGGAAGTGATGCAAACCATTCATGAACTGAACCGTGAAATGGGAATTACGGTTGTTTTGATCACGCACTTTATGGAAGAAGCGGTTCAGGCAGACCGCGTTGCTGTGATGGACGAAGGGCAAATATTGCTTCTTGGTCCGCCGCGTGAGGTTTTCGCTCACAGACAGGTTTTGCTTGACAGCGGACTGGACATCCCCCAAAGTGCAAAACTTGCCGACCGCTTGCAGCAATTGGGCATCTGTTTGCCCGGCGACATTTTAACGCCAGATGATTTTGTGTCTTCTTTTCGCGCGTATCGGGAGGGGAAGAGATGAGCCTTGTTGAAGTAAAAGATCTTGTCTATATCTACGGGGAAAACACGCCTTTTTGCAAAACAGCGCTGGATCATGTTTTTTTGACATTGGAAAAGGGCGGGATCAAAGCGATTATCGGACATACCGGCAGCGGAAAAAGCACTTTGATTCAGCATCTGAATGCACTGTTGACGCCGAACAGCGGTACCGTTTATTTTGAAGGGCAAAATGTAAACGAATCAAAAGAGGTTTCTTATCAAATCCGTTTTCGTGTTGGCCTTTGTTTTCAGTATCCGGAATATCAGCTTTTTGAGAATACTGTTTATCAGGATATTGCTTTTGGTCCGAAAAATATGGGACTCAATGAACAGCAAATCGACGCCGCCGTTCAAAAAGCGGCTTCTTATGTTGGAATCACGCCTGATCTTTTTCAGCAGTCGCCTTTTGATCTTTCCGGCGGCCAAAAACGCCGGATTGCCATGGCAGGCGTCATGGCGATGGATCCTGATCTTTTGATTTTAGATGAACCGACAGCCGGTCTTGATCCGCGCGGCAGAAATCAGATTTTATCTTTTATTCGTGATTATAAAGAGCGCTCGGGAAAAACCGTTTTGATCGTTTCGCACAGTATGGATGATGTCGCGGAATGTGCGGATGAAGTGATTGTTGTTAACGATGGGAAAATTGCCATGCAGGGGAGTGTCCGCGAGGTGTTTTCCCGCAGTGAGGAACTATCAAAAATGGGATTGACCGTGCCGGAAACGACCCGTATCATCGAGCGTCTTCGTGCGGAGGGTTATGATTTGCCGGCGGGTATTTTTACTGTTGAGCAAGCGGCGCAGGCAATTTATCATTTCTTAAAAGGAGGCGGCGCCGATTGATCAAGGACATTACTTTGGGACAGTATTTCCCGGGAAATTCACCGATTCACCGGTTGGATCCACGATCGAAACTGGTTCTGGTATTTGCCTTATTGATTATTATTTTTCTTTGTCAAAACTTTTTTTCTCTGGCGCTGATCACTGTTTTTTCTGTTGTATGCGTTCTTCTTTCTCGCATACCGTTCAAAACAATGATGAAAGGCCTGAAGACAATTGTTTTTGTCATATTGCTGACCTCGATTCTTCAAATTTTTTATAACCACGAGGGAACCATTTTATGGCAGTGGCACAAGATACAGATCACAACAGGCGGCGTCAGCATGGCGATTTTTATTACGGTACGCATTATCTGCCTGATTTTTGTCAGCTCTCTTTTAACTTATACGACCTCGCCGACATTGCTGACCGATGGTATTGAGCGCTTGTTGAAGCCGTTGAAAAAAATTCATATCGAACCGCATACGCTGGCTATGATGATGACCATTGCCTTGCGATTTATTCCGACTCTGATTGAGGAAGTCGATCATATCATGGCTGCTCAGAAGGCTCGCGGAGCGGATCTGGAAAGCGGTAATCTTATCAAGCGAGCAAAGGCTCTGATCCCGATTTTAATTCCGCTGTTTGTTAATTCGTTTCGTCGTGCATATGATTTAGCATATGCCATGGAATGCCGCTGTTACCGTGGTGGCGACGGCAGAACCAGAATGCGGATCATGAAACTCAGCGGCGTGGATTTTGCCGCATATGCCGTGTGTGCGCTGCTGTTGGCAGGCGTGATTGTTTTGAATATCTGTTTTGAGGCGGTTATATGAGCCGAAATATTTTATTGACGCTGGCGTTTGACGGAACAGCTTACCACGGCTGGCAATGGCAGGTCAATGCAATATCCGTGCAGCAAAAAATAACAGAAGCGGTACAGGCTGTTTTTGGCGATATGCTTTCTGTGCATGGGTGCAGCCGGACGGACGCTGGTGTTCATGCGAAAATGTTTTGCTGCAATTTCCGCACGGATAAGGGGATTGCATTGGAAAAGATTCCCGCAGCTCTGAATGCGAATTTGCCTCGTGATATTGTTGTTTATCATGCAGAAGAAAAAGAACCTGATTTTCATGCTCGTTATTCTTGCAAAAAAAAGGAATATGTTTACTGTGTATGTAATACAGCGTATCGTGATCCTTTTTTGGAAAATCGCGCATATTTTTATCGGTTCCCCTTGCGTGAAAAGGACCTGAACAGAACTGCGCAGGATTTTATCGGCACCCATGATTTTACCTCTTTTTGCAGCAGCGGCAGTTCTGTTGATTCAAAAATCAGAACCATAACGGATTTTTCGGTTGTCAGAAAACAGGATCTGGTTCTTTTTCGCGTTTCTGCGGATGGGTTCTTATACAATATGGTTCGCATTATGGTCGGGTCGCTGTTGAATATAGCGGAAGGCAAATTCCCCGAAAACAGCGTTCCCCTTATGATTCAGGCAAAAGATCGCAAGGCGGCCGGGATAACCGCTCCGCCGCAGGGATTGTATTTATCAAAGGTTTTTTATTAGATTTTACAGGCAAAGGAGACAGCCGCGATGGAACAATGGGAAGTCTTGGACGGAGGAAAAAAGCGTCCGGCGGTTCGCAGACAGAAAAAAGCTCTGGAAGTGCTTCGTGTTGTCATGCTTGTTTTGATTATTTTAATGGCGCTTTTCTTTTTTGCCCGGCTGCTTTCTGAACGCAGCGGCGCTGGGGATCAAACCGTAGAAAATCGAAATTATATTTATCAAATCAGTTCGGATGCCGTTTTGGATATGCAGTGCTGTAATGGAGGACTGGCGGTTTTAACGAATAATTCCGTTTTGTATATCAACCGTTCCGGCTCTACCTCTCATTATAATGGGCATAATTATTCCACCCCTGCCATTTGTGTGGCTGATGACCGTGTTCTGCTGTATGACAGAGGGGGAACAAGTTACCGCATTGAAACAGAAGGCGGTATTTTGTATGAAGGGGAAACAGACGCGCCGATTATTACTGCCGTGTTTGGTGAACATAAAAATTATGCGCTGGCGCTGAAAACCAATGATACAAGGTCCACTTTGCAGGTTTTCAGTCGGAAATATCAATTGGAATTTCAATGGCAGTGCGCATCGGAATATATTGTCAGCATTGATTTGTCAGCCAACGGAAAAAAGGTTGCGGTTGGCGCAATGAGTGCGAATCAGGCGGCTCTTTATACCAAAGTTCATCTTTTTGATGTTCGTGCCGATTCACCGCTTTGCTCTTATGATTTTGACAGTGCAGTCATGTCGGTAGCTTTTCTGTCCAATACAGAGGCGTCTGTTTTGTGTGAAAAAGGGTTGTTCCTTGTTTCAGAGGATGAAAATACGCCTCTTCTGGATTTGACCGCGTCGGACGCACGGCGTTATGCTTTCGATCATGGAAGCGGGAATTCCGCGCTGTTGCTGGCGAAATATGGCAGCGATCAAACAGGACAGTTTTCTGTGTTTGATCGACACGGTGATGAAAAATTCTCAAAAGATATATCTGAGGCTGTTAACGGTGTGGCGATTTCTTCGCGGTATGCCGCGGTTGCGTATGACGATCGGACGGAAATTTACAATTTGTCAGGCAATATGGTCGGGTCGATCGTTTTCAATGATACAGCGGAACGCATTTTGATCGACGGATCAAGCGTCTATATCCTTTCGGCAAACGGCATTTCTGTTTTTGGTACAACAGCTCATGTAAGCGTTGATGCTGTGCCGGATGAAGAGACGACGCTTTCACCGGAAGAGTCATCAGGTGATCCAACCGAGGAAACTTCCGCGCCGTCGGTAACAACGCCGCCTGTCGCGGTGTTTACGGAGGCGGGAACGACAGCTTTTTCAACGGAGGGATAATTTTGTCTGTTGCTATTGATGTCATTTTAATTTGCATTGCTGCTGTGATCATTTTGCACGCAGCAAAAAAAGGTTTTGTTGCATCGGCGCTTTCTTTTGCTTTTTCTCTTTTAGGAACGGTATTGTCCTGGCTTGCTGCCGGTATGCTTTGTGAGCAGGTTTATGATCGTTTTGTCAAAGTTCGATTGCTTTCGGTTATCAACGATTCTATTATACCGGCAATGGAAAACCGTGCTGACGCGGGGATTGAATCGGTTTTGTCTGTTATTCCGCAGCCGATTTTAGATTTGGCGCAGCAGCTCGGCATCTGGGACGGCTCGGCGATGAGCCATCTCTCTTCTGTAGTAGACGCATCCCAATGGGAAAGCGCATTTTTCGGTCCTCTCGCAACCTTTCTTGTCAAATGTGTTTTGTTTGCCGTTTTTTCTGTGATCTTGGGAATTATTTTGCGTCTGTTAGCGGGATTTATCAACCGCTTAGTCAAACGCTCCTTCCTGCGTGGTGTCAACAGTGCGCTGGGCGCATTGTTTGGCTTGTTGGAAAGCGCGCTGCTTTTGTTTATTCTGTCCCTCTGTCTGACTGCCATTTGCATTCCGGCTGCTGATACATCATTTGCATCGGCTGTTGCTGAATCAAAAATTTGTGGATTGGCAGTAGAAATTTTACATAGCTTATGATATAATGAATGTAATCGCTCCAGAAAATGCCAACGATTGCTTTAAGGCGTTTACGGGGAATGCCCGATCCCGCTTGTTGGATGGGCGGAAGACATCATGATTGCTTATATGCCTTTTGAATGGGAGAATGCACAATGAAGGAAGAAAAAAAGAAATTTTATCTGTTTGAGAATGTTTGGACGATTCCGAACCTTCTTTCCTTTATTCGTATTTTATTGATACCTGTTTTCGCCGTTTTGTTTTATCGCGGTGAGTTAGTCGGAGCGGTTATCTGTCTGCTGATTTCCGGTGTCTCTGATTTCCTTGACGGAAAGATTGCCCGTCGTTTCAATCAAATCAGTGAGCTTGGAAAAATGCTGGACCCGGTTGCTGATAAGTTGACGCAAATTGTAATTGCCGTCGTTTTGTTCCTGAAAATGCACCAGGCACAGGATGAACTGATCCGTGCATTCAGCTGGGTATTTCTGGTTTTCGTAGCGAAAGAGCTTTTAATGGTCTGTTTTGGGGGAATCATGATTTTGATTGGTATTCGCCCGGGCGCAGCGGAAATATACGGAAAAATTGCTACTTTTGTCTTTTACGCTGTGATGATTATCGTCGTCTGCTTCGGGCCGGAAGTCGGAGCGTTTTCCGCGATTGATCCGTCCCTTGCGCTGCCTGACGGTGTAATGATGGCGCTTGTTGTCATTTCAGCCGTTTTGACTTTGATCGCTCTGGCCAGTTATATTCCAGGTGTGTATTCGCAGTTGAAAGAGCGGCATGACGCCATTAAAAACGGTACTTGGGATAAAAAACAGAATCAGTATGTAGACAGAAAAAAATAAGGTACAGGAGATACTTTGCAGATGAAGACCATGCTTTGTTCCCGCTGCAAAAAGAACCCCGCTGTGGTTTTTGTGCAGAAAATGGAAAACAATAAGCCGGTGCAGGAAGGTTTGTGCCTGAAATGCGCCCTTGAATTAAATATTCCTCCTGTTCGTCAGATGATGGATCAAATGGGCTTGACAGAACAGGATATAGACGACGCAATGGAGCAAATGAATGAAATGATGAACTCCATGGGCGATGATTTTGAGCCGGGCGGCGCGTCTTTGATGCCGTTTTTAAACGGGATTATGGGCGGCAATTTGCCGCAGCGTCCGACGGATGGCGCGGAGTCTGATGAAAAAGAAACGGCGTTGTCTCAGGAGCAAAAAGATGAGGAAACGGGAAAACGCCGCCACGGTAAGGACAAGAAAAAAACGAAGCGTAAATTTCTAAGTTTATATTGCACGGATTTGACCGCCCGCGCACGGGATGGTCAAATTGATCGTATTATCGGGCGTGACAGTGAGATTTACCGGGTAACGCAAATTCTCTGCCGCCGCACCAAAAATAATCCCTGTCTTGTCGGTGAACCCGGTGTTGGCAAAACGGCGATTGCCGAAGGATTGGCGCTGAAAATCGCGCAGGGTGATATCCCCGCAAAACTTGCCAACAAGGAAATCCATCTTCTCGACTTGACTTCACTTGTCGCAGGAACGCAGTTCCGCGGCCAGTTTGAGAGCCGCATTAAGGGCCTTGTAGAGGAAGTAAAAGCGGAAGGAAATGTTATCCTGTTCATCGACGAGGTTCATAATCTTGTCGGTACCGGTGACGCGGAAGGTTCGATGAATGCGGCGAATATTTTAAAGCCGGCTCTTTCCCGTGGGGAAATCCAGGTGATCGGCGCAACGACTTTTAATGAATACCGCAAGCACATTGAAAAAGATGCGGCGCTGGAGCGCCGTTTCCAGCCTGTTAAGGTTGAGGAGCCGTCCATTGCAGATACCTATGAGATCTTGAAGGGTATTCGCGAATATTATGAAAACTTTCACAAGGTCAAAGTGTCTGACGAGCTTTTATATCGCGCTGTGACGCTTTCCGAGCGGTATATAACCGATCGTTTTTTGCCGGACAAGGCAATCGACCTTTTGGATGAAGCCTGCGCCTGTGCTAACTTGCGCAATAAGGCCATCAGCGACTATGAAAAGAACACGAATGCCATTCAGGAACTCAAGGACGAAGAAGACGACTTGATGTCGGAGACCGATCATATCGATTACGAAGAGCTTGCCCGCGTTCGTTCAGAGATTCTCGCCTTGCAGCAAAAGGAAGAACCTTTGAAGGAAAAAGCTCAGGATAATGCCGTCACGGACGATGATCTGGCGCGGGTGATCCATCTTTGGACGGGGATTCCTGCGCAAAAAGTGATGGATAGCGATATTCAGCGCCTTTCTAAATTGGAAGAGCATTTGAAAGCACGCATTATTGGTCAGGATGAAGCCATTGACGCTGTCGTCAAGGCGATCAAACGCACCCGTTTGCAGTTGAATCCGGTCAGAAGACCTGCTTCTTTTATTTTCGTCGGTCCGACCGGCGTTGGTAAAACGGAACTGGTCAAGCAGTTGGCTTCTGAGCTTTTTGATACGCCGGAAACCTTGATAAGACTTGATATGTCGGAATTTATGGAGAAGCATTCCGTTTCTCGGCTGATTGGTTCTCCGCCCGGTTATGTAGGATATGATGAAGCTGGTCAGTTGACAGAAAAGGTGCGCCGTAAACCCTATTCGGTCATTCTTTTTGATGAAATTGAAAAAGCGCATCCCGATGTAATGAACATCCTTTTACAAATACTGGATGAAGGCAAGACCAACGATGCACAGGGACGCACAGTCGATTTTGCCAACACGGTTATTATTATGACATCAAACGCAGGCAGTGAGCGGAAAGAAAACGCAATGGGTTTTGCCAAAAATGCAGCGAACGCCAACCGCGACAAAGCCATGAAAGCCCTGCGTGATTTCCTGCGGCCGGAGTTCATCGGCAGAGTGGATGAAATCATCGTTTTCAATGAATTGACAAAAGAAGATTGTCAAAAGATCGCAAAAATTTTGATTGATGAATTCCGTCCTGCACTGAAAGAAAAAGGAATTGAACTTCGTGTGAGCGACGAGGTTTATACTGCCGTGGCTGAAAAAGGAAGCGGCGGGACAAGAGGCGCACGAGATCTACGCAATGTGATTCGACGCGAAATCGAGGATCGCATTGCCGATATCATTATCGGTGCATCCTTGCCGGTTACGGAAATTACCGTTTCTGTCCTTGACGGAAAAATTATGGTTGCTTAACATTTGAGCGGCAGAATTTATTCTGCCGCTTTTTTATAGGAGATGAAAACATGGAGCTTTCGGACTATATCGAAAAGATAATACGGCCAAAAATACAGGGCGATGGCGGCGAAATTCGTTATGTTTCTGAATCGGAAAACACGGTTTCGGTGATTTTCCGTGGTGAATGCTCTAAGTGTATGATCCTTGAACGCTGTGTTCATTGGATCGAGTCGGAAATTCAAAGAGAAACCGGAAGATCCGTTGTGTTGTCGTATGAGCGGAAAAAACCGTTTTTTTGGGATAAGGGCTAAGGAGGCAGCGCAATGGCACATATTAAAGTACAACGGAGAAGTATGCGTCCGGAAGAATTTATCGAGCTTCGCTTTGGATGGTTAAAACGATATGTTTATGAAGAAAAACGCGAAATTACGACTTTTGAAATCCGGGATGCACGCCAGGTCTCGGAAGAAACATACGAGTTTTATTCCGATTCTTACCGTTCGCTGAAAAAAGGCGATTTCTATTTTACGCCGGATGGTACGGCTTTTATCCGGGCACAAGCCCGTGTGCCGGACGAATGGGAAGGCAGGGAAGTTTGGTTTTCACTGAAAACGGCTGCGGAGATGGTGGTTCAAGTCAACGGCGTCTATGTCGGCGGAATCGATCCCAACCGTGATAGAGTGTTGTTGTCCCCTTATTGTAAAAGCAAAGATTTGCATATTGATATTGTCGGATATAACCGTTCCAAACCTGATGATGAACGCAATCCGGAAAGTCTTTCGGTTCGCGGCTGCCGACAGATCTTTGAAGGTGGATATCTGGCGCTGGTAAATGATACTGTCTTATCCCTGGTTTATGACCTGGAATTGCTGTTGGATGCGGCACTTTCCGGCTCGTTTGATGAGGATTTCAGCGCTATGGTGATCCGGGAACTGGATTCGGCACTGAATTTGATCGATTTTACGCATGTCACAACCGAAGACGCGGCAAAAGCAGCTTCCTATATCCAGACGCATATCTATGACAATAAAAACTATCATGGATCCGGCAGTGTGGCGCTAATTGGGCATTCTCATCTGGATTTGGCTTATTACTGGCGTAAAATCCATACCGTTCAAAAAAATCTGCGCACGATTTTGATTCAGCTGCGGCTGATGGATCGCTACCCTGATTTTCGTTATGCTCACACCCAGCCGTATACCTATGAGACGCTTGAAAAATACTATCCTGCTGTTTTTTCCGAACTTTGTGAAAAAATAAAAACCGGTCAATTTGAACCGGCAGGCGTAATGTATGTTGAGCCGGATTGCAATATTCCTTCCGCAGAAAGTCTGATCCGTCAATGCCTTTACGGACAGTTGTATTATCGTGAAAAATTCGGTTTAACTGTGGATAACTGCTGGCTGCCGGATGTATTCGGGAACAGTTGGATCCTGCCGCAGATCCTGCTTGGCTGCGGAGTTTCCTATTTTGTTTCCAATAAGATGTCCACATGGAACGATACAAACCGTTTCCCTCATAATAACTTCATTTGGCGAGGTATAGACGGCAGTGAAGTATATGCCTGTGTTCCTCCGACGCATTTTATTTCATGGAATGCGCCTTCTCAAATCAAAGAAAACTGGGATGCTTACCAGGATAAGGACATCGGCGGCAGCACCATGCAGATGTTTGGGTACGGTGACGGCGGCAGCGGCTGCACGGAGGAAATGATTGAACTGATGCACCGGTTCCATAAGCTCTCCATCATGCCGAAAACAGAACATATGACAGGGAAGGATTTCTTACACAAAAATTTTGACAACAATCACAGCCTTGCCGTATGGGATGGGGAATTGTATCTGGAAATGCACAGGGGGACTTTTACAACCAAGTCTCTGCTAAAGCGCATGAACCGAATGCTGGAATTCAAGTTCCGGGATGCAGAAATGCTTTCCGTGTCCCGCAGTCTTCAAGGGGAAACTTTTCCTGCTGAATGGCTTCGTACACTTTATAAGAAATTTTTAGTAAATCAGTTCCACGATATTCTTCCCGGCAGCCATATCGCTCCGGTCTGGCGTGATACAATGGAAGAATTGACGGCAATCGACCGCGCTTTGGATGAATGGATGGGTCGAGGTACAAAATGGTATAATACCTGTAATTTTCCTCGATCTGAACCGGTGTTTGTTTCAAATCCGCAAGGGGCAATGACAAGGCACGGCGTTCAGGGCAGCTTCCAAATGCCGGATGGAGCCGTTCTTGACGAAGTGCACCTTTCGGCCGATCAAAATACCGATTGGTTTGCTTTTGATTCTGATGTGGTGGATACGCCCTATTATTCTTTGAAATTTAACCGTGATGGGAGCTTTTGTTCTCTATTTGATCGTGATTTACAGAGAGAGTGGGTAAACGGATCTTTTAATGAGTTGAAAACATACCGCGATTGCCCCGGAAATTATGATGCTTGGGACATCCTGCCGGATTATGAAGCGGT
Organism: uncultured Clostridia bacterium; assembly: GCA_944380845.1. Taxonomy (GTDB): domain Bacteria; phylum Bacillota; class Clostridia; order Oscillospirales; family Acutalibacteraceae; genus RGIG2774. The sequence goes on along the minus strand of CALWIU010000021.1, from coordinate 257 downwards.
ACAAGCTCCGGTCGTTACTGAAGAACCGCTGCACCTGCGGGCGTTTGATGGGGAAGTGGTTGAATTTACCGTCACGCTCCGAACCGGAAACAGCACATGGACGCGTTTGATTCGCCTGTTCCGTCATTCTCGTGCGATCGAAGTGGAAAATCTTGTCGATTGGCAGGAAGATCATAAACTGGCAAAAGTGGTTTTTGATGTGAATGTTTTATCAAGAGAGCTGATTTGTGATACTTCAGCCGGTTTTATTCGCAGAG
>CALWIU010000020.1 GCA_944380845.1 uncultured Clostridia bacterium | reverse complement strand
CAGCTCCATAAACTGAAAACGGATTATTTTGATTTTTATTTGCTGCACAGCGTTCAGCAGTCTACATGGGAGATTTTTGACCGAAACCGCTCTTATGATTTTGTCCGTAAAATGCGGGAAGAGGGCATAATTCGCCATCTCGGTTTCTCGTTTCATGGCGATTTGCCGCTGCTGTCGCATCTTCTGGATCATTATGAGTGGGAGTTCGTACAGCTTCAAATCAATTATTATGACTGGTATAACGGCAGTGCCAAAGCGGAATATGACCTGGTTCGCGCCCATGGGTTGCCGGTGGTTATCATGGAACCAGTCATGGGCGGCAAACTGGCGAAATTAACCGACGGGAGCCGTCGCGTTTTGAATGAATGTGAATCCGGCGGAAGTTATGCTTCGCGGGCAATTCGCTTTTCTGCTTCGCTTCAAGGTGTTATGACCGTGTTAAGCGGTATGTCTGATATGCAGCAGCTTTTGGACAATATTCATACCCTTTCGCCGCTGGTGCCGTTGACCGATCATGAGCAGAAAGTTATTCAGCGTGCGTCTGATCGCTTTAGAGAGTATTTTTCCGTCCCATGTACGGCGTGCGGTTATTGCAGCGTATGCCCAAAGGGAATTGAAATACCAAAAATTTTTACGCTTTATAACGAGTATAACATGAACCGCGAACGAGAAGCTTTTATCCATAAATATCGTTCAGCTGGTTTTTCCGCCGATGCCGGCGCATGTATCCAGTGCAAAAAGTGCATGGAATTTTGTCCCCAAGAAATCAAGATTCCAGATCTTCTGAAAAAGATCAACGGAATCATCGGAGAGAGTGCAATTTGAATACCAAAGATATTTTTGTTTCCGTACAGGAGGTCGCGCGTCAGCGTGAATACTGCCGCCTTGCCTCGGAACTGCTTTCCCGCCGTTTTGATCATACGCCCAAGGCATATGTACATACCTATGGCTGTCAGGGAAATGTTTCGGATTCCGAGCGCATGAAGGGTATGCTGCATGAAATGGGCTTTTCCTTCTGTGAACAGCCGGAGCAGGCAGATCTTGTCCTGTTTAATACCTGTGCCGTCCGCGAGCACGCCGAAGCGCGGGTTTTTGGTAATGTGGGCGCCCTGAAGCCGATCAAGGAAGCAAAAAATCATAATATGATTATTGTTCTTTGCGGCTGTATGATGCAGCAGGAACATATTGCTGAAAAAATCCGTCGCAGCTACAGCTATGTTAATCTTGTTTTCGGAACTTTTGCCGTTCATCGCTTTCCTGAACTTTTGTATCGTCATTTGCGGGAAAATAAGCGTATTTTTGATGTAAAAGAAGAGGATGGAAAAATTGCAGAGGGTTTTCCCGTTTGGCGGGACAGGTCCTTTAAAGCATGGCTGCCCATTATGTACGGGTGCAATAATTTTTGTTCCTATTGTATTGTGCCCTATGTTCGGGGCAGAGAACGCAGTCGTTTGCCTGATCAGATCCTTGCAGAAGCAAAGGAACTGATTGCCAACGGGGCAAAGGAAATCACCCTGTTGGGGCAGAATGTCAACTCATACGGAAAAACACCTGACTGCGGCTTAAATTTTTCCGGTTTGATTCGCCAGATCAATGCCCTTGACGGGGATTTCATAATACGGTTTATGACTTCTCATCCAAAAGACTGCTCCGTGGAGCTGTTGCAGACCATGGCGTCTTGTGAGAAAGTCGAGCGGCACCTTCATTTGCCTGTACAATGCGGCAGTGATCGGGTGCTACGCGAAATGAATCGCGGGTATACTGCGGACGATTATTTGCGGTTGTGCAAAAAGGCATATGAGTTGATGCCGGATCTTGCCATTACCAGTGACATCATTGTCGGGTTCCCTGGGGAAACAAGAGAGGACTTTGACAAAACACTCGATTTGGTTCGTCGGGTTCGCTTTTCCTCTTTGTTTACTTTTATTTATTCCCCTCGAAAGGGAACGCGCGCCGCAGCGATGCCTGATCCCATTGATGCAAAGGTCAAAGGTGAATGGTTCCGTGAACTTTGCTTTGTGCAGGAGGAAATCGCGGCCGAGCATTCAAAAGCACTTGTGGGCAAGACTTTCAGAGCGCTGATTGAGTCGGAAAATGATGGGGTGCTGACCGGCAGGACATCACAAAATCTCTGCATCGGCGTCCCCGGCGACCAATCCCTTGTGGGCACTTTTGCTTATGTTACGGTGACAAACGCGGGCAACTGGACTTTGTCGGGAAAGCTCGCGGATGAATGATAAAAAATACTGATCTGAATGGAGAATGAACATGAATGTTATTGCAAAAACGCGTGAATTGGGCGCTGTGATCCAGCAGGATGAACGGTATGTCCGGTTTACTGAGGCGAGAAAAAACAACGAAGCAGACGATGCTCTGAATGAGATGATCGGAAAACTTAATCTGATTCAAATGTCTTATCAGAACGAGTCTTCCAAAGATCAGCCGGACGAAAGCAAAATGGAAGGCTACGACAAACAGTTCCGTGAGGTTTATGCGCAGATTATGCAAAATCCGAATATGATTGCTTATCAGTCCGCGAAGGCAGAAGTGGATGCAATGATGAACGAGGTTATGCAACTGTTGACCATGTGTGTGAACGGAGAAGACCCCGCAACCTGCGAAATCCCGGAGGAGCATTCTTGTTCCGGATCTTGTTCTACCTGCGGCGGATGCGGCTAATGGATTGATTTTTTCTTTTGCGAGGTGAAAAGGGCACATGACACCGATGATGCAGCAATATCTTGCTGTAAAGGAGCAGTATCCCGGTACGCTGTTATTTTACCGGCTCGGCGACTTTTACGAAATGTTTTTTGACGACGCCAAAATCGCGTCGAAAGAACTTGAGTTGACTTTGACCGGCCGTGACTGTGGTGAAGCGGAACGAGCGCCGATGTGCGGCGTTCCTTATCATGCTGCAGATTCCTATATTGCAAAACTGGTCGCCAAGGGTTATAAGGTTGCAGTCTGCGAACAGATGGAAGACCCGGCATTGGCAAAGGGAATTGTTAAGCGGGATGTCATTCGTGTGATGACGCCCGGTACGGTAATCGAAAGCAGTATGCTGGACGAGGCAAAAAATAATTATTTAGCAGCTATTGCCCTGTTTGACAGTGCTTGCGGCCTGACTTTTGCAGATATTTCTACCGGTGAAGTACATGTGACCTTGTTGACCGGGAATCTTCTCACCGAAAAAGTTGAAAATGAGATTGCCCGTTTTTCGCCTTCCGAGCTTCTTTTGAACAATAAAGCGTTAGCAAACGCTTCTTTGCGTTCGTTTTTTCAATCCAGACAGATCGCCATTCCGGAAAAAACAGATGAAAGTCTTTTTGATTATGAAGCCGCAGTTTCTATTCTCTCACATCGTTTCCAGAAATCATTGGAAGAGTTAAACCTTTCTGATAAAAAAGAGGCTGTTTGTGCGCTGGGCGCCGCGCTGATGTATTTGCAGCAGGGGCAGCAGGCAGATCTTTTAAATTTGCGTGAGATCGATGTGTATGACGATGCTAAATATATGGGACTGGACGCTGTCGCAAGACGCAACCTTGAGCTGACCGAATCCATTCAGCGCCGGGAGGTTCGCGGCTCACTTCTTTGGACTTTAGATCATACCAAAACCGCTATGGGCAAACGATTGATGCGTTCTTATGTCGAAAATCCTTTGGTCGATGTGAATGCCATAAATAATCGATTGTATTGCGTGAAAGAGCTGATCAGCAATCCTGCGCTTCTTGATGCGATTCGCGATGCCTTATCTTCTGTGAATGATTTTGAACGCATTTTAACTCGAATCGTTTATGGCACCGCGAATGCGCGAGAGCTTCGTTCACTGGCCAATGCGGTTTCGGTGATTCCTGTGTTGAAAGAAAAACTGCGCGGGGCAAAAACGCGGCTTCTGCGGCGCATTGATGAGGATTTGGATCCTTTGCAGGATGTTCGTGAATGGATTGACCGCGCGATTTTGGATGATCCGGCGTTTTCGGTCAGAGAAGGGAATATGATTCGCCGCGGTTATCATGAAGAGCTGGATTCGCTTTTTGAAATTGTGAACGGCGGAAAAGAATTCCTTTCCAAAATTGAAGCCAAGGAACAGGAAAAAACCGGTATCAAAAAACTGAAAATCGGGTATAACCGCGTTTTCGGCTATTATATTGAAGTCACCAATGCTTATAAAGATCAGGTACCAGATACTTATATCCGCAAACAGACTTTAACAAATTGCGAGCGTTATATTACCGAGGAATTGAAAGCGCTTGAATCAAAAGTTCTCGGGGCACAGGAACGCATAACAAAATTGGAATATGAATTGTTTACGCAGCTGCGCGAACAAGTTGCTAATCAGCAGGGCAGAATTAAAAAAACCGCCGCTGCGGTAGCTTGCTTAGATGTCTTTGCATCTTTTGCGTATGTTTCCATGCAAAACAGCTACGAAATGCCGATTGTAAATGATAAAGATCAGCTGATTATCAAGGACGGCAGGCATCCGGTGGTAGAAAAATTCCTTCGCGGTGCTCCTTTTGTTCCGAATGATACCTTGATGGATTGCCAAGAGAACAGAACGGCCATTATTACCGGCCCAAACATGGCGGGTAAATCAACTTATATGCGTCAAATCGCACTGATCGTAATTATGGCGCAAATGGGTTGTTTTGTCCCCGCAAAATCTGCTCAGATTGGTATTGTTGATAAAATCTTTACACGCATAGGGGCTGCGGATGACCTTTCCATGGGGCAGTCCACTTTCATGATGGAAATGAATGAGGTAGCTTCTATTTTAAAAAATGCAACGCGGAATAGCCTTATCATCCTTGATGAAATCGGCCGTGGAACTTCTACATATGACGGAATGAGCATTGCTCGCGCCGTTCTTGAATATGTGACAGATAAAAAGAAAATTGGCGCAAAAACATTATTCGCAACGCATTATCATGAGTTAACCGAACTGGAAAACAGCATGGAAGGGGTCAAAAACTATAATATTGCGGTAAAGAAACGCGGCGATGACATCACCTTCCTGCGTAAAATTATTCGCGGCGGAGCGGATGGAAGCTATGGCATTCAGGTGGCAAAGCTCGCCGGCGTTCCTGCGAAGGTTGTGAATCGGGCAAAGGAGATTTTATCTCAGCTTGAAGAAGGTGCGCCTGCGCCGGTTCCTGTTGCAAAAAGTGCCATGAATACGGAATCTTCGCAAATTTCTTTTGCAAGTGAAGTAAATGATGCGCTGGTTCAAAAAATTAAAGACACCGATTTGAATACCTTGACGCCGCTTGAGGCGCTGAATCTGCTGTACGAGTGCAAAAAAATGTGCGGCGACTAAATGATCCGGAGAGTTGATTGATAAATGCCTTCGATCCATGTTTTACCGAAAAATGTAGCTGAACTGATTGCTGCCGGCGAAGTCGTTGAGCGGCCGGCATCCGCTATCAAAGAAATGATTGAAAACGCCATTGATGCCAACTGCTCTAAGTTGACTGTTGAAATTCAAAATGGCGGCATTCGGTATATCAGGGTAACCGATAACGGCTGCGGCATAACAAGAGAGGATGTGCCAAAAGCGTTTATCAGTCATGCTACCAGTAAGGTAGCAACCGAACAGGATTTGAATGCCATATACACCTTTGGATTCCGCGGCGAAGCGCTGGCATCCATAGCGGCTGTTGCAAAAGTTGAAATGCTGACAAAAACGGAAGACGAAGCATTCGGTACAAGGTATGTGATTGAAGGCGGCAAACAGCTTGTTTATGATGATGCCGGCTGTCCGGACGGGACAACCCTTGTTGTTCGCGAACTGTTTTACAATACGCCGGCAAGAATGAAATTTTTGAAAAAAGACAGCACGGAGGGATCCTATGTTTCCGATATTGTCGGTAAGTGCGCCATGGCAAATCCTTCTGTCAGCTTCCGATTTATCAAGGATGGCAAACAGGTGTTCTTTACTCCGGGCGATGGAAATTTTCTCTCTGCAATCACCGCTGTTCTCGGAAACGAGTTTTCCAAAACACTGATTCCCTGTGATTATGAATTAAATGGCATAACTGTTCGCGGATTTGTATCCCTTCCGACAGCAGGGCGCGCCACTCGGAGCGGTCAGTATTTTTATGTCAATTCGCGTTATGTGAAGATCCCTATGGGTGCGTCCGCTTTGGATGCTGCCTATAAAAACGCGGTTATGGTAGGAAAGTTTCCTGCTTGTGTAATCGATCTGGTGATGCCGCCAGCTGTTGTCGATGTGAATGTTCATCCCGCGAAGACAGAAGTGCGTTTTTCCGATGAAAAGCGGGTTTTTGAAGCCATTTATTATGCGGCAAAAAATGCCATTTCTCTTGGTGACAGGCGGCCTCAGCTTCACCTGAAGGACGCAGTGAAACCAGCGCCGTTAACAGGGGAACAAGTTGTTATGGACGCTGCAAAAAAAAGCCCGTCTGTGCGTTCTGATTCGCCGTCGACCTTTTTGTCTGACAGACAGACGGCCGCCGGTGTGACCGCATTTTCAAGCGAAAATGTTATTGTATATTCTCCGCAGAGCCATGATTTTATGCCAGCTCAAAGTTCGACGGCAACAGAAAAGCAGTCGGATAACCGGCAGCCGTTGCCGGTTCTTGCAGAGAGCGACCCACCGTCTGTAGATCGTGATCTTTCTGCGGGCTCACAACCGCCAGAGAAAATTGAAACTGACAGTCTTCCGTCTGATGAAGCATCAGATCCTTTGCCGCCTGCTCAAAAAGAAAGTATGCCTTCTGCGCCGGATTTTCTTTATTTAGGCGAAGCGTTTCAAACGTATCTGATAGCACAAACCGGTGACAAACTGCTGCTCATCGATAAACATGCTCTTCATGAGCGGATCCTTTTTGAACAAATCAAAAAGAAACAGGTTTGCGTTTCACCTCAGGCTTTGCTGTTGCCGCTGACGGTTCATCTGGCGCAAAAGGAATATGCCGCCATTTGCGAACAGTTGGAAGCCCTTCATGCAATTGGCTTTGGTATTGAGGATTTCGGCGACGGGACGCTGCTTGTCCGTGAATGTCCGTTGATGTTTATTGATGATTCCATCCCGGATGTGTTATCAGAATTGGCAGATGCCATTCTCTCCAACAGGAAAGAACTGATAACAGAACATATGGATTGGCTGTATCATTCCGCTGCCTGTCGTGCTGCGGTGAAAGCCGGTTCTCATTTAGAGCCGGATGAAGCCAAACGCCTAATTGAACAGGTATTGCTGAATGATTCTTTGCGGTACTGTCCGCACGGCCGCCCGGTGTTAATCGAACTAACGCGCCGCGAACTGGAAAAACAATTTGGGAGGATCACATGAGCAAAGTGAAGATCCCCGTTATTGCCGTTTTGGGTCCGACTGCAAGCGGCAAAACAGATCTTGCCATCCGTTTGGCGCAATGCTTTGGCGGTGAAATCGTATCCTGTGATTCCATGCAGATCTATGAGGGCTTTGATGTAGCGACAGCGAAACCGACGCCGGCGCAGCTACAGCTTGTTCCGCACCATATGATAGGGTTCCTTCCGGCCGGTCGTTCCTATAGCGTGGCTGAATATGTAAAAACTGCGCAGCAAACGATTTCGGATATTGACAATCGCGGAAAAACGGTTTTTCTGTGCGGAGGTACTGGCTTGTATGCAGATGCTCTGCTGTCTGGAATGACTTTTGCTGATTCTGCCGCGCAGCAGGAAAAGACGCAGGAAGTGCTTCATTTCTTGCAGGAAAATGGTTTGCCTTCTCTCTGTGAGCGCCTCCAAAAAGCCGACTCTGCCGCTCTCGAACAGATTGACCGGAACAATAGCAAGCGTGTTGTGCGTGCAGTGGTGATTTGCGAGTCTACCGGATGCAGTCTTGCGGAATATAAAGCAAGAAATTGTGCTTCCGACTCTCCTTATCAAACGCTTCGTTTGGTTTTGGATGTTCATGACCGATCCTTCCTTTATGAGCGAATCGATCGCCGTGTGGATGAAATGTCGCAAAACGGATTGTTGGAAGAGGCAAAAGCGTTTTATTCATCCCACATTGACGGAACCGCCGCTCAAATTATCGGATATAAAGAACTTTTTCCTTATTTCACTGAAGAAATCACCTATGGACAGGCTCTTGAAAATCTCAAAAGAACGACCAGACGATATGCGAAAAGGCAGTTAACCTGGTTTAAAAAAGCCCCGGATGCCTGTCACATATTCATCGATGAATGTGATCCTTTTGCTGTTGCGAATCACATTTGCTCTGATTTTTTAGAAAGGATGAAGCAGTATGAGCAGAAAAAAGCATAAAAGTATTGTCATTATCGCTTCTCTTGCTGCGGCCTTCTTTCTATGTGCTTATTTGATTTACCAAGTGTACCTTGTAAATTCATCTCCTGTCACAACGCAAATGGCTTTGGCTACCGAAGTATATCGCACCGTTGATACGATGATCTATGCGGTGCGTGATGAATTGCCTCTGTCCGCTCAAAATAGCGGGTATACCATTCCATTGTGCGCTGATGGTGAAAAAATTGCAAAAGGTGATCCGGTATTTGCTATTTTCCCGAATGAGCAGGCAGCAGGCGCATATTCTACCTATTCGGAGCTTTCTGAGGAATTGGCTTATTACCAAAAATTAGCTGAATCAACCGTGTCGCAGTATACGGATTTTGACAAACTGATGGCGGATGCCGATCAGTCGGTAATTGATTACGCCGCTGCTGTTTATTCCGGTGATTTACAGCTTGCACAGGATAAGGCGCTTGATGTGCGCGAAAAAATCACCGCACAGCAAAACGCTTCCGGTGTTACGATTGATTACACACAGATCATATCTTCCCTTGAGTCGCAAAGACAGGCGGCCCTTGCTGCCGCCGGGCAATATCAAACGGTTGTTTCCGAAGAGTCAGGGTATTATGTGCCGTCCTGTGATGGGTTGGAAGGTGTGGTTTCTTATACTGATGTAGCTGATATGAGCGTCAGCGATATCGACAGCGCTTTGGCTTTGCAGCCGAACGAGCCGGCCATTGCGACGGCAGGTAAACTGGTTCGCTATTTCGATTGGTATTTTGTATGTAATATTGATGTCAGTTACATGGGAGATCTGAAAGTCGGTCAGGTAAAACAGGTTTATCTGCCTTATCACAGCGCCGATGTTTTTTCAGCTGAAGTCTATAAAATCAATGATACCGTTGATGGAAAAACTGCCGTTGTCTTCCATGTAAAGGATATGAATGCGGATTTGGCATCCTTACGGCTGGAATATGCCTCCATTCGACTGGAATCATATAGTGGCTATCGGATTCCGAACGAAGCAATCAGAACAGTGGATGGGGAGAAAGGCGTTTATATTTTACGGGATAATCTGGTTAGTTTCCGTAAAATTGATATTTTGTATTCATCCGACGAATTTTCCGTCGTCGGAAACAATGAGAATAAAGACGGCTATATCAAACTTTATGATGAAGTGATTACAGAAGGGACTGATTTGTACAATGGAAAACTTATCCGTTGACGCTCATTTTCGTTTGATTGAGGACAATTATAAGGTTATTTGTGAGCGAATTGCGCTTGCTGCTCAGCAAAGCGGCAGACAGGCAAGCGATATTCGCTTTATGGCGGTAACCAAGACGGTTGATCCGATTTTTATCAATCATGCGCTGTCGTTAGGCATCGATCTGATTGGTGAAAATAAAGTGCAGGAGTTGCAGTCCAAAATGGATTTTTTAAAACCTGCAACCGTTGAAAAACATCTTATTGGGCATTTGCAGACCAATAAAGCAGCCAAAATTGTGCCTCTTGTTTCGATGATTGAGTCAATTGACTCTGTGAAAATTGCAGAGGCTGTCAATCGTTGTGCCGAGAAAATCGGAAAAACGATGGATATTTTGCTGGAAGTAAATATCGGCAGGGAGGAGTCAAAAACAGGATTTATGCCTGAGGAAATTGAGGACAGCGCACGGCAGATTGCAGCGATGCCTCATCTTCATCTCTGCGGTCTGATGACCGTTCCGCCTATCTGTGAAGATGCGCAGGAGTCGAGAAGATTTTTTTCACTTGCGCATCAATTGTTTATTGACATTCGTAACAAAAACATAGATAATATAGATATGAATGTCTTGTCAATGGGCATGAGTCACGACTATTATGAAGCCATCTTGGAAGGGGCGACACAAATTCGCGTTGGATCGGCTCTTTTTGGTGCAAGGCATTATTGATAACTTGATTTTGGAGGATATGAGTTATGAGTTTTCTTGACAAAATGAAAAGCTGGGTCACTGTTCCTGATGAGGGGTATTTTAACGACGAAAAACAAGAGGACGATCTGTCTCTTTATGATGATGATAAACAGGAAAAAAAGAGCACAAGATATTCTCGGCAGGCGGAACGCAGAACAACTGATGAGGATTCAAGTGTAAGATCTTTCTATCAGCGTCAGGCGTCAAATGAACGCCGCGCCGATAAAAGCAAGGTCGTTGATATCCATACGACTGCAAAATTGCAGGTTGTTCTTCGCTCTCCAGACAGCTTTGAAGATGTCAAAGAGATTGCCGATGATTTAAACGAAAAACGCACAGTCGTTCTCAATCTTGACAAGTGCAAGCACGATACGGCTCGTCGTTTGATCGACTTCCTTGGCGGCGTAGCTTATGCAAACGGCGGTCAGCCGAAGCGCATTGCTCAGAACACCTTTATTATCACTCCCTATAATGTTGATGTTATGGGTGATCTGTTGGATGAGATTGAAAATAACGGGTATTTCTTTGGTTAATGTTTTCGCTTTTGCTGATTGCGCTTTTGGTGCTTGTTGCATGGTGAGAAATATATATTCAGGAATGAGGTTTTGTGAATGCTGACTCCGGATCAACTGAAAGAGCATAGTTTTACATTGACGGAAAACGGCCGGTACAGTGCGGAAGAAGTAAATCGGTATTTTGGCGAGGTGATTGCCTCGTATAATCAGATGTATCGTGAAAACGGAGAGCTTATCCGCAAAATCTCCATCCTTGCCAATAAAGTCCAGGATTACCGCCGGGACGAAGATAATATCCGTAACGCTCTGTTAAGCGCGCAGCGCTCAAGTGAGCATATTTTGTCCGATGCACGCCGTCAGGCGGATGAGTTGATCGCTGCTGCACAGCGTGATGTTCAAAATATTGCAGAAGGCAAGGACGGCATTGTTACAAAAGCCAATGAAGAAGCTGAACGAATTGTAAGCGAGGCAAGAGTTAATGCCGAAAATATCATCTCTGCCGCCATGCAGCAGTCCGAGGAAATTCAGTTTACAGCAAAAACGCAGGCAGCCGAAACAACAAGTCAGGCAAAAGCGGAAGGCGAGAAGCTGATTGCCGATGCGAATCATGAAGCAATAGAAATCCTGACCTATAACAAACAGGAAGCGGAGTCCCTGTTGAAAGAAGCTCGTCTGCATGCAGATGATTTGCTGAAAACGGCTCAGGATAATGCAAAAAG
>CALWIU010000019.1 GCA_944380845.1 uncultured Clostridia bacterium | reverse complement strand
CGTCTGGCGGTATTTAACTGATTAACAAAATTGTAAGGGGCTGTGGTTGGAACCTTTCTTGAACCATCTTGTGGTAGGAGTAATGCACCGATCCACAACATCCCTTACAGTGTAGCACAGCCCTTGGAGAGGGGCTCTAAAAACTACTACTCTATAATACAAGGAGTTCTATGGCAAGAGGTGACGGTATCCATCGTACCAGCGCAAGAAACATGAGACTGACCACACCCAAACTGCAAAACGCGCAGCAACACAACGAGCGTGAAAAAGAATCGTATGTCAACCAGGATATAGTCCCGGAACGCTCCCATCTGAATGTTCACTTCAAGCAACCGGACAGCGGCTACCTGGAACAGTTCCAGCAAATGGAGGCCAGTAGGACCATCTCCACACGCGGTATCAAGGAGGACGCTTTCCGCTACGGCGAGCTGATCTTCGATGTGAACTCCGCCTATTTTTTCAATCACGGCGGATATGATTTCGCAAAACAATTTTACCACGACGCCTATCAGGCTGCAATCAAAATCGTGGGCGGCGAACAGTACATTCTGTCGGCGGTCATGCACGCCGACGAGCGCAACCGGGCCATGTCCGAGGCGCTGGGGCAGGATGTGTACCACTACCATCTCCATGTGGTCTATGTACCGGTAGTGGAGAAGCAGATCCGCTGGTCCAAGCGCTGCAAGGACAAGTCGCTGGTGGGCAAGGTAAAAGAAACGGTTATGCAGGTCAGTATGAGCAAAAAGTGGGCTTCTAAGCCGGTTCTGGATGAGGCCACCGGCGAACCGCTGAAAACGGCGAAGGGTAAGCCTGTTCTCAAAAAATCGTACAGCGTGTTGCAGGACAATTTCTTTCAATATATGCGCGAGGCCGGATACGCCGATGTGGAGCGCGGAGAGCGCGGCAGCTCTGAAGAACATCTAACAGTGACGCAGTTTAAGGTGGAACGGGAGCAGGAACGCCTTGCCGATCTCACCGAGCAGACCCAGCAGAAAGAGGCAGAAGCGGCGGCTTTGGATAAGAAAATTGAAAAAGTCAAACAGAAGAAGGTGGACATCGAGAGCGTTGACAAAATTGAAGCCAAGCCTGTCATGCTTTCCACATCAAGGGTATCTCTTGAAAAGTCGTAATATGAAACACTGGCTACCGCTGCCAAGAAATACTATGCCCAAGAGAAGCGAGAATCCAAGCTGCAAAAGGCGTTGGAGGCTGCCCATAAGTTGATTGGCGAGTTGAAAGCACAGGTGGCCGCCTTGACCGCCGAGCTATCCAAGTACAAATCCGTCCGCAGCAAGCTGAACTCGGTTAGCTTGGAGCAGGAAAATGAGGAATTGCGAAGCAAAGTCCGGCGATATGAAAGCGTGATCGACAGGCAAAATCTGTGGCATTTATTCGGCAGAGACCGTGTGAAAACCCATTCAAGGAATGATGTCCGCTGATTCCGTGTAGAGCCGGGAAAAACGAAAAATATCTGCTGGGAACATCCCGAATGAAGCCCACATCATTCGGACGATTCCCAGCGGAAAATCCACCCACTTTTACAGCTGTTGAGCTATGAAAAAATCACGAAAATCAGGAGGTTTTATGAAAACAGGTCTTTCCAAGAAGCAAAAGACAACGAACATCTATTTTAACGAGGACAGCCCTATGATTGAGGTTTGCACCTACAATACTGATCTCAAAAACAGGCTGACCAGGTATGCTGCACAATACCCCGGTGAGTGCAAGCTGATTGACGATGACGAACAGGGCTGCCTGACCTTTGAAATCCATAAAGGGCGGTTCGGTTTCAAGCTGACCGCACCGTACAGTGAGGAACGCCGCAAGGCTGCCAGAGAAGTGGCGAAGAGAGGGAACTTCGGAAGGAATAAAAATGAAGGTTAAAAGCTGTTTATACAAACAATAAAAGGGAAATCTTCATTAATGTCATTGGCATAAAACCGAGGCTATTGACAATATGCATGAGCATTCTAAACTGGAGAACTTGCTCATCACACTTGCGTTGAATACGCTAACTCTTGATTTTTTGCCGATATATGCTATAATTTTAAAAAAGAAGGTGAGAGTTAATGGGTGGGATTAACCTTTTTTCTGTTCCAATGCCATTCAACTTAGTTCATATCAACCAAATTGCTCATATTAATAGCGAAGTTGCTCGCAGCCAAATTCGGTATATGTATAACACATTAACGCGAAATTCCGTTGATGTTTGCGGCTTTGAACAGACGAGAGTGATTGACGAGCGGATCGGTTGTATTGAAGATATGTTACCTTTCATTGAGCAGGTGCACAAATTGGGAATGGACTTTATTTTTCTGCTCAATTCTCCCCGAGTGATGGACGAAGAGGAATTTTTAGTAAATGAAAAAAAACTTCGAAAAATCCTTGAAGTATTGATGCGCGAAGGCGTTTATGATATACGAGTTTGCAGTCCACTACTAATAGATTTTCTTGCCCATGAATATCCACAGATTTCGATTCGTTGTTCTACCTCACAAGAATATTTCTCCGTAAAGCAATACCAAAGTTTAGCGTTTCTGTATCCACAAATTGTAGAAGTTGTACCCAGTTGGGAGCAGAATCGTAATTTCCGTTTTTTATCTTCTCTGCGTCAGACCGGAAATCTTACGGTTGAGCTAATGGTCAATGAAGGATGCCTTCCCGGTTGCCCTTTTCGTACTTATCATAGCCTGTTTGAGCCCAGTCAAGCAAATTGTGATTATCCTCGTTTTACATCTTTCTTTAAAAGTGGATGTGAAAAGAAGTTTTATCATAATCTTTGGAAAAGCATTTGTATGTCAAATATTATTTATCCATGGCAGATTACTGCTTATAACGAGATCGGTATTCATAATTTTAAGCTGGTCGGGCGAAATACTTCGACTTTTCGGAATGGGAAATACATCAATATCTATCGTAATTACCTATTGGGTGTGGAAGACATACGTTTCATTGAAGATGTGCCAATTTCTATCTTTAGCAATTATTTAATGAATCATCCTCTGCTGAATGGAATTACCGTGTCTGATGTCCGGCATATGCTTCCTGACATTGAATTTTTTCGGAGAGGGACAACAGTTTGCGCTTCTGACTGTGGAACTACTTGCCGTTATTGTGTAACATTGGCAGAAAAGCTACAGAAAAAGTTTCCTATAAAAAATCACTAAAATGTAAATTGAACGGCCTGTAGTTTTGGGGTAGACAGAATAAGGAGGAGACCATTTCATGGCAAATATCATGATTACTGAATGCTGTAATCTGCACTGTCCTTACTGCTTTGCTGATGAATTCGTTAACAAGAAAAGTAACTATATTTCATCCAAATCTTTTCAACAGGCATTGGCTTTTATTAAAAGCGCGGAGCATTTCAATGGAAGAGTCGGCATTATCGGAGGCGAGCCCACAATAGCACCGAATTTTTCGGAGTTGTTGCAGCTTTTAATAGAAGATAATGAAGTAACCCGTGTTCCAATCTACACAAATGGACTCCTCATTGATAAGTATATCTCACTGTTGCAAAACAAGAAATTTGATTTTCTTATTAATTTTAATTCTCCAACGGACATTGGCTATGTAAAATACCAACATATTGTTGACAATATTGGATTGCTAATAAAAAATGGGAAAATCTCCAATTTAGCGTTAGGAATTAATTTATACCATGAGAATCAGGATGTGGAATATTATATTCGAGTACTAAAGCAATATGGTATTCACCATGCGAGAGTTGCGATCACAACTCCAAATGATAAATTTACTGAATCCGGATTTATCCGTTTGAAGCGTTTAAGAAAAGACCTTCTGGCCTTGACCTCAAGACTGATTTATGAGGATATTCATTTTATTGTAGATTGCAACCGTCCGCCAGAATGCATTTGGGATGATACTGAACAGATTAAATTAGATTTTATTCATCGTAAATTGTTGAATACTACACAGCAACAGAACTTTTTTAACAGCAAATGCAATCCCGTTATCGATATTTTGCCGGACTTGACTGCTATACGATGTTTTGGACTTTCGGATATTTCTAAGGTGAAAATTTCCGATTTCCCAAATATCGATGAATTAATGCAATATTACCGAAGGAATATTGATGACGCATTGCTTTTACAGCCAACCACAGAGCATTGCCGCGATTGTGAAGCTTTCTATAGTCAGGCCTGTTATGGAGGTTGCTTGTCCAACAAGAGGTGCCTTTGATGTTCGGCTATTTGCGGTTGTATAAGGATACGCTTACCTTGCAGCAACGAAAAATCTACCGTGATTATTACTGTTCAAGTTGTTTGGCTCTAAAGCAGAACTATAACAGAGTGGCTCGCTTTTTACTAAGCTATGATATCGGTTATGTCGCACTCATCCTTTTCCCTCAGACAATGAAGCTTGAGCCTTGTGGAGATTGTGGAAAACATATTTCGAATCAACGTTCGTGTTTTCAACAAGAGTATTGGCAAAAAATAGCGATGTACGAGATGCTTCTGGTTCGCATGAAGCTTATGGATAATGTTCGTGACAACCGTTGTAATTTTCTCGCACATTGCCTTCAGAGCGTTTTTTGCCTTGTGTTCCGCAAAGCGAATCGAGAAGCACAGCCATATCTGCATTATTGTATCGAGTATCTACAGCAGGAATGTATCTACCAAGACTATACGGAAGCAGAGCAGTCCTATCTTTTATTTATGAAGAAGTTGCTGTGGAGCATTTTCGATGGCCCTGAAGAGAAGCTGCTATTGACACTTATGCTTACGCGATGGGTATATTTTATTGATGCTGTAGATGATTATGGTGAAGATTTAAAAAACGGCTCGTTCAACCTTTTTCGCCTAAATACGCCGCTATATTCCAGTAAAGCGGAGTTTCTTTCTGGTGAGTCAGAACGATTACACATAATGTATCAGGAAATTCATGCGAGTATTTCAAATGCATTTAATCGGTGTATATTTAATAAGCAACAGGCGCTGATTTTGAATAATCTGATTTTCGAATCCATTCCGAAGATCACAGAGCGTATTATGAATGGAGAAAAACTAATTCATGAAAAAATACTGAAAGGATAAACAGAAGGAGTGAACATTTGCATGGATATCAAGAAAAAATTAACGAAAAATTTTCTGCAACGCCTTGCAAGTCCGGAATTGGCACTTGTCTATGCCGGGCAGGGTGTCCAGCCTGGAATGACAAACATTCATCTTTCTTATGGAGATACCTACTACAGCGATACCTACTACAGCGATACTTACTACAGCGATACCTACTACAGCGATACCTACTATTCCGAAAGTGGTAGTGGAAACGATACTGAAACTTCTCACTCTCACAAAGGAAAAGGTACGTCCTACTATAGTGACACCTACTATAGTGACACCTATTATAGTGACACCTACTACAGTGACAATTCTTCAGGATCTTATTCAGATAGCGGCTGCTGATTTTCGACCATAAAAATTGGAAGCAATAAAGGGATGATATCAATGAGACACATTACAGTGATCATGAAGCCGACTTCGGAGTGCAATCTGCGATGTCGGTACTGTTATCATGCAAGCACTAATTATGAAGTAGGTGTAATGACAGCAGAAGTGCTTGATGCAATTATTTCTAAGGTGCAGAGTGAGTACAATGATATCATGTATGTTTGGCACGGAGGTGAACCACTATTGTGTGGTTTAGATTTTCTCCGAAAAGCACTTCAATTAGAACATAAATATATCAGAGACCCAATGCGGATTCGTAATTGTATTCAAACAAATGGTACACTCCTGTCCCAGGAGGTATTACAATTTTGCTTGGAAAACCGAATTTCTGTTACAGTTTCATTGGACGGACCTGGTGATTTGAATTGTTGTCGCCAGCAGACGGATCAAGTAGAAATGAATCTGGATAAGGCTCGAAATAGCGGCATCCCAATCTCTATGCTTTCGGTTATCAATCGCTATAATGTAAATCATATGATTGATATTTATCGCTATGCTCAGGATAAAGGCATTCCGTTGAAAATGAATCCTGTTTTCAAAATGAATGCTACAGATCATGAGGACTACCTTGTTGATAGTTCGATCTACATAATAAATTTCCAAAATCTTTTTGATTATTGGCTCCATGATCCAAAAGCTACTGCAAATGTAGAGCCTATTATGCAGTTTCTAAGGATGTATTTTGAAAAAAGGGGAACAGAATGTATCTATGGTTCTTGCCTATATCACTGGATTTCTTTCATGCATGACGGCTCTATTTATCCATGTGGTAGAACATACCCCTTAAAATACCAACTTGGCAATATTACGGAAGTATCCAGTATTCAGCAAGTTTTCGAAACAGGAGTATATCGGGAACTTACGATCGCCAGCATATTAAGAAGGCAGCATTGTGCAGAAGTGTGTGATTATTTTGGCATATGTAATGGCGGATGCAATAGTAGCTGTTTAGCGGATGGCGATTTAACTACTCCGAATACCGAAAATTGTAAGATTTTTCAGGGCTGTTACAAATATGTTTGTGCAAAGTTAGATGATCTTCGCCGTGCACCTGCCGTGGCCACGGAGAATGCTGTCATTCTGGGAATGCTACACAAATTTGCACTGACCGTAGATTAAAGTGTTGCCTTCTTGCTCTATATTCTTATGTTATATAATTTGTTGCTGAAAGATGTTGCATGAGAACTTAAATTTTAGTCTTTGATAGCACAGAGCTGATAGCTTTTTGATAGCAGAATTTCGGATAGACCATAGGATAAGGATAATCTGTATCAAACCAAATAACACCGAGCCAAATCTTCTATACAAAAAAGCTTAGAAATGAATTTAACTCGGCGAGTGGGAATAAGCTGCAAAGACGGCAAGTACGGTATTTGTGCGGCTTGACAAGTCAAACACAATATGAAAACGAAAAAGCATTGCTGGCTTTTACAGTCGGCAATGCTTTTTTTGATTCTCCGCATCGATGATATGAAAAATTTTTGGTAGCTTTTATATAAATCTCCTGCCTTGCAGTAAGCGGAACAGTTGCCTTGCCGGTGTTGATAAACTGGTGAAAGAAATGTTTTCCCGGCTGGTAAAACAACTGGCGGAAAAAGAAAATGTAACGGAAAAGCTCAAGGCTGAAAACCAAATGATGTGGGTGCAGAAGATGAACATTATCCGCAGCAGAGTGATAGAGGTTGTGAATACATATCTTATTTACAACACATAATTTTTTAGTATCAAAGAGTATGCTTGCTCTCTAACATCGTCGCTTTCAGTAAATTGATTGAAAAATGCATATTTTTATGTTATTATAAAATATAAATATACATTTAAATATACCTTTTTGGAGTGAAAAATATGGCAGATTGGAACTCTACACAATACTTAAAATTTAAAAACGAACGCACACAGCCTGCCGTTGACTTGGCTATGCGTATCAAAAACAATCCAAAAACTATAGTTGACATCGGATGTGGTCCCGGTAACAGCACAAAGGTGCTACGGGACATTTTCACCGATGCCAACATTCTCGGTATAGATAACTCCCCGAATATGATAGAAAAAGCTAAAAGTGAGCATTCCGACATTGATTTTGACCTTTGCGATGCTTTGTCGCTTGACGGAAAATACGACCTGCTGTTTTCTAACGCTTGCCTACAATGGATACCCAACCACGATACTCTCATTCCGTCACTTATGGAAAAATTAAATGACGGCGGTATTCTAGCTGTGCAAGTGCCAATGAATGGTGAAGAGCCATTGTTCCGTCTGATCCGTGAAGTGGCAAATGAGTCCAAATGGGAATTGTCGGGCGTTAAGCTTCAGCCAAACGAGACGCTGACACCTTCCGAATATTATAATATCCTTTCGAAACATTCTTCTGCCTTTGATATGTGGGAGGTTAAGTATTACCACACAATGTCCGACCACAAGGCACTTGTGGATTGGGTGAAAGGCACGCGTCTTCGCCCGTATCTCGACTATCTCGGAGTAGAAAAGGGTGCAGAATTTGAAGCAGAAATCATAGAACGCTCAAAAGAACTGTATCCGATTACGCATAACGGCAATGTTGTTCTTGGGTTCCGTAGATTTTTCTTTATGGCAGTAAAATAAAAAAGTATAATTTTTTGAAAAGCTTAACCTTTTATGCTATAATACTCTACAATAAAGCACAACCGCTTGCAACTATTCTTTCTTTGCAACCATCGGTTTTATCGCACCTGATAAGATATTGATAAATTCTCGTCGTACAGGCAGTATAATATGGATTATCAGAATAATACGAAAACTACATCACACGGTTTATAAACAAAAAGCGTTAAGTTGCGGCTTTCGGCAACGAGTGGGAATAAAACGAAACGCCGTAAAAGCCCAGTGTTTATGCGGCTTGACAAGTCAAACACAATATGAAAATGAAAAGGCATTGCTGGCTTTTGCAGTCGGCAATGCTTTTTTTGATTCCCTGCATCGATGATATGAAAAATTTTTGGTAGCTTTTATATAAATCTCCTGCTTTGCAGTAAGCGGAACAGTTGCCTTGCGGATGTTGATAAACTGGTGAAAGAAATGTTTTTCCATCTGGTAAAACAGTTGATGGTGCGTGCGCAAAAGCGAGACCGAGCAGCGAAAGGCGGAAAATTAGATGGAATGGGTTGGCAGGATGAATAACATCCGCAGTAGCGCGATAGAGAAGATAAATCACAATATTATTTGCGTATAATGTACGAACAGCGGTGGGGAAGAAATTCTCGCCGCCGTAATTATTTGTGAACTTTTTTCATATCTCTTGACATTTTTGCTCTAATGCATTAGAGTGTATATGAGCTCTAACGAGCTAGAGAGGAGTCGCCATTATGAAAAAAACACCAAAGGTATTTGAAAGTGAATACCGATTTTGTTTGATTTTATGGGAACACGAACCGATAAAGAGTAGTGACCTTGTAAAGCTGTGTGAAGAACAACTTGGTTGGAAGCCGACTACAACTTATACCGTTATTAAAAGATTATCCGATCGTGGTGTGTTAAAAAACGAAAAGACAATTGTTACATCTCTCATCAGTAAAGAGGATGTGCAAGCTGCCGAAATACAGGAAATGGTAGATAAAACCTTTGAGGGTTCCTTGCCGGCTTTTATTGCGGCATTTACCAAACATCAAAAGATTTCTGATGCAGAGATTGATAAGGTTCAGCAGATGATAGATAACTATCGGAAAGGAGAGCGAAAATGAGTGAAGTTTTCTTAACAATTGTTAATATGAGTATATCGGCAAGTTGGATCGTTCTTGCCGTATTGCTATTCAGGCTATTACTAAGGAAAGCACCAAAATGGATTATGGTTCTTCTATGGGGTATTGTTGGTATTCGTCTTGTTTTTCCATTTTCTATTAAAAGTGTAATGAGTTTGATTCCAAGTGCTGAAACCATTCGTCCTGAAATCATGACGGAGGGAACCCCTGCAATCAACACGGGTATTCCAATGATTAACAACATGATAAATCCGATTATACAGAATTCTTTTACTCCCGCGCCTGATGCAAGTGCAAATCCATTGCAAATATGGATACCTATTCTCTCTATCGTATGGGTAGCCGGAATGGCGATCCTTTTCGCATATACATGTATCAGTTATTGGCGTGTTCGCAGAAAAGTTTGTACAGCTGTTTTGCTTCGAGATAATATATATCAAAGTGAAGCAGTGATTTCCCCTTTCGTTCTGGGAGTAAGAAAAGCGAAAATATACTTACCGTTTCATATGAGCAAGCAGGATGAAGATTTCGTGATTGCTCATGAAGAAGCTCACATTAAGAGAAAAGACCATCTTTGGAAGCCTTTGGGCTTTATCATTCTCACGATCCATTGGTTTAATCCTTTGATGTGGCTGGGTTATGCGCTTCTTTGCAGGGATATTGAAATGGCTTGCGATGAAAAGGTTGTAAAAGAATTAACCAATGAACAAAGAGCGGATTATTCTCAAACATTATTGACTTGTAGTGTCAATCGCCGTATGGTCGCTGTTTGCCCTTTAGCCTTTGGCGAAGTGGGAATTAAAAAAAGGGTGAAAAGCGTATTGAATTATAAGAATCCTTCTTTTTGGATGATCATGGTTTCCGTTATTGTTCTGGTTGCTGCATCGGTGTGTTTGCTTACCAATCCAAAGAATTATGATATAAACGATTTAGACGATAAGCTCCAAGGATTCCTTGATATGCAAGTCGCTGAACACAATGGACCAGCCAAAGGAAATGACAACTTTACTGCCGTATCTTACGATTTAATGAAAGTAGACAGATCCGGTTCAAAAACAACGGTTTATGCTTGGATTCTTTATCTGGAATATAGCTGCGAAAATGGTCTTTTAGCAAAAGAAACAGGCACATATTTACCTACAGTCATTACCGCTCAAAAAGATGGCGACAACTACGAGCTTGTCGAGTATTGGATTCCGCGAGATGGCAGCTATTGGGCGAATGACATCAAGGAAAAATTCCCGATGTATTTGTGGTCAAGGGCAACAGACAGTCAACGCGCTATTGACAAGCAAACTGCAGACTGTGATCAAATGGCAAAAGAATATTTTGGCGTTTCAGAAAGTACCGCTGCCGGAGTATCTGGGACGCAAGGGATTGCTGTGACCGAAAATATATATACATTCAAATCGGATAAAGATATGGCTACCCTTTTCTTATCCGCCACAGATCATACAGGTTCTTTCTCATATTCCTTATTAAGCAGTTACATAGCTTATGGCACTTATGAAAAGGATGGAAATTATATTGTATTAAAAACCGATAACGGCAAGTATAAATATACTTTTAAAAAAGAAAAGGATGCGATGAAATTTGTAGCAAGCAAATCGTCGGAATTACCAAGTTATGCTGATTCATCCGATGGAAAAGTCAAAAGCTGTGTGCCTGACGGTGCCGTTTTTGAAAAAGTTCCGACTTCCTTCGGTGATATGACAGATAATATTGTTTCGTAACCACTTTTTGAAACACTGAAAAATCTGCACATTGATCGAATGGCTCGAAAGGAGAATCCTTGCTCTTTTCTTTCTTTTTCATATTTCTTGATGTGTCGGTAACTTCCGGGCATAAAATTACCTCCTATGGTAGTTTCTTCTACCATAGGAGGTGTTTTTTTGATTGTCCGCTTTTATCGGACTTGTTCATTCTACCATAAGGGGGTGTGTTTTTCTATTGTCCGTTTTTACTGGACCTGTTCATTTTGCATACACAGGGCTTTTTGTTATTATTTTTTCAAATTTTAAGGGTGAAAGGTGCGCATAAGATGATGATAGCTGCCGAAATCAGAAACGGAAAAAGCCGGTAGGCAACATCAAACACCTGAGCGTTGTCAACCGCAGGGATCCTGCAAGATCAGCTGCCGCACAGACACAAACAGCATGGCGGCACGGCTGCCGAATCGGATGATGATTATCTTCTGTTTTTTTCTCCCCATTCGCACATGCTATCTAAAATGGGGATCAATGATTTGCCCCGTTCCGTCAGACTGTACTCAACCTTGGGCGGAATTTGCGGATATTCTTCCCGGTGCACAAGCCCATCTGCCTCTAATTCTTTCAAGGTGGCACTCAGGGTTTTATAGGAAATGGTTTTGATATATTTTTTCAATTCGTTGAACCGCACAACCTGAAAGCCCATCAAGGCATACAGGATAAACATCTTGTATTTTCCCTGTATTAAGGACATGGTATAGTTGAATCCGGTTTCTTCCAAATTGGCATCTTTAATGCACGCAATGTCCATTTTACACTCTCCTAAAGGTAAGTATATTATCTGAATGTTAGTATCGCACTTTTATGTGCGTACTTGTTTTGTTTTTCATTCTTGGTATAATTATAATATCAGCAGCGGATAAAGTCAATCCGGCTGTCAGGAAAGGAGTCAGAATCATGTCTAAAAACTTAGGTGTTCATCCTTATCTGTTCCCCATGCCGACTTATATGATCGGCACTTACAATGAAGATAATACGGTCGATGTGATGATGATGGCGTGGGGCGGTATCTGTGCCGAAGATATGGTCGCGCTGAATTTGGAAGCAGAGCATAAAACGGTGACCAATCTGGAAAGCAGAAAAGCCTTTACTCTTGCCGTTCCCGGAACAGATACGCTGCGCGAATCGGATTTTTTCGGTATTGCCACTTCCAACAAAATGGCAGATAAATTTGAGCGAACGGGGCTTCATGCGGTCAAAAGCGAGCGGGTAGATGCGCCGGTGATTGCCGAATATCCGCTTACGCTGGAGTGTGAGGTTGTGGAGATGCAGTCCCAACCCTATGGCCTGCGGGTGCTTGGAAAGATTGTGAATGTGATTGCCGATGAAAAAGTTTTGGATGATGCCGGAAAAATCGACCCCGGAAAACTCCATGCTTTTGCCTTTGACCAAATGCAAAACGGGTACTATGCCATTGGAGAAAAGATCGGTCAGGCATGGCGCAGCGGCGCAGATCTGATGAAAAAATAAGCGTGGTTGCAAAAGATGAGTAAAAAAATCGTTATTTTAAATGGCAGCCCGCGCAAGACAGGAAATGCTTCTGCCCTTGTCAAAGCCTTTACGGAAGGAGCGGAAAGCGCCGGCAATACAGTAACCTCGTTTTTTTTGGCTGGAATGGATATCCACGGCTGTAAAGGATGCTTCGGCGGACACAGCAGCAGGGACTGTCCCTGCGTTCAAAAAGATGATATGGCTCAGATTTACCCCGCAGTAAAAACAAGTGATGTAGTCGTTTTGGCAAGCCCGCTATACTATTGGACGATGAGCGGACAGC
Source organism: uncultured Clostridia bacterium (assembly GCA_944380845.1). GTDB lineage: Bacteria > Bacillota > Clostridia > Oscillospirales > Acutalibacteraceae > RGIG2774. The sequence goes on along the minus strand of CALWIU010000019.1, from coordinate 13,828 downwards.
TCGCAACAGCCCTTGACCGTCTGTTTGCCCTGGAGGAAGCCGATGGGAATTTTCTCAGAGGAAATGGGAAATCGTCAGCTCTTCTTATGGCAGCGGAAGGACACGGATTTGATGACGCCGTTCTTTACTATGACCACCTGTTAGAGCATTTACGGTGGAAAAACCTTGGTCATGTCTTGGCTGGGGGCAATATGAATCCTGGCGACATCAAGGGAAAAACAGAAATCGAGCAAGCCTATGCGCTCGGAAAATCGATTCAATAAAAAGGACAGAAAGGAAACCAGTATCATGAAACAAATAACTTTGCCGAAGGCTTCTCAACTGACTTCACCCAATCCGGTAACGGTGGTATGTACCCAAAAACCGGATGGTTCTACCAACCTTGCTACGGTATCCTGGTGGACTTATCTTTCCTACAATCCGGGTATGATTGCTTACGCCATGGCAAAGCCATCCTACAGCGGGGAGATGGTGCGGGAGAATCAAAAAGTCATTCTTACCGTTCCCGGTGCAGAAATGGTGGACGCCGTACTTGGCTGCGGAAGCACCACTGGGCGGAATACAGATAAGGTTTCCCGTTTTCATATTGAGCTTGCCGAAATAGAGGGAAGCCCGATCAAAATTCCCGCTCACAGCCGCGTAGCGATTGTCTGCAAGCTGAAAGAGCATCACGAGGTGGGCGATCATTACCTGTATATTTGCGATGTAGAGCAGGTTTATGGTGATGAATCGGAAGAAGCGATGTTTGCCTGGGATGGTTATTCCAAAATTCGTCCGGCGAAAGAAAAGGAATGAGCTGCACCCCGGATGCCCTCATAAGATAAAGAAGCAAAGAAAAAGCCGTTGGAAGGGATCCTTTCAACGGCTGAAATATTATGATATGGATACAGCGGACAGCTGATGCAAGCAAAAAAAGTGCGTGAGCATTCCCGAACGAATACAATGCGAGGGAAAAGGGCAGATAAATGTTGACTTGTACGGAAGCATTCGATACAATACAAACAGCAGCACAAAAAGTCTTTCAGGGGGGGGTATTATGAATATTGCTATTTTGACAGGAGCCACAGGCGGCATCGGCGCAGCGTTTGTAGAATATCTGGCGAAAGAAAAGCTTGACCAGATTTGGTGTATTGCCCGCAATCAGAAGAAACTGGACGCCCTGAAACAGAAATATGGGCAGGTTATCAGAACCTTTTCAATGGATCTTTCGCTGGAACAATCCATTCTTGATCTACAGGCTGTTTTACAGGAAGAACAGCCATCGGTAAAAATGCTGATAAACAATGCCGGAATCGCCATCATTGGACGGTTTGATGATTTCGACCTGGCAACGACCAGAACATACATCGATCTGAATGTTAAATCGGTTGTTTTGCTGACAGAAGTCGTTATGCCTTTTATGGACAGCGGCAGTCATATTATCAATATGTCGAGTCAATCAAGTTTTCAGCCACTGCCGTTCATCAACCTTTATGCTTCGGGAAAAGCGTTCATTCGCAGCTATTCGCGCAGTTTAAATCAGGAGCTAAAGGGGGCGGGAATAAGTGTTACGGCCTGCTGTCCGGGCTGGATCGATACGCCCATGCTGCCCAAAGAGTACAACGGCGTTCAGATCAAATACCCCGGACTATCCCAACCGGAAGAGGTAGCCAAAAAGGCGTTAAAGGATGCAAAAAAAGGGAAAGATATGTCCGTTTATTCGCTTTATGTAAAAGCACAGCATCTTGCCGCAAAACTGCTTCCGCAAAAAGTGGTAATGAAATATTGGCTTTTTATCAATCGAAAAATTGTGCAGACCAAAAAAAAGTAAGACGGTTTTTTTCGTGTCGGCTTGCCCCGGCGCGGCTCCCCATATAAACAGATGGTTTGTCATGTCATCTTTTTTGATCTGCTTTTGATGCGGCGGGGGTTGCGAATGCCTGGTTGTTTATTAACCGGTAATCAACCGCAGGCTGTTTTGTCAGTCCCATCAATGACAATTTGCCTTTTAAAAAATAGTCCGGAAAGAAGGAGACTTCTTTCGGAACAACGAAAAAGCACCGGAAAGCCCGGTGCTTTTTCCGGTCAAAAAAACAATAGAATCAGGTATATTTCGCCAGCAGGTTGATGTAGTCTGCTGCCAGTTCTTTGGCTTGGTCTTTGCTTTTGATGGAAAAATAATGTATCATGCCGCCAAAAAATTCTACATCTGCTCTTCTGAGAGAAATTTCCGGGAACACCACAGTTCCGTCCGGGAATGTCAGAATCGCACCATAGCAACAGATCCGCTCATGATTTAACAGGATCCATCCTTTGATCACTCGCATTCTTTTCACTTCCTCGTGTGTGTTTTTTTGACAATGTTTGCAGGAATAATATACCACAAATCAAAGCGAATCGTCAAGGGCAGGTTGAAAAAACATCAAGTTGTATTTGTGTCAAATCAACACATATTTTTTAGCCGGATGCGGGAATCAACAAATTTTTGCCTAAATTGGTTAAAAATGAATAATTAGTAAAATAACATCTTCTTTTTTCTTTAAATAAGCAAATTGCCAAAAGGTTCCTTGCTGAAAACATGCGATATTTTATCACATTTCGTTGCTCTTGCTGCACAAATTTCCTGCAACCCTGCGTTTCAGTGCCAAAAAATCGAAAAAAATTTTTTTGTTTTCTTTTTTTATTTGTTGCTTATTTAGAATATTTCTTGTTAAAACGAGAAAAAGATGCCCTTTTTTATGTCCAATTGGAATAAATGTCTTTTTTTTACGGATGCCATGGTCTTGCAAACAGGAAAGAGACCTGTTACAATGCAGGGGAAGCGGCCGTTGTGGGCGTGGGCTTGCGTTTTGCAGGACGAGCCGGCGCAATTTTCGGGCGTTTTGTACGCGGCCGAACGGTTCAGCGACTTGTTTTTTCGGATAGAACAGAAAAGTTTTGGTATAGCAGACAAACAGGCGGTGCGAGTATGATGTTCACAGGTTCCTATGCCTCCCCCTTGGGTGGAATGACCATGGCGAGCGATGGCACAGCGTTGACGGGGTTATGGTTTGATGGGCAAAAATATTTCGGCAGCGGTTTTTTGAGGGAAAAGAAAGAAAAAAATCTGCCCATTTTCGATCAGACGACGCGTTGGCTGGATCTTTATTTTTCCGGTGAAGTTCCTGATTTTACCCCGCTGCTGTCTGCGACAGGGACACCGTTTCAAAAAACGGTTTGGGCGGTGTTATTGACGATCCCCTATGGACAGACAAGAACCTATGGCGAGATTGCCTCGGTTATCGCAAAAGAGCGGGGGATTCCCCGTCTTTCGGCGCAGGCGGTAGGCGGCGCGGTTGGGCATAATCCAATCTCCCTGGTGATTCCCTGTCACAGGGTGATTGGTGCAAACGGACGGTTGACGGGCTATGCCGGAGGCCTTGACAAAAAAGAAAAACTGCTTTCTCTTGAGCAAAACGGCAAAGATTGGAAAATATTAACAAAAAAGATTTGACGAATGCCGAAAAATCATGTAAAATAAAGAAAAATAGCGACTGTGAATCGCAGATCGCGGAAGAAAACAGGATGATACAGGAGGCTGAGTCAATGGAAAACAAGAAACGACCGGAAGACATGGCGCGTATTGCGACGGCGGAGGCGGCACAGGCTTTTATCAATCAGCAAATCGCCGAAGTGCGTGAAACGGTGGGAAGCAAAAAGGTTCTGCTGGCATTGTCCGGCGGGGTGGATTCATCTGTTGTTGCCGCCCTTTTAATCAAAGCCATCGGCAAACAATTGGTTTGTGTTCATGTCAACCATGGCTTGCTGCGCAAGGGCGAACCGGAGCAGGTTGTTTCTGTGTTTCGGGATCAGATGGATGCCAATCTGATCTATGTGGATGCGTCAGACCGGTTCCTGAAGCAATTAGCCGGTGTGTCTGATCCGGAGCAGAAGCGAAAAATCATCGGCGCAGAGTTTATCGAAGTGTTCAGAGAAGAGGCGCAGAAACTGGACGGCATCGAATTTTTGGCGCAGGGAACGATTTATCCTGATATTTTGGAAAGCGAAAAGGGCGTGAAGGCGCACCATAATGTGGGCGGCTTGCCTGAGCAGCTGGGGTTCCGTCTGGTGGAGCCGTTAAAGTTTTTGTATAAAGATGAAGTGCGGGTAGTCGGTGATGCGCTTGGTCTGCCGAAAACCATGGTATACCGACAGCCCTTCCCCGGTCCCGGACTGGGGGTGCGCTGCCTTGGTGCCATTACAAAAGAACGGCTTGCTTGTGTGCGGGAATCCGATGCAATCCTGCGGGAAGAATTTGAAAAAAACGGTCTTGCGGGAAAAGTCTGGCAGTATTTTACCGTTGTTCCGGATTTTAAATCGGTGGGCGTCCGGGATGGAAAGCGAACCTTTGCCTATCCGGTGATTATCCGCGCAGTCAATACCAAAGATGCCATGACGGCAACGGTAGAGGATATCCCTTTTTCGCTGTTGCAGCACCTGACCGAACGCATAACATCGGAAGTTCCCGGTGTCAACCGCGTTCTGTATGATTTGACGCCGAAACCTTGTGGAACCATTGAATGGGAGTGATTGTCCGCCTTTAGAAAAGCCCGCAGCCGGCGGTTTTGGTGATTTGCAAGCCCTTTGCGGCGGCAAAACGGCGGCAGTATGTTATCTTTGAAAAGGAAAGATCTATCAGATTTTTTGAAAGTCTGATAGATCTTTTTGTTGTTCAAGCCGATTTGCGGCGTAAATATTGTTTAAATAAAAATAAAGTGAATTATTATTTATATTTTTCATATAACCAAAGGTGTGTTTTAAAGAGAACGAGAGGGAACGCATATTCCGTCCTCAAAAGTATATCAAAGTAGATTATTTTTTTGGCGATTTTAGTCTGTTCGATGGCTTTAAAATTATGTCGTTGATAATTACAATGAAAATCTTCAAATTTGTGGCATTGCAAATGGTTTTTCGTCGGGATATTTTGTACTTTTATGGCATCATTATATGATGTTATATTTTAATAAATCAAAACAACAAGATCCTCCCGTTGTGTAACGGAGGAATATTTTGGAGTTAATGATTTTTGTCTGTCTTTTTTGGTGTTGTATCTATTAAACGGTTATATTACATTATTTGTCAATTGCAAGGTGTCGCAAAAAAATAACAACAAGAAATATTGAACATTTATTTTGATAAAAAGAAAAATATAAAACGAAAGATACTGTATAATGTCGGAAACAACTGTTATTTAAGAAAATAATAAAAGATTTTATCTATCTTGCCATCTTTTTTCACAAAAAATCAATAAGGAGGTTTTTATGAAGAACAGTTCGTTTTTGGCTCATATTTCAGAAATGGGACAAACCCAGACAATTTATTCTCATCTTGTGGGAACATCCCAATTGGCTGGGGAGTTTGCCCGTGTTTTTGATTGCGAGGGACAGGCGGCGTTAGCGGGACTTGCTCATGATATCGGAAAATATTCGCAAGAGTTTCAAAGACGATTGCGTGGCGATGCAATCAAGGTGGATCATTCTACGGCGGGAGCGATCGAATGTTGGAGTCGCAGGCAACCTTTTGCTGCTTTTGCGGTAGCCGGGCATCATGGTGGCTTGCCAGACGGCGGCGGCCAGATGGATGAACCGCCGCAACCAACTTTTTTTGGACGAATCAAGCAAAAAGCACATGGGTGTTTGCCGGTATATGAAAAATGGGCAGAAGAAGTAGTGCTTCCTCAGACGGAAATCCCTGATTTTTTAAGAAACGCTTCAAGTGCACAAGGAATGTTTTTTACACGAATGCTTTATTCTTGTCTGGTCGATGCGGATTTCCTTGACACAGAAGCCTTTATGTCAGGAAAAGTCCGGGAAAAAAATGAGACATCCGTGGAACAGCTATGGGATATGCTGAAATGTTACATATCGGACTGGTTCCCGCCAAAAGGCGAATTGAATCGTCAGCGATGTGCGATTCTGGAAAAATGTATTCAATCAGGGAGTGAACAGAGCCCCGGGTTGTTTTCTCTCACTGTTCCGACAGGCGGCGGAAAAACGGTTTCCTCCCTAGCCTTCGCACTCGCACATGCCAAAAAGCATGGTCTTCGTCGTGTGATTTATGTGATCCCCTATACTTCAATCATTGAGCAAACAGCAAAGGTCTTTCAAAATATACTGGGTGCAGAGAATGTGCTGGAGCATCATTCAAATGTATTATATGATTTACAGGATGAAGCGAATCCCGATACCATTCGGAAAGCGCAAGCTACGGAAAATTGGGATGCTCCGGTGGTTGTGACAACTGCTGTACAGTTTTTTGAATCGCTATATGCTTACCAACCTTCCCAGTGCCGAAAGCTTCACAATATAGCGCGCAGTGTGGTAATTTTTGATGAGGCGCAGATGCTGCCAATCCCTTACCTTCGTCCCTGTGTTTGGGCAATCACACAGCTGGTGGAGCAGTACGGCGTCTCGGCGGTTCTTTGTACAGCTACGCAACCCGCATTAGAGCCAATTATCCATGAATTCCTTCCACATTATCCTGTTCGGGAGATCTGCCCGCCTGATACTTGTCAGTGGGATGTGTTTCAACGCGTGACTTTCCGACGGATGGGTACGCTTACTTGGGATGAACTGTCAACACAACTCAATACAAAAAGTCAGGTGTTGTGTGTTGTTAATACCCGTAAGGCAGCAAAAGAAGTATATGAAAGATTAGATAAAACGGAAAGTTTTCATTTGTCGACACTCATGTGTCCAGCGCATAGGCAGCGCCAACTGAAAAAAATCCGCACTCGATTGGAAGAGCAGTTGCCTTGTCGAGTGGTTTCCACTTCTCTGATTGAAGCTGGTGTCGATGTGGATTTTCCTTCTGTATTTCGAGAAATAGCGGGGTTGGATTCCATTTTGCAGGCGGCAGGGCGTTGCAATCGGGAAGGGAAAAGATCAGTTGCAGAGAGTGAAGTAACTGTTTTTGAAAGTGAGTTGAAAACACCACCGTTATTTTCCATTCCAGTTGGCGCAGCAAGGCATATTATGGCTCGTTATTCCGATTTTTCATCACAAAGTGCCATTCATGATTATTTTTCGGACTTGATGAACTTAACAGGAACAGCAGAGCTGGATCGGAAAAACATTTTATCTTTAATGCAGACAAATTTTTTTCCATTCCGTGTTATAGCCGAACGGTTCCATTTGATTGATTCTCCAACGCAAATTATTTATATTCCGCTGAATGAGGGGGCGGCGCTCGTTGAAAAATTACGCCATGGCACAGCTTCGCCTTTTATCTTTCGACAACTCGGTCGGTACGGAGTTTCCGTTTATGAAGATCACTTCGCGGCGTTGCAAGCGGCAGGTGCCTTGGAAATTCTGGAAAACGGTGCGGTGATCTTGAACAACATGGATCTGTATTCAGAAGAAGCCGGTCTATCTCTGGATGCTGATAGCGGGGAAGCAGTTTTTGTTTAAGAAATCCGGTGCGACAAGTTTGAAACAAACTGGTGAGCATAAAATTTTTAAAAATATGTTATGTGCAAAAAAAGTAAATAATGCGGAAATTTGTTGTAATCCGATTGAACCATATCGGCGTCCGGCAGCTGTTCTCGTGTTTTTACTTTGGTTATAAATGAAAGGAGGAACACAAATGTCCATCAAACTGGAAGTTTGGGGGGACTATGCACTTTTTACCCGTCCGGAAATGAAGGTGGAACGCGTAAGCTATGATGCCATGACACCATCAGCAGCTCGGGGCTTGATTGAGTCAATTTACTGGCATCCGGGATTGCGCTGGCGAATTGACCGCATTCGCGTTTGTGCGCCAATTCGGTTTGCTAATCTGCGACGCAATGAGGTCAGCGCCACGGCATCCGCCCGTGCGGCACAAACGGAGATGAAACGGGGAACAGGAACATTATACATCAGTACATCGAAAAACATCCAACAGCGTGCCGCGTTGATGCTTCGGGATGTGCATTATGTGATTGGGGCACATTTTGAAATGACAGAAAAAGCAACGCCAGCAGACAACCCCGGCAAGTTTCAGGATATTGTGAAAAGACGAATTTTGAAAGGACAGTTTTATCATCAACCCTGTTTTGGATGTCGGGAATTTCCGGCTCAGTTTTGTTTGTGCAAGGAGTTGCCTCCATGTCCGGAAGAGCTGAAAGGAGAAAAAGATCTGGGATGGATGCTTTATGATTTGGATTATACAGATCCGGAAAATATTTCTCCTCTCTTTTTCCGTGGCATTTTACAGGATGGTGTGTTAGAAATTCCAACTTGGGATAGTCAGGAGGTGCGTCGATGATTTTGCAGGCACTGACAGACTATTATCAGACGATGGCGATGCAGGGAAAAATCGCACAGTATGGTTGGGAAGAAAGAAAAGTCGCATATGCTCTTTGCATCGGTGCAGATGGAGAGTTGAAACAAGTCATTAGTTTACAGACTGGACAGGAAAAAAAGGCAAAGGAAAAAAAGGCAAAGGAAAAAAACAAAACCATGTCTCTTCCCGCTGCCGTAAAGCGTTCAAGCGGGATTTCCGCTAATTTTCTTTGTGACACTTCCAGTTATATTTTGGGGGTGGATAAAAAAGAGAATCCTCAGCGGGCATGGGAATGTTTTCAGGCAAGCAAACAACTGCATGAAAGACTGCTATCGGGGGTGGAAAGTCCCGCAGCAAAAGCCGTTTTGGCTTTTTTTGAGGCTTGGCAGCCGGAACAAGCGCGTACTTCCAAAGTGTTTTCTCAATACGAAGAAGACTTGTTATCTGGTGGCAATTTGGTGTTTTGGTATAATGGGGCATATGTTCAGGAGGATGTGTTGGTTCGACAAGCCTGGGGTTTTCATTTTCAAACAGAGAATGACGGGCCGCAGATGGTCTGTTTGGTCACGGGCAAACATGGTCCAATTGAAAGTATTCATCCTGCTATTAAAAATGTTTATGGCGCACAGTCCAGCGGCGCTGCACTGATATCTTTTAATGAACCTGCTTTTTGTTCATACGGGAAGGAGCAGAATTACAATGCACCGACCAGTAAATATGCTTCCTTTGCTTATACGGCAGCCCTTAATCATTTGCTTGCCGATCAGGATCATGTTTATCGGATGGGTGACACCACAGTGGTCTGTTGGGCAAGAAATGGAGGTGATATGTATAGCAAGATGATGGGCTGGGCTTTTTTTGATCAGGAGTCAACATATTCCTTGTCAGATATGCAAAGTGCGCTTAAAAACCTGTGTCAGGGCAATCCTGTGATTTTTGATAAAGAACGATTGGATCCCGACATGGAGTTTTATATTTTGGGACTTTCTCCCAATGCTGCCCGGTTATCGGTTCGTTTTTTTCTACGCGATAGTTTTGGTGCTTTTTTGCAAAATGTGCAAGCACATCAAAAAAGGTTGGAAATTGTAAACAATTCAAAAGATAAAAGCGATATCATTCCATTGTGGAAGATTTTAAATGAAACAGTAAACCAGAACTCGCGAGATAAAAAACCTTCCCCCAACCTGGCTGGTGAGACAATGCGCGCTATTTTGCGTAATCTTCCATATCCTGCAACACTGCTGAATGGCGTAATCCTGAGAATCAGAGCAGAAAGGAATATCACCAGAGGGCGTGCAGCCATTTTGAAAGCGTATTATTTGAAACATCCGCATCCGGACATACCAAAGGAGGTTTTAACTGTGCAACTGAACGATAACAGCACAAATATCCCTTATAATTTGGGGCGATTATTTTCGGTCTTAGAAGCTCTGCAGTTTGCTGCAAACCCGAATATCAGCGCCACAATCAGAGATAAGTATTTTAATTCTGCCTCAGCCACCCCGGCAATTGTGTTTCCTATTTTGATTAATCTGGCTCAAAAACATCTAAAAAAATTAAATGTTGGGTTGCGAACTTATTATGATAAACAGATTACAGTTTTGCTTGGAAAAATAGGTGAGCAGTTTCCAGCCCGTATGAATCTTCCCCAGCAAGGAGCTTTTCAGTTAGGCTACTATCATCAGACCCAATTGCGCTTTGAAAAAAAGGAGGAAAAATAATATGAGTACACCCATTCAAAACCGTTATGAATTTGTGATTCTTTTTGATGTAGAAAACGGCAATCCCAACGGCGATCCGGACGCAGGCAATATGCCACGAGTGGATCCAGAAACAGGATTTGGTCTCGTTACCGATGTCTGTCTTAAAAGAAAAATTCGCAATTATGTTGAAACAGTAAAAGAAGATGCGACAGGTTACCGTATTTATGTCAAGGACGGTGTTCCTCTTAATCGCAGCGATGCGCAAGCCTATGCGCAGTTGGAAGTAACAGAAAAAAATATAAAAGAGAAGAAAAAAGCAGACCCTGATCTGGATCGGAAAATTCGTGACTGGATGTGTGCCAATTTTTATGATATTCGTACCTTTGGTGCTGTTATGACCACTTTTGTAAAATCGTCGCTGAACTGTGGTCAAGTCCGAGGCCCAGTACAAATGGGGTTTGCTCGCAGCATCGAACCGGTTGTTCCTCAAGAGGTAACCATTACTCGTGTTGCAATTACAAAAGAAGCAGATGCAGAGGCAAAAGGTACCGAAATGGGGCGAAAATATATTATTCCTTATGGTCTTTATCGTTGCGAAGGATATATCTCTGCTAATTTGGCTCGTAAAACAACGGGTTTTTCTGAAGATGATCTGTCTTTGCTTTGGGAAGCGATTCTAAATATGTTTGAAAATGATCGTTCTGCTGCCAGAGGAAAAATGGCTGTTAGGGAGTTGATTGTATTTAAACATGACAATGAGTTGGGATGCGCTCCTGCATGGAAACTCTTTGATACGGTAAAAATTGCTCGTAAAACGCCGAATGATCCTGCGCCTGCCCGTTCCTATCAGGATTATGTCGTGTCTGTAGATGAGGATGCACTGCCTGACGGCGTTACCTGTCAGCGACTGGGATGATTTATAAAGAAGAGGAGTTCCTTCAGCTTTCTGGGTTGCAGCATTTTGCTTTTTGTCGTCGTCAGTGGGCGTTAATTCATATTGAGCAACAGTGGAAGGAAAATGTGCGAACAGTAGAAGGCAGTTTCCTTCATGTAAAAGCCCATGATGCCAGTCAGCGCGAACGCCGGGGCAATACCTTGATTTTGCGGGATTTGCCTGTCTATTCCAATATTTTGGGATTATCGGGTAAATGTGATGTTGTAGAATTTTACCAGTCAGATCAAGGTGTTTTTTTGCACGGGGTGGATGGACTATGGACGCCTTTCCCGGTGGAATATAAACGCGGCGTGCCCAAAACGCACCCGGCAGACAAATTACAGCTATGCGCTCAGGCGATGTGTTTGGAAACAATGCTCTGTTGCCGCATTTCTGAAGGCGCGTTGTTTTATGGCGAGCTTCGGCGGCGAACCGCTGTCATTTTTACATCAGACCTTAGACAGCAGGTTCTATCATTGACAGATGAGATGCATCAGCTTTATCGCCGAGGATATACTCCCAAGGTGAAGCGAACCGAAAAATGTAAAAACTGTTCTTTGTATTCCCTTTGTTTGCCGGGGCTTATGAAAGAAAAAACGGTAGATTCCTATCTGCGGAAAGTCATGGAGGCTGATGTATGAGACCTTTACTGAATACCCTTTTTGTAACCTCGGAAGATATTTATCTTTCTTTGGATGGGGAAAATGTTGTTGCCAATCGCGAAAATGCAGTAGTTGCCCGTTATCCTTTGCATACCTTAGCTTCCATTCAGTCTTTTTCCTATAAAGGAGCTTCCCCTGCTTTGATGGGGGCTTGCTGCTCACATGGGATTTCCTTGTCTTTTTGTTCGCCACAAGGAAAATTTTTAGCACGAATCAGTGGTGGAGCCAATGGAAATGTATTCCTTCGTCGTACCCAATACCGAATGGCGGATGATGTTACCCTGAGCTGCCGCGTTGCCAGGTGTATGATATTCGGCAAGATCTATAATGCCAGATGGTGTATAGAACGCATAAAGCGCGATCACAGCATGAGAGTGGATGGGGAATTCCTGCGCCAAACCTCTCAAAAACTGAAAGATCTGTTGCCACAGGTTGCAGCAGAAACCAATTTAGACTCTCTTCGTGGTTTGGAGGGAGCGGCTTCCACCCTTTATTTTAGTGCCTTTCCGAAAATGATTTTGGGCGATGCAGAGCTATTCGCTTTTTGCGGGCGAAACCGAAGACCGCCTCTTGATCCTATCAATGCACTGCTTTCCTTCGCCTATAGCCTACTTGCGCATGATTGTGCTTCCGCGTTGGAAAGTGTCGGGCTGGACGCATATGTGGGATTTTTACATAGGGATCGTCCCGGTCGCAGTTCTTTGGCGCTGGATTTGATGGAAGAACTGCGTCCTTGTGTAGCAGATCGGTTCGTTCTGTTTCTTGTCAATAACCGTATGTTGAAGGAATCGGATTTTGCAAGGCGGGAAAGCGGGGGTGTTTATTTAAAGGATGATGCAAGACGGCTGTTTTTATCCAAGTGGCAGCAACGGAAGAAAGAAAACATTACGCATCCTTTCTTAAATGAAAAGCTTCCGTGGGGGCTGGTACCTTTTATTCAGTCATTGCTTCTTGCCCGCTATCTTCGAGGGGATTTGGATGCATATCCGCCGTTTTTGTGGAAGTGAGGTTTTTTATGTTGGTTTTAATTACATATGATGTAAATACAGAGGATGCGGCAGGGAGAAAGCGTCTTAGACAAATTGCAAAACAGTGCGTCAACTATGGTCAACGTGTGCAGTGCTCTGTTTTTGAATGTCTGCTTGATGCCGTTCAGTGTAAACAGCTTCAGGCAAAATTGTGCAGTATTATGGATTTGGAGCGAGATAGTTTGCGTTTTTATTATTTGGGCAACCGATATGAGAAAAAGATTGATCATTTTGGATGCAAATCTACTTATTTCCCGGAGGAACCGATGATTCTTTAAAGTGCGAAAGGGAAGCAAACAGAAAAAGTGGATAGGTTCGCACGCAAAATTTTTTAGTTTCAAGAATTGTAAAATGCAACAATTTGCTTGAAAGATACAGAATGTGTTTTATTGGAACTTTTTTTAGCAATTGCATATAAAATTTCGTAGAATTTTTATGAAAGATTGCTGTCGCTCCCCGCACGGGGAGCGTGGATTGAAATCAGATGGCAAGTTATAAGACCCTACAATCTTGTTCGTCGCTCCCCGCACGGGGAGCGTGGATTGAAATGTCAAGACCGCGCAGCCGTCTTTCGACCGCATCCGTCGCTCCCCGCACGGGGAGCGTGGATTGAAATCGGCACGATGTGGGTAAAAGCTTGTTTCTCCGTAGGCGCTCCCCGCACGGGGAGCGTGGATTGAATTCGTTGCGGGGTTGCCCGCGTGTCAGCGCCGTGGGTCGCTCCCCGCACGGGGAGCGTGGATTGAAATTGGGGACAGCCTGCGATACTTATCCGCCCATTCGTCGCTCCCCGCACGGGGAGCGTGGATTGAAATAAAAAGTCGGTTGATGCAGCCAATCAGTGTCCGGGTCGCTCCCCGCACGGGGAGCGTGGATTGAAATTTTTTCGCTTCATACCCGTCGGATTTGCCCCGCCGTCGCTCCCCGCACGGGGAGCGTGGATTGAAATACCATTAGAAAGGATCGAGAACTCCAAGAAGCTGTCGCTCCCCGCACGGGGAGCGTGGATTGAAATCTGCTGGTGCAAAACACTGCCGGAGATATTTACAGTCGCTCCCCGCACGGGGAGCGTGGATTGAAATTTAATAACACTTGACGGTATAAAAAAATGTGATAGTCGCTCCCCGCACGGGGTGTGTAGATATACGTCGGCCACCGAGATCATCTCTCTGTTACTCCCCAACGCTCTCCCGATATGGGGAGCGTGGATTGAAATAC
>CALWIU010000018.1 GCA_944380845.1 uncultured Clostridia bacterium | reverse complement strand
GGGTGTTTTATTTTGCAAAAAATTTCTGATAATATCCCATCACAAAAATAAACAGCACAATAAACGGCAGAATGTAGGTGACATACACGCGCGACCATTTGGGGAATTTCAGACCCTTTCCGGAGTCTGCTTCGGTGATGAAATTTTTCCAGCCCCAGCCTTTTTTTGTGGTGCAGAACAGGAGGAAAACCAGACTTCCCAGCGGCAGCAGGTTGTTGGAAACGATAAAGTCTTCCAGATCCTGAATCGTGGTGCCTTCGCCCAGCGGCTGGAACCCGGAAAGAACATTGAAGCCCAAAACGCAGGGGATCGAAAGCACAAGCACCAGCACAAGGTTGAGGATAACCGCTTTTTTGCGGCTCATGTCGGACAGATCAATGGAAAAGTTAATCAGATTTTCAAACACGGCGATGATGGTCGAAGCCGCCGCAAAAAACATAAATACAAAAAACAGCGTGCCGAAGATCCGTCCGCCGGGCATCTGGTTAAACACATTGGGCAGTGTCACAAAGACGAGGCCGGGGCCTTCGCCCGGATCGATCTGAAAGGCGAAGCAGGCCGGAAAGATCACCAGTCCGGAAAGCAGCGCAACGGTGGTGTCCAGTGCGCAGATGCTGACGGTTTCGCCGGTCAGCGAGCGGTTTTTATCAATATAGCTGCCAAAAATGGACATGGCGCCGATCCCGATGCTCAAAGTGAAGAACGCCTGCCCCATAGCGGCGAAAATGGCTTCGCCCAATCCGTTTTCCGCCATTTTGCCAAAGTCGGGCGTCAGGTAAAATTTCAGTCCTTCGACGGCGCCCGGCAGGGTAACGCTGCGAATGCACAGAATGATCAAAATGATAAACAAACAGCTCATCATCCATTTGGTGATTCGCTCCACGCCCTTTTGCAGTCCCATGGAGCAGACCAGAAAACAGACCACAGTGGTCAGCGCCATCCAGAAAATCATCGGCAGCGGTTTGGCCAGCATATCGTTAAAAACCGCGCCGACCTCCGTTGGATTCAGCCCGACAAAATCCCCTTTTGCCATTTTGACCATATACGAAAGCATCCAGCCGGCAACGGTGGTATAAAACATCATCAACAGATAATTGCCTGCCACACAGACATACCCGTGCCAGTGCCACTTGGTGCCTTTTGGCTCTAAGACATGATACGAACGGACAGCGGAGCATTGGCTGGCTCTGCCGACGGAAAATTCGGCGACCATGATCGGAATGCCCATAATGACCAGAAACAGCAGATAAATCAAAACAAACGCCGCGCCGCCGTATTTCCCCGTAATATACGGGAACCGCCAGACATTGCCCAATCCGATGGCGCAGCCGGCGCTGATAAGGATAAATCCGAGACGAGAAGAGAATTTTTCTCTCTTTTTTTCCATGACAGTCACTCCATTGCCGTTGATCTGATAAAATACAGTCGAAAACGGCAATTTCTGCCGTTCCCCCATTTTCGCCTATAGTGTAGCACAGCGAAAAGGCGTTTTCAAGAGTTCATTCCCTCAAAAACGCCATATTTTTGTACAAGTGGCTATATTTTATAAAAAGGCTATTGAAAATATAGATATAATACTATATAATAGGCATAGATTGATTATCTGGAGGTTGCGAAATGAAAAAGATTCATTTGCGGGGCGTTGCGGTTCTGCTCTGCCTTGTACTGGCGTTCTCGACCTTTACGGCGGGCGCGGCAGATGTATCCTATGGACCTTATGATTATGATGCGTTCACAATTGAGGATCAGCTCAGCGAGCCGATCAAAAGCGCGTCCATGTCCGACTTTGAAAAAAGCTTTTATAATTTTCTCAACAAAATCGGCATGGGGCTGCTCAGGATTGTAAGTGCGCTGTATCCCAACCCGTCCGACTGGGAAAGTCTGGACAGCTACAATGGGGAAAATTTCCTGCCGGGGCGCGAAACCTACGCTACCGAAGCAGCGGAAGGCAACCAGTGGTATGCCGGGTATGCTTCCCGTTCGATTGTGCCGGATGATTTTGAGCCGGGAAAATATTATATCGGCCGCGATCTGACAAATCGTCTGGCGCAGGGCGTCAACGATGATAACCGCGTGCGTGTTGTCGCGCTGGATGACAACAGCGGCGAGGGGCTCGTGATCTTTGCTGTGGTGGATTCGCTGGGCGTGACCTCTGCCGACACGCGCGCCATCCGCGCTGAGGTTGTGCAGTGGGCACAGACGCAGGGAATCCGGATCGCCGCGTTGAATCTTTCGGTTACCCACAGTCACAGCGCGCTGGATACCCAGGGCGTAGCGACGGAATCGATTTATCGGATCCTGACCGCGTCTTTCAAAAATCTGCTTGATATCGGCGAAAACGATCCGCGCCTTGCCAATGCCAATGCCTTTAAGCAATCCTATCTTGCCACAACGGTGGAAGCGGTCAAAGAGGCGGTTTTGGATCTTCGCCCCGGCGATTTGTATTATGCCCAGGTGGACGGCAGCGACTATATCAAAGATAAGCGCGGA
Organism: uncultured Clostridia bacterium; assembly: GCA_944380845.1. Classification (GTDB taxonomy): domain Bacteria; phylum Bacillota; class Clostridia; order Oscillospirales; family Acutalibacteraceae; genus RGIG2774. The sequence continues at coordinate 19,405 of CALWIU010000018.1, read as the reverse complement.
CTGATCGCTCCTGAGGACATTCCGCCCATCGCTTCGCTGAAATTTGTACCGGCGGACGGTTCGGAAGGAATCTATATGGCGGACATCAGCTGCCATCCCACCTCTTTCAGTGCGTCTCACGGCCTGCTTTCCTCCGATTACATTTATTATATGGAACAGCGCATTCAGGAAAAAACCGGCTATAACTTCCTGTTTATTCAGGGTGCGTCCGGTCAGCTGTCCCGCATGGGGCTGAATGTGGATGAAGAGCAGCTTCCGGAAGAGGAGCGCCTCGGCGCTACGACCCGTTATTCCGGCAGAGTGTTTGCCGATCTGATCCTGGCTGCGGATGATGGCAGTATGGAAAAATTAGAGCCGGTGCTCAACGCGAAATATACGGAGTATACCTTTACGCCGGAGAATGATATTCTGGTGCTGGCGGTAAAAGCAGGGCTTGTGAACAACGCCGTTTATACCACCGATGATCCCATGAAGCCGGTTATTTTGATGGAAGAAGGATATGTGGAGCTTGGCGGCCGGGTCGGCTTCGGTATTGTTCCGGTGGAACTGTATCCGGAGGTTTTCTATGGCTCGGAAATCATCGGTGATTTGTCCTGGGACGGCACCGCGTGGGAATATGATGCGATGACCGCGATGGCGCCGGAAGGCGTTGACCTGTATGCCATGCCGCTTTCCAACGATTCACTGGGGTATTGTGTTTTGGATAATAACTATGCGTTCTTTGGGCATATCATCGGTGATGAAATTGCCGACGAAGTGCTTTCTCTGGGCGAGCATACCGCATCCACGGTCGTTACTCACTTTGCGGAATTGATGGAACAGTGTAAATAAAGGGCTTCTGCCTTAGCGAAAAAAAGTAAGGACTGCCTCACAGGGAAGGGATCTCTTCTCGCTGTGGGGCAGTTCCTTTTTCTTTTTGCTTTTCGATCCGGCAGATCAGCGTTGCTTGCCGAATGTCCTCAGACCGGATCTGTCGGGTCAAAGGAGAAAAGCAAGCCGTTGTCTGCCCATGTTTCCGAAAACAGCGTGTTGTGACAGTAGCCGGAGGAAATCGTGGTTCTTGCCTGCCGGAACAGCTCGTCGCTGCTCTGGAATTGGGCGGCGGCAAGGACATACATTTGCTCGACCTTTTTGGAAAAGGGAAGCGGAATGTCTATTTGCAGCGCGGCGGCGGAATCCGAAATGGCAACGCTGCTGTCCAGATACCGGTACCCGCGTTTGCCGTTGCCTTCTGTGACCAGCAGACCAAAACCGCTGCCGGTGACGAAGTTCAGATTGCTGGCAACCAGACGGATTTGGTCGGTTAGCCGGATCGCGGGCATCTCTTTTTGCGTCAGGAGCCTTGCCACAGTCACAATGCCGGTTTCGCTCTGCACAAAGACCAACAGGGTGTCTTCCGTTACAGCAGCGTTTTTGATGGTTTCTTCGCCGTCTTTTTCTTCGCCTGCATTTTTCGCCTGTCCGTTTTCAATCAGCACATGGCTTTCCCGCAGAAACGCTCTGCCGTCGGCGTCGAACCATTTTTGCCGGCAATAAAAATGGTTCGATTTCAGCATTCCATCCAGAATGCCGCCGGATGAGATATGCTTTGCCAGTTCCGGTTCCACGCCCCATTCGACCAGCGATTCTTTGCCGTTGTTCAGACTGTCGTCAAAGCCGAACGAAGTGTCGATCGGCGCCGTCCATCCGGCAAGCAGAACAATTCCGCCGATGACAACAAGCACAGCCAGAAGCAGAGGGAAAAGAACCCATCGTTTTGTCTTTTTCATCTGGATTCCTCCTTGATAAGAGGGGGAAAAACAAACCGAATTCATAAATCTTCCTTTGTATGTTTATCTTATTACAAAAAGAAAGAGGGCGCAAGACGGTTATTTCAATTTTGCTATTTTTTACGCAAAAAAATAGCCTGTTTCCGCAAGATAGCCGAAACGGGCTGTAGGACGATCTTATGACAATACAATGGTGATGAGACTGTTTTCGGGCAGGGTGAGCGTTTTTACATCGCCTTCATAGACCGTTTCTTCCTGCTTTTGTGCGTCGGTTTGGATGACGGTCATTTGGGTGCGATCGGTCGTAAGCGTCAGGCTGCGTGCCGCGCCCTCGTTGACCACCACCAGCACCGCTTTGCCGTCCGGTGTCAGAAACGCAGCGTAGTTGACCGAAGTGGAAAACATCCGTTTCCCGTCGTCGGTCTTTGTGGTTACCAGCGGATAGATGGCAGAGCTTGCACCGATGCGCACAGAACCGGCAGGAATGTATTTGGCAAAATGCGCCATGGCGTGGTAGCGCATGGTGAGGTAAAACTCGCTGAAATCGTCGGCGGCGGAAAGCATCCCGTCTGAAAAATCTTTTCCGGCGGCGGGTTTTTCCGCGCCATGCTGGTTGACCGCCACCCACGCCGACCAGCTGTTGACGCCGGTGCAGGTCAGATCCTGCGCCATGACCCGCGCCATTCGCAGGGCTGCTTGTATGGAAGTGGTATCGTTGACGCAGGGCAGTTCACACCATTCGCTCATGGCGACAGGAACGCCTTCGGCATTGCGGTCGATCCACGAGCCGAGCTTCGTTTTTGCCGTGCGGTCATCGTCGGAAAAATAGCTGTGATAGGCAAGCGTGCCAAGGTTCGCCCGAATGGTCTCATCGGCGATCATATTTTCAAAATACCGCTTTGTCGTATCGCCGATATTGCCGCTTTCCGGGGCGCAGAGCGTAACCGGCAGGTTTCTTTCTTCGATGCCTTCCGCGAACAGGTGCAGCAGATGCAGCGCTTCCTCTTCTTCGTAATGGCAGCCCTCCTGACCGACCCAGTCGCCGCCCCAGCTCCATTGCGGCTCGTTGATGGGAGAGATCATTTTAACCGGCACGCCTTTTTTCAAAAAATATTCGGTGATGGTCAAAAAGGAATCGACATATGCTTCGTAGCAGTCTTCTTTCAGGTTAGACTGATAACTTTCCATCCCGCCGGAGGACAAGCCGCTGACAGTCATTGTGTAATGGGGCGAGTTGGCAAACAAAACGACGGTGTCGATACAGCCGTAGGATAAGGCCGCGTCCAGCATTTTCTGCGCGTTTGCATCGCGGGTGAAATCATATTCCCATTTGCCGCTCTTTTCATTATAAATATAAAAACTTTCGGTCAGCCGCCACGGATTGTCTACCCGTTCTTTTTCCGGGTCGTAGCCGCCGCCGATGTTGTAGCGGTAAATGTTCAGCCCCAGACCTTCTTTGGAATAGAGAAGCCGCGCGATTTGATCGCGTGTCTCATCGTCCGGCGTTTTCTGCGCCCACCAGCAGGCGGAGCTGCCCCAGCCGGTAAAGGTTTGGAATTTTTTTCCTTCGTTCAGACGAATGGTCATGTTTGCATTTTTGGCATAGGCAAAATAACCTGCCGTGCCGCCAGCGCCGACGGCAAGCGCCAGCACTGTGCCCAATAGCCCCTTGCCGACTTTTTGAAGGACTTTTGCTTTGTTTGCTTTCACGAAACAGCCTCCTGTCAAATAAAATATTTTTTGCGGAAGAAAATCTGCCGGCTGTCCTGCTTCCGGCAGCAGAAAAATCTTTTCATGCTCTTCGCTTGCCATGGGGTTGATTTTTTCTCCGGATCCGCTATACTTATATATATAAGGTATAGAGTGAATAACGGTAAGAGAAGGAGACTTGGAATGGAATGCGATACCTGCCGGTATAACGCGTATGATATGGATGCGGATGAATACTACTGTTCGCTGGAATTGGATGAAGACGAGCTGGCGTCCTTTTATGCGCAGAAAACCACCGTTTGCCGGTATTACCGACCGGCAGGGGATGAATATGAAATCGTCAGAAAACAAAATTAGCCTTTTGTTAAAAAAAGCGGCTGTATCGGGTTTCCCCGGTACAGCCGATTTTTCAGTTCTTGATGGCGACTTCCCGGTGCAGTTCCGATGAACGATAGATCGCGTCCATGATTTCGCTGGTATGGATGCAGGGATCAATATCGTTCCGGGTGCGTTCGCCGGTCAGCACATGATCCACAAAGTCCAGCACTTCCGTACGGTGAATGTCGTTTTCCTCAATGCCGGACGGCGTTCCGGTCAGTTTCCCGTCGATGACGGTGTAATAGACAAAATCGCCGCAGTATTTCAGCCGAATACCGCCTTTGTCGCCCATAAAGTCGATATAGGTTTCGGCGATATCGATATTTTGTGCCCATGCGCCGTTAAAGGAAATGGTCGGCCCTTCGGTGCGCACCAGTCCGGTGACGGAATCATCCACATCAAAGGTGCCGTTTTCGTCCTTTGTCTCTTCCGCCCACATGCTTTCATAGGCGTATTCCGGAATGTTCACACCCAGCTTGCTGAAGGCTTCGCCGCTGGCGGTCAGGGGTTTGGGGTCGCCGCAGCAGTAAAGGATCAGATCCAGATAATGCACGCCCCAGTCGATCAGCGCGCCGCCGCCGGATTCGGCTTTTGTTGTGAAAGGGCCGCCGATCCCCGGTATGGAGCGGGGCGCCCGGAAAGAGGCGTATACATGAAATACTTCGCCGAGCTTGCCTTCCTCAATGTATTTTTTGACTTCATTGACATAGGAGCCGTAGCGATTGCACACACCGATGGCGAGAATCCGTCCGGTTTCGTGAGACACTTTCTGCATTTCATATGCTTCCGATAAAATGCGGGCGGCGGGTTTTTCACAGAGTACATCTTTTCCGTGCCGCATGAAATCGATGGAAATCACACTGTGTAAATCGTTGTGGGTGCAGACGGACACGGCGTCCAGATCCGGATCATCCAGAATGTCGTGATAATCAACAATCGCTTTGCCGCAGCCGTATTTTGCCACGCAGGCTTCTGCGCGTTCCGGAAGGATATCGCAGAAATATTTGATGTTTGCTTTTTCACTTGCCATATAGGCGGGTATATGTGCGCTGTTGGCAATGGCGCCGCAGCCAATCACGGCAACATTGATAATCTTTTTCATGTCTCGTTCTCCTTTTGGGTGGAATGCACTATTATTTTATCATACTGCTTTACCCTGTCAAGAGCTTTTTTATTTTTTATGCGTGGGGCTCGACAGCAGAAAAACGGTTTGCTATAATGGGGGTGAGGTGAGGCAGATGTTTGGGCTGGGACTGGATATCGGCGGTACAAAATGCGCCGCTGTGATTGGCTGTTATGAAAATGGGGCGTGCCGTGTTCTGGAGAAGGAAACCATTGACACCGCATCTTATTTGACGCCGGACGCCCTTCTTGCGGAGTTGTACCGGCGGGCAAATCATCTGCTTTTGCGCACGGGACTTGCCAAAGAATCGCTTTGCGGCGTGGGAATCAGCTGCGGTGGGCCGCTTGATCCGCAAAGGGGATTGATTTTGTCCCCGCCGAACCTGCCCGGATGGGATCGGGTTCCGATCGTGGAAAAAACAGCGGCATTTTTTTCCCTGCCGGTTTTTCTTGCCAATGACGCCGATGCTTCGGCTCTGGCGGAATGGAAATTCGGCGCGGGGCAAGGCTGCCGCAATATGATTTTTTTGACTTTCGGAACCGGCATGGGCGCCGGACTGATTCTCAACGGCAGTTTGTATACCGGTGCGTGCGGCATGGCAGGAGAGGTCGGGCATGTCCGTCTTGGCGAAGACGGCCCGGAAGGATACGGAAAAAACGGCTCCTTCGAGGGGTTCTGCTCCGGCGGCGGTTTGGCAAAAAGCGCCGTTTATTACGCGCAGGCAATGCGTGAAAAGGGAATGGATTCCCCCTTGCTGGAAAAAACGCCCACGGCGCGTGAGATTGCCTGCGCTGCGGAAAAAGGCGATCCCTATGCTTTGTTTTTATTGAAAAATTGCGCCCACAGGCTCGGAGAAGGGCTGTCGATCCTGATCGACCTGCTCAATCCGGAAAAGATCGTAATCGGCAGCATTTACGCTCGAAACCGCACCTTTTTTGAAAGGGAAACGCTGCCTGTCGTGCGCAGGGAAGCGCTTTCCCGGTCGCTGAATGCCTGCGAGATTCTGCCGGCAGCGCTGGGCGAAGCCATTGGTGATTTTGCATCACTCAGCGTTATTTTTGCCAGGGAGGGAAAGCAATGAACGGATCACAGACTTTACTGGATTCCTTTTTATCGGAATATGCCGCGCTTGCGCCCATAAAAGAGTCGATAGCCGGCGCATCGCAAATGCTGATCGATTGCTTTGCCGGTGGTGGCAAGCTGTTGATCTGTGGCAACGGCGGTTCGGCGGCGGACAGTGAACACATCGTCGGCGAACTGATGAAAGGTTTTGAACGGAAGCGAGAACTGACAGCGGCGCAAAAAGAGCGGTTCCCCGATACCCGCGAAGGCGCATTCCTTGCCGGCGGCTTGCAAAACGCCCTGCCTGCGATTTCCCTGGTCAGCCAAAGCGCATTGATCAGCGCCATTGGGAACGACAACGGCGCTTCGCTGGTCTTTGCTCAGCAGGTCTGGGGATATGGGAAAGAAGGCGATGTGCTGTTGGCGTTAAGCACTTCGGGTCATTCGGAAAATGTCGTTCTGGCGGCGCAGACTGCGCGGGCAAAGGGGCTGAAAATCCTTGCCATAACCGGAAAAAAAGACAGCCAGCTGAGCCGGCTTGCTGATCTGACGCTTTTCCTGCCCGCAGAAACACCGCGCGCGGTGCAGGAACTGACCCTGCCGGTTTATCATTTCCTTTGCCGGGCGGCGGAGGATGCGTTTTTTTCCTGATCGGCTGGTTGTAAAAAAAGACTGCTGCAAAGAATTGCAGCAGTCTTTTCGGCTTTATCGTGCTTTGTACGCGGAAAAAGAGTCTTTGTTATAGCCGTATACATGGCAGTTGTTTTCTGTCATGCTGACCGGTTTGATCTCAAAGCTTTCGACTTGCTCTTTGGCAAGAATCAGTTGCTGTGCGTGCGGCACGAACAGGCGCAGCCCGGTTTTCGGCATTTGGACAGGCTCGCTTTCCTCGTTGGCATACAGCACAAGCGGTTCCTCCTCCGCAAAGGGCGCGGTCAGCGTCACGCAGGCGTCTTTTTCGCTTTTGTTCGCCAGACTGACCCATTGCAGTTCGCCGTTTTTCTGAACGGCACTGACGGTAAACCCGCCTTCGCAAAGCAGGTCGGCAACGCAGATATCGGTCCAGACCGAAGGAATGGCGGGAAAAATGCGGATCGTATCGCCGTAGCTTTGCAGGAGCATATCCAAAATGGTGCAGGCGGCGGCGCAGGGCGTTTCCAGTACCGGGCTGCCGCCCTCATGGTACATGGTATTCGGACGGATATACCCGTCTGTCCAGAGCTTTGAAAGGTGAATATAGGCGCTTTCTCCATCGCCCAGACAGGCGTACATGGAAGCGGCGCCGGTTTGCGAATACCCTTGCAGGGCTTCCGGCTTGCTTTGCCAATAAGCAATGGATGCTTCCGCAAGCGCGCGGTTTTCCTCGTTTGTCAGATCCAGCGTATGCAGCGGATATATCATCAAAAGATGTGAATAGTGACGGTGTGATATCTCATAGGGCACATCGGCGGCAATCATAAAGCCCCGGCCTTCTTCAACCGGATAGGCTGCCAGATGGTCAAGCACCCAGCGCCATTCCTCCTGCTTTTCATCAAAAATCTCTTCATCGTCGCACAGCGAAAGCAGGGTTTGCAGTCCCCATTTCAAAAGGGACAGATCATAATTCATGTCGGATCCGATTTTGGGATATTCCGGGGAAAGCGTCGGCGGAATATGCAGAATGCCGTCATCGTCCAAAAGCAGAAAATGCAGGTAATAACTGACCGCACGCCGCAGCAGCGGGAACAGCAGACGGTTCACCATTGACCGGCTTGGTTTCATGCGGTAGAACAGCCAGACGCTGTGCAGTGCCCACAGCAGATTGCCAACTTCGCTGTTGGCGTCCAGGTCACCGGGCACACCGGCGGGGGAACGCAGCGTCGCGGTGGTGTTGCGGCCGATCGCCGCGCTGTCACAGCGGTATTCCGGCGGCACATTATCGATCAATTCTTCCATGCCGTTATAAAGGGTCTGCAAAAGCGGCTTGACCAGTTCCAAATGGTTGGAAGCGAAAAGAGGCGAGTAGGTAAGCTGCACATTCAGGTTCCACCAGGCGCCCGGCCACGCGGTATTGTTTGTCAGCCATGGGCCGCAGGTGTCGTAGATCCTGCCGTTTTCACACCCGGCGGAAGCGAGCTTGTATAGCTGGATCCAGTAAAATTCCTCGGTTGCCGCATCGCTGAGAGAAACAAAGCTCTTGCTGTAAAAATCATGCCAGTAGCTTAAATGCTCCTGCAAAATGCTGTCATACTTTGCAACGGCATTTTCCAGCTCGTAGGCAAGCTGGCGGGTAATGAGGTGTTCGCGGGATCCTTCCCCGATGGTAATGAACATCCGCACGCCGTCTTCCAGCTTCACCACTTTGTACGCCAGTACATAATATCCGCCCGAAAACAGCGGAAAAATGCAATAGTTTACATCCCGGTGCTGATAGGAATAGGGCTTATGAGGCGTGGGGTAATCCTCGCTGGCGCGCTCGCTTTTCAATCGGCTCAGCCGGCGCTGACGGGGGCTTTCAATATCCGCCGCCACCCAGTCGATACGGCAGTCGGTAAAATCCCGAAAAGTTTCAAAAATAATCAATCGCTTGCCATGGGGGGAAAAGCATTTATATTTGTATGTACCGACCATGGTTTTGCTCCAGCCGTAGGCGATGGCATTGTATAGATCCAACTGCATGGACGCGGCGCCCACTACGCCGCCGATGTGGAATTCGCCGATGGGCAGACGGGGGGTCAAAAAGAGCTTGTTTGTTTCTTTTTCGGTTTCCGGGCGATTGTCATAGATCCCCGTGTCACCGATGGTCAGCGTCAGATGATTGCGGCTGTTAAAATACAGGGAACTGCCCATCAGACCGCCGCCGATGAACGGACCGTCGTCCCATGCGCGCGGTTTTTTCTCCCACCGGATCATATGCCGGTGCAAAAAGGCGTCCATATCGGTATGATTTTCGATTTGAGGCATACTTTTCACCTCTTATATATATGTATGTATATACTATTATAGTTCACAGCCGTTCGCTTTTGGTGAACAATTCGTAAAGGAAGCATAAAGGCAGGGCTATGGTTATTTTGCACAAAGCCTGCGCGGCATACAACCGCAAAGGCACAAAAAGAACACAGCGCTTTCCCGTAAAAAGGCGGGAAACAGTTGTTTAATAGCCCTCTTTTCCCATAGAAAGAAAAAACCAATTTTTACCTGATTCCCCCACCGGAATGGAGGTTCCATGGCAGAAACAAAGGATTCTTTCTTTGTTTTGATATCGCGTCCCCCACTTTTCATAATTTTTTAAAAATAATATTGCATAAGTGAATAATAAGACAAAAAAGCCGAAGAAAAATGCAATCTTTCGATTTCTATGATGTGCACAAAAATTCAAGGTTGAATCTTTCGTCGATTTCAACAAAGACTGGACATAGACCCAAAATGTAGCGTAGATTCAAAAAAGTGCAACCCATTAGATTTGTGCAAGTTGCATAAAAAACGATTCCCAAAATATTTGACAAACGGTCAAAGGGTAAATATAATGCAAGCGTTTTCTGCCTATACTGTAACAAATGCGTCCGGCAGCCTGGCTCCCGGGGGCAAATAAACAAAAGATAGGAGATGCGCATGGAGATAACAAGACAGGGCAGGGGCTTTCTTGTAAAGCTTTGCTCTTATGAAAAAGCGATTGTCCGAAGCCTGTGCTTGCTTCTGGCTTTGTTGACTGTCAGCAGCGCTTTTTCCGGTTTCTGTTTCGTCACCACCAATAACAACGAGAGTAACCTGGTTCAATCCACATCCATCGACTTTGCGGCTTCGGCAGAAAACACCGCGATTTTCCGCGACAATTACAATGAATTGTTGACCGACGAAAGCCGTATGATTTATACGCGGGAAGAAATCAAAACATCCAAAGCGGTATTGGACGGCGTGGCTGCCAATTTGTCGAGTGCGGCTGCCAGCCTGCAATTAGAATCGATCCGCACGGAAACAGCGGAAGCGACGCAGCAAACCGCGTCCGCACCGCAGCAGACGGAACCGGCTCCTGCGGTAAGCGCGCCGGAAACGACAAAAGCGCCCGAAACGACCGAGGCTCCTTCGACAGAAAAACCTGTCGAAACCACCAAAGCGCCTGAGACGACGAAGGCGCCCGAAACAACGGTCGCTTCCACAGAAAGCGCGTCTTCCGACGGTTTGATTGCCGCCTCCGGTGTCAGCACCATTTCGGTGAAAACGCCGCCTTCTTCCCTGATGCTTGATGAAAACGGCGTACCGGTGAATTACAAAAAAGTTTTGACCGGCAATGCCAGCGCCTATGCTGGCGACGGACGAACTGCAACGGGCACCGTTCCGGTTCCCGGAACCATCGCCGTCAACCCGAATATCATCCCCTATGGCACAGAGATGTGGATTGTGTCAAATGACGGCCGTTATGTTTACGGCTATGCTGTAGCGGAGGATACCGGCGGGTTTATTCATTGGTCGAGCGCCCCCATTGCGGACTTGTTCTTTGCCAGTGAATCGGCGTGTTATGCCTTTGGCAGACGGGATATTACGATTTATATCCTGTAACTGTACAACCAACTTTTGCTCTTGTTGCCCGAAGCGGTTGCTTCGGGATTTTTTTTGCCTCTTTACAGACGGCGAGAAATACGGTAAAATACTTTATTGAATAGGAAACGGAGGAAAGGTTATGGCTCCTAAATATCAACGAATCATGCTGAAAATAAGCGGCGAGGTGCTGGCGGGCGAAAAAGGCTTTGGCTTTGATTATCCCACCGCAGCCGCCATTGCAAAATGCGTCAAACAGTGCGCCGATCTGGGCAGTGAGATCGCCATTGTTGTCGGCGGCGGCAATTATTGGCGCGGCCGTTCGCATCAGGATATGAACCGCGCCCGGGCGGACAGCATCGGTATGCTGGCTACCGCCATGAACGCACTGGCGCTGGCGGATGCGCTGGGGCAGACCGGACTGCATACCAAGGTCATGTCCGCCATCGATATGCCCAAAATCGCCGAGCTGTTCACGGCTGAAAAAGCGGTGGAGTATTTACAGCAGAAAGTGGTTTTGGTCTTTGCCTGCGGTACGGGCAATCCCTGTTTCAGCACCGACAGCGGCGCCGCTCTGCGCGGGGTAGAGATCGGCGCGGATATTTTCTTTAAATCGACCAATGTTGACGGCGTGTATGATAAAGATCCCAACCGCTATCCCGACGCGGTAAAATACGACAAGCTGACCCACAGCGAAATTCTTGCCAAAGGGCTGGGGGTCATGGATGCGTCCGCTGCGGCGATCTGCCGTGAAAACCATCTGAATACACTGGTCTTTAACCTCAGCGACCCGGAAAACATCGTCCGTGCCGCCCGGGGCGAGAATATCGGTACTCTCGTGCTTTGTGAATAAAAAACAGTTGCATTTCATCAGAAATTTTGATACAATAGCTCTATCATCTGACGGAGGTTAATTTTATGGAAAAAGTATTTGCGACAGCAAAAGATAAAATGAATAAAACGCTTGCGAATCTGGATTCCGAGTTTTCCGCGATCCGTGCGGGCAGAGCGAATCCCGCCGTGCTCGATAAGATCAGCGTGGAGTATTACGGTGTGCCGACTCCGATCAATCAGTTGGCAGGTGTGTCCGTGACCGAAGCGCGCATTTTGACGATTCAGCCGTGGGATAAAAAGGCGCTTAAGGATATCGAAAAAGCCATTCAGGCGTCCGATCTTGGCATCAATCCGCAGAACGACGGCACGGTCATTCGTCTGACCTTCCCGCCGCTGACCGAGGAACGCCGTAAGCAGATCGTGAAGGATGTCAAGGCTCTTGCCGAAAACGCCCGCACTGCCGTTCGTCAGATCCGCCGCGACTGCAACGATAAATTAAAAGCCATGAAGAAAAATTCCGAGATCACCGAGGACGATTTGACCTACGGCGGAACGGAAATTCAGAAGATCACCGACGATTTTATCGCAAAGGTCGATAAAGCGGCGGCGGAAAAAGAAAAAGAAATTCTGGAGATGTAATATGGCGCCGGATCCTTCCACCTTACCCCGTCACATCGGAATCATTATGGACGGCAACGGCCGATGGGCGAAAAAACGCGGTCTGGAGCGCACCGAAGGCCATAAGCAGGGCGCAAAGGTTTTTCGCGACATCGCGACATATTGTTCCGAATTGGGCATTGAGGCGGTCACCTTTTATGCCTTTTCTACCGAAAACTGGCGCCGGCCGGAAAAAGAAGTTCATGCGATCATGGACATATTCCGCGATTTTTTAGCGGAGCTGGAGCAGCGTGAAGCGGAAAACGAAGAAATGGGCTTCCGGATCCGTTTTATCGGCGACAAAAGCCGCCTGCCGGCGGATATTGTGTCTTTGCTCGATATCACCGAGAGCCGCAGCGCCGAAAAGAAGCGAACCACGGTCAATGTCGCTGTCAATTACGGCGGAAGGCAGGAGATCGTTCATGCCGCCCGTCTGTTGGCGCAGCAGGCTGTGGACGGGACGATTTCGGTCGATCAGATCACGGAATCGCTTTTTTCCCGCTATACCTATACCGGCGACCTCCCCGACCCCGATGTGATCATCCGACCCAGCGGCGAAATGCGCCTGTCCAATTTTCTGACCTGGCAGAGCGCTTATTCAGAATTGTGGTTTTCTGATGTTTTGTGGCCGGATTTTACCCGCAAAGATCTGGATCAGATGCTTTCTGATTTTGCGAAACGGAACCGCCGGTTCGGCGGCGTATAACAGTACAGAAGCCCCGTCCCTATCGACGGGGCTTTTTATAAAACAGGAATTGCTAATTTGGAGGATTGTATGAAACAGGAACAATGGCTGCGGCAGATTGAAGAAGTCATTCAGGCTGGCCCTTATCAGGACAACTGGAACAGTTTGACTTCGCACCCGGTACCGGCGTGGTTCCGCTCCGGCAAACTGGGTATTTTCATCCACTATGGAATTTACAGCGTGCCTGCTTATCACGGCGAATGGTATTCGCGGAATATGTACGACAAAAACCTTCCGGAATACCGCTATCACCGCGAGCATTTCGGGCCGCAGGATCAATTCGGGTATAAAGATTTTATCCCGATGTTCCGCGCCGAAAAGTTTGATGCGTCCCAGTGGGCGCAGTTGTTCAAACAGGCGGGGGCGCGCTATGTCGTGCCGGTTGCCGAGCATCATGACGGATTTGCCATGTATGACACGGAATGGAACCGCTGGAACGCCGCCGAAATGGGGCCGTGCCGCAATGTGCTGGGCGAAGAAAAAACGGCATATGAGCAAACCGGCCTGATCTTCTGCGCCTCGACCCATCGGGCGGAGCATTATTTCTTTATGAACAACGGCAGAACCATTGACAGCGATGTCAACGATGAGCGGTATGCCGATTTTTACGGCCCGGCGGTGGCGCGGCAGGATCTTTTGGGGGAAGGGCAGCATATCGCGTCGGAGGACCCGCGTTCAGAAGGGCCTGACGAAGCGTATTTGACGGACTGGATGATTCGCACGCTCGAACTCGTAGACCGGTATCAGCCGCAGGCGCTTTATTTTGACTGGTGGATTCACAATCATGCGTTTAAACCGTATTTGAAAAAGATTGCCGCTTATTACTATAACCGTGCCGCTGAATGGGGCAGGGAAGTGACCATCTTTTATAAGCATGAAGCCTTTGCGCCCGGTTCGGCAATTTTTGATGTAGAGCGCGGCGCGCTGTCCGGCATTTCTCCGGTGCCCTGGCAGACCGATACGGCGATCGGTAAAAAATCTTGGGGTTTTACCAATGACAATGAATTTAAAACCGCTGAAAAAGTCATCTGTGATTTGGTTGATATCGTCAGTAAAAACGGGAACCTGCTGCTGAATGTCGGTCCGCGTCCGGACGGGACGATCACCGAAAAGGAAACCGAAGTTTTGACTCGTTTGGGCGATTGGCTCCGCGTCAACGGCGAGGGGATATACGATACCGAATGCTGGAAACAATTCGGCGAAGGCAGCGCAAATGTGACCGGCGGGTATTTTCAGGACAATGCGGAAACGCCGTATACAGCCTCTGATTTCCGTTTTACCTATAAAGGCGGCTGCATTTATGCTTTCCAAATGGCGCCGGACGGCGGCGAAGTCAAAATCCGCTCGCTGGCAAAACAAAAAAAGCGTGATCTGCTGATCCGTTCTGTTCGCCTGCTGGGCGATGATGCCCCTCTGCCGTTCACCCGCACCGAAGAAGCGCTGGTGATTCCTGCGGATCCCCGTTTTTGTTCGCAAACGCCGATCTGCTTTGCTATTGAGCTTCTGTAAAAAAAGGGGCGGAACCGTTTCGACGATTCCGTCCCTTGCCTGTTGCTTTTCAGGGATTGTATGCCATGGTCAAACGGGAAACGACCGGGTAGTGGTCGGATGGATAGATCCCGTTGATCTTTTGATCCAAAATCTGATAAACGGCGACGCTTTGGCAATAACCGTTGACAAAGATATAGTCAATGGGGCGGTCGTTCCATTTGTCCAGCCCCCTGTAGCCGTGATAGGTCGCGCCGGTGTCGGACTGCTCTGCCAGCTCTCTGGTGTCCTGAAAGCCGCTTTCCTGAATGCGCTGGTACATCAGCGTATCGTCTTTGGCGTTCAGGTCGCCGGTAAACACACAGGGCAGGTCGCTGAGCTGTTCCGCTTCACGGCTGATGATCGCCACGGCTTCACAGCGGGAAAGGGAACCGACATTGTCAAAATGCGCGTTGATGTGCGCGTAGGTAAAGCCGGTTTCCCTGTCACGCAGAACGGCAATGGTGGCAACACGGTTCAACATTGCATCCCACCCGCGTGACGGCTTTTCCGGTGTTCGGGAAAGCCAGATGGTTTTGCTGTCCACAAGTTCGTATTTTTCTTTCAGGTAAAAGACCGGACTTGCTTCGCCGGAATCATTTTTGTTTCTACCCAAGCCTGTCGAACCATATTCGGGCAGTGCTTCCTGCAAACGCTGCCGCCAGCCTTCGTCCGCTTCTTCGATTCCAAAGGAGTCGGGGCTTTGCTCGCGGATCATCTGTACGACCTCATCGGTGCGGTTTTTCGGCGAGGTTTTGCCACTCCCGGCAACATACACATTATAATTCATAATGGTTATTTCCTGATAAATGGCGTTTTTCGCCAGGGGCTGTGTTGTCAGAACCGTCACCGGTGTCAGCCAGCTGCTGACGGCAGCCAACAGCAGGGCAATCAGTTTTTTGAGCAGCGGAAACATGATGGTTGTACCTCCTTATGAATTGGCTTCGTTCATTGTCAGCCGTGCAAGCACCGGAAAATGGTCAGAAGGATATTCTCCCTTGATCCTGTCTTTCAGAATTCGGTATTCGGCAACAGACTGACAAGAATCATTGACGAAAATAAAATCAATGGGCGTGTCGTTTTCCCAGAAATCGGGCTCACGATAGCCGTGATAGGTGCCGCCTGTGTCGCTTGTTTTGGCGAGATATTTGGTGTCGCGCAGCCCGTTTTCGCCGATCATCTGATACATTCGTGACGACTCGTGTTCGTTTAGATCACCGGTCATCACACAGGGCAGCTGAAGCTGCCGGATGGTTTCGGCAACCAGCGGCACGGCATTTTCCCGGGCGGCAACGCCGATGTGGTCAAAATGGGTGTTCAGGTGCGCATAGGTAAAGCCGGTTCTTTTGTCGCGCAGCACGGCAAAGGTGGCAACGCGGTTAAATCGCCCGTCCCAGCCGGTGGATGGGTATTCCGGTGTGTCGGACAGCCAGAAGGTGTGACTTCTGACCAGCTCATAGCGGTCTTTTCGGAAAAAAACCAGACAGGCTTCTCCTGTCAGGTCGTTATTTCTGCCAAGCCCGACTGCGGCGTATTCCGGCAGGTTTTTTTTCAGGTATTTCTGCCACTTTTCGTCTGCCTCCTGTACCCCGAAGGAATCGGGCATATGCCCGCGCAAAACAGAGACAACGCCGCCGGCACGCCGCCATGCCGTGTGTTTCCCGGAACCATGGATCAACACATTGTAAGACATAATGGTAAGTTCTTGCATTCTGTCCTCCTCAAAGGGGCTGTAAAATTTCAAAGAACCGCCCCGATTTATGGATATTCTACCACATAAAAGCAAGGATGTAAAGGAAGAAAACTGTATGAAAAAACTAATTTTTGTTTGTTTGGGAAATATCTGCCGCTCGCCGATGGCGGAATTTATCATGAAAGATCTGGTCAAACAGGCGGGGAGGGCAGATTCGTTCCAAATCTCCTCCGCAGCGGCCAGCTCGGAGGCGCTCGGCTGTTGTATGGAACCGCGCGCCGCCGCTGTCTTGAAGCGCCACGGCGTGCCGTTTACCGACCGCCGAGCTGTGAAGCTGACTTCTGCCATGATTGCGGATGCGGATCTGGTAATCGGCATGGATGAAGGCAATCTGCTTGCCATGAAGCGTTTGGCGCGTCAGGAGGATTTGCCGAAACTGAAGCTATTGAACGAGTATTCGGGCATTCCTCACCCCGTTGCCGACCCGTGGTATACCGGCGATTTTGAAACAGCGTTTTATGAAATACAGCAGGGATGCAAAAATCTTCTCCAATTTTAATCGTAAATTCAAGACCCATCCGCATGGATATGGCAGCTCATCATTTTCAGTTCCTGCATAACAACCTCCTGTAAAGCAGGGCGGCTGCTGTATAGCCGCCGCATGAAAAAGAAAAAACCGCCTTTACGATATTAGATATTGCAGCATATCTCAAATCCCTGTAAGGGTAAAATCGGAAAAAGGATGTCTTTTTTCGCCCGCCTGGAAAAAGCCGCCCCGCAGCCATTTTCGGCTTGCGAGACGGCTTTGTTGCTTCACCAAAAGAGAAAACGATTTGCTCTCTTGTTGAAAGGCGCATTGCTTCCTGCGGCGCGTTTGCGCAGAAGCGGAACACGGCAAGATGGCAAGATATGCGGCGCCTATTCGGATAGTTTTCCGTCTATGATGTGCAATTGCCGGGTGCAGAAATCGGCAACAATAGGGTTATGGGTAACAATCAAAAAAGTGATGCCCTCTTCGTTTAATTTCCGGATCAGCTGCAATAATTCTTCCGTATTCGCCGAATCCAGCGCCCCTGTGGGTTCGTCTGCCAGAATGATTTGCGGTTTGTGAACAATCGCCCGCGCAATGGCGACACGCTGTTTTTGTCCGCCGCTGAGCTGATTGACCTTTTTGGATGCCAGCGACGGAATGCCCATGTGTTCCAGTGTGCTTATGGCTGCTTTTTTTGCTTCTTTATACCGGGTTTTTCCAATCAGCAGCGGCAGGCAGATATTCAGCAAAACGCTTTCCTCTTCCAACAGTCCGAAATCCTGCAATACAATGCCGAAATAGGAATTGCGCAGATCTGCTTTTTGTCGATCGGGAAGTTCGGTGATATTTTGACCGTTCAGGAGATATTCGCCGGCATCCGGCTTTTCAAGACAGGCGAGGATATGCAGCAGGGTTGTTTTTCCGGAGCCGGATGGACCGGTTATGGCAATCAAATCGCCGTCGTGGATGGTCAGCGATACCTTCTTCAGCGCAGTCACTTCGTTTGGTTTTGCTTTTTGATATATTTTTTCAATCTGATTCAATCGTATCATACTTATTCTCCTTGCGTATATAGCTCTCGAATACTTGTTCTTCGCCACTGCACAATCGTAGTCGCGATCGAAAACAGAACGCTGCCCACAAATAGCAGAAGGATGCAAACAATCGTTCCGGGTGTGATGCCGGTGAATGTGGTGTACGCTAATTTCCGGATGAGATAAGGCGCCGCAAGGATTCCCAAAACCGTTGCCGGAATGGTAATCAGCAGGCTCGACAGCAGGTTCAGACACAGCATTTTGGAAAAATACATACCGTTTATCATGAGAATGGAAAATACTTTTCTCTTTTGCAGGGTGTTTACAACAATATAACCGCCAAATCCAAAGATATATACCAGCGCAAACAGAAATAGCATTAAACCATTCCATGCGCCGCCCTGTACGGTAATCATGTAGTCAAATTGTTCAGAATAAAAATCGCTTGTGGTTTGAAAGGTACCAAGGGAAGAAAATTGTTCGCACAACGCATCCCGTGTCTGTTCCGCATTGGTGTCCGGCTTGAGCTCCAAAAGAAGAGCAGGCATCCATCCGATTTTTTCCGGGAGAAGCGCGCTTGGGGCACAGGCAAAAACATACAAAGCCTCCTCGTTCGGATTCGCCTGGAAAGAAAGGTCAGAAGCACCCACATGGACAAAACGCTCCTTTAAAACGCCGGTGACAACGCAGTTGATTTGCGATACGATTTCATGATGCAGCCCCACAGATTCAGCGGTAAAAACCTTTCCGATGTCATAAAGCTTTGCAAAATGCGACGACACAACAACCGGCAGCGCATTGTCCACGGGCTCTGTGACAATTTCGCCCTGCTGCAATTGGGAGGAAAGAAGCGCGAACAGCTCCGGGGAATCAAAAATAAAATTGGTTTGAATTTTCAGCGGTTCGCTACCCGCACCGGAGGCATACGGCACATTCGCAAGAACCTCGCAAGACCGGTAGGCCGTTTGCACCGCATCATTTGCCGCAATTTCATCCAGTAAATCATCGTAATTGGTGTTATTCATTAGATGATTCTGCTGCATAGTGGCGGTCGCGTTATACTGCACCAAATGGCTTGTTTTCTCGCCAAAAATGCGCTGAAGATTGCTGTAATCGGTATAAAAATTTTCAAACGGCACGATAACCATTAAAATGAATACAGTCATAAAAAATATTTGCACGCCCAGCAAAAGCTCCTTGAGCAATTTTTTCGATAATAACAGGCGCGCCAGTCTAAAGGCATTCATGTACTTCCCTCCTCCCGAAGCGGTTTCAGAACTCGTCTTATGCTTTTGATGGAAAATAGAATCGACAGGAGATAGAACGCCGTCGGAACCAACACCATATCCGGCGCATCCGGCATATAACCGGCGTGAAACAGCGAAAGCAGCGGTTGCAGCAGCCATTGCGCAAGGGTTGCCAGCGCCGCCGCGAGGATAAACAGCAATAGCCATTCGCCAAATATTTGCAGTAAAATTTTCCCTTTTGCCATGCCGCAAATCAGATAGACGCGATATTTTTTATGGTTCATTTTCAGCCATTCCTGCATCATGCCGGATAGCGAGCACCAAAGAATGGCAGCAAGAAACAGACCGGCAATGGAATGCCATAGCTTTTGCCCGGTATAATACAGATCTGCGTTTACCCGCGGCATGGTAACGGTGGCGTCCGGAAAGTCCTGCTGTAATAAGGCTGCTGTTTCTTCTAATTTTTCCGGTTCATAAAACTTGAATTGCAGCAAAATCAACTGCGGCGAATACTTCTCGAAAAAAACCGTATACGGAATGATTTGCACCAGCGGGGAAAAGCCCTGCATATCTTCTTCC
>CALWIU010000017.1 GCA_944380845.1 uncultured Clostridia bacterium | reverse complement strand
TTTTTTCGGCAATTAAATTATACTATGAAAGCGGCAACCGGGCAACCTTTTTCTGGTCACCCGGTTGTTTTTTCTTTTTGCAGGGCTGCCTTAGTGCGACAGCCCCTTCGATTTTGTTTTGGTGTAGTTAGTCACTTTCTCGCAGCAGAACCGCTATCTTTTCACGATAGACCGGACGCAGTCCGGCAATGCTGAGCAGAAGAGAAAACACAAGCAGCAGCCCAAGAGCCAGCAGCGGTCGCTGCCATGGGTAGGTTTCGGCAAAGGTATCAGAAAAACAGAACAGGTGCAGCGGCAAGCTCATCAGCGTACCCAGAAGGGTGGCGGGCAACAGCATCATGACCATCTCGCCCCAAAGCGTCCGCACCGCCTTGCCGTAGCCGAATCCAAGAATGCGGGTCAGCGCAACGGTGCGCCGCTGTTCCAGCTGCTTTTTGCGAATCATATTGAATAAGGTCACAAAAACAAAGCATCCGATAATGAGATTGACCGCCGATACGACCACCTCGGTTACCGCAATCAGCGATTGCAGCCGGGCATTTTCGGCATGGGCGGAAATCAGACGGGCGTCGGGGTACAGCGACCGTAAATCACTGAAAAAGGCGTCAATATCGTCTGTGTTGGCATTTTCGTTGGTGAAAAGGAACAGATGGGTATAGTTCAGCGAAACCGGCAGCTGTTCCAGCAGCTCTTCGCTGCAAATGATGCCATAAGAGCCGCTTAGCATGGATTTCAGCCAGGCGTCTTTGATATGCGATAGGCTGATGGCGGCTGTGACGGTGGTGGTTTTATCAAAGCGTTTCACCTGCGCGGTACCGGTATAGATATCGCCATCGGTAATAAAAAGCTGAGAAAGCTGAAGCTTTTTGCCCAAATGCCGTTCGCCGTTCCCCGTTTCTACCACGCGAATAACCGCCTCTCCCGCTCGAAACGCTTCCGGATCAATGCTTCCGGAGGTGATATAGGGGGTAATCAGCGCCAATAAATCTTCGCTGTAGCCGGTCAACCCGGAATGGAGCAGATATTCATTTTCCTCGTAACCGTATTGCCGCTTGGCAGCGGCTACACCGGCTGCATCCAGTGAATCGCTCTGGTCAAAGTGCGACGATTCCTCATATTCGGTTCGATCCGTTGTTACCCGCTTCATTTCCAGCCCCTTCATTCCGTAGACGGCACGAACGCCGTCAAGGGCTTTGGCGCGCGCAAACAGCTCCGAAGATATGCCCGCCTCCGGATTGGTGGGTATTTCCAGTGCGGTAGCAAAACTCATATTATATACGGCCGCTTGATAGTCATAATCAAATTGGGTGGATAAATCCCGCAGCAGCATATCTGACAGGGTCTTGCCGCCGGTGAACAGCAAAACGCACAGCGCGGTCAAAACCAGACAAACCCGCATACGCTTGCGGTCGCGGAAATAACTTTTGATGCGCAGGTTGCGGACGGCGGAACGGGTACGCAAACTGCGGTTGAGGATAAAATGATGATCGGTAATCATTTCTTCCGATTCCAACGGCAGCAGGCGGCAGAATGTTCTGATGCCTGCCAGCTGAAACAACATCGCCAGAAGAAAAACGCCCAGAAGTACGGCGATTATCAACATTACGGAGAGATGCAGGCTGAAAATTTGCCAAAAGTTCGCGATTTGCCGCCGGAACCACAGTGCAGCTCCTGCGGTTGCCAGTGCCGCCGGGGGCAGGGCACAAAGATAGCAGATGCCGCAGCGCAGCAGAAAAAAGATATGGATTTCTCGATTGCCGCAGCCCGCAAATTTCAGACGGCGGATTTCCTCCCGGCTGTGTTCCCGGTTCATATATTGGTTCAAAAACAGGCTGCAAATTGCTGTCAATAAACAGCCTGCCATCAATACGCCGAAAATATATTGTAATTCCACTTCATCGGATATGGGGAACATGCTGTAAAGCCCCAAAGCGCTGCCCTCTGCGCCGCCGGCTGCATAAAAGGTCACGCCCGCTGTTCCGGTTGCCTTCTGGTACCATTCGGAAAAATCTGTTGGCTGCGAGCCACGGCGGAATTGTACCGGAGCCATATAAAGAGCGGTGGTTTCCGCCGGAAAGGGGGAGCTGTATACCAACGCATTGGGCAGACAATCGCCAATTTCCTGTTGGCGTTCAACGCCGCTTTGGGAAAGAGAGAAGTCTTCGCAAACGCCGACCACCGTCAGGCGAACCGTTTGCGCTTCCTCTGCGCCAATGGGGACAACGGCAAAATCCAATGTCTGCCCAACGGCGGCATTCAGCGCCACAAACATCCGGTTCTCCAGAAGCACTTCGCCCGCCTGTTCCGGGTATCGTCCCTGAGAAATCTGTAAAAACAGCAAATCCCGAGCGGTTTTGTCCGCCGTACCGAATACGAGCTGCCCGTCGAAAATGGCTTTAGGGATATTCTGGCTGCCCCAAAGCGTAACTTTTCCCACCTGTCGCACATCGCTGTGCCGCAGGGCATCAAAGTCGGCTTCGTTTTCAATATAGGAAAACAAAACATCCTGTTTGCCGTTTTGCTGCCAGGTGTTTTCCCGCAGCGTCTGGCCGTAGCTGAGCATCAGGGTGGTTACAAGCAGTACGCAGGTCAGGCAGAGAAAATAGCAGACTATGTCCGGTACGGCTTTTTTGTGGTTCTTTTTGAAATAGCGGCGGGTATAAAAAGAATCTTCGTATGCCTGACTACTATTGGGATTCTTCTTGATCGTAGTCAGGATTTTCTCAAGCAACTTTTTCATACATACCTCCCAACAAAGAAATGGTGCGTTACCGTTCAGAAATTTCTCTCTGTGCGATAACGCACCCACTCATTCTTTTATCGCCATTATTATAAATTTCACAACTCACTTGATAAGAAAACAAGCACATATTGGTGTACCATCAATAACACTATGATAAATGTTTTAGTTATTCGGAAGTGTCGGTTTATACCGTGTAACATCATGCTTTTTCTTGGACTACCTTCGTTAAGTAATCGTATATAACAATAAAATCTTTCTTGTGCTTGAACGAGAATTTAAATTCCTTTCCCTTTTTAGTAATAACGGAAAGTCCTCCTCCCGGAAAGTAAGTGTATTTTGCTATCTTTTCGATTTCATCAAGTTTGATTCCAAGGAAATCATCGGTTAAAGCATTGAGAACACCAAATGTGAGATAGGATGTTGCGGATTTATTCCAAAACAGGCCGTTTGTGGTTAATGTCAACCAACCATAACCACGAAATACAAAGGTAACTTTAGCTTTACATATTTTTTTCCCGTAATTTTCCATATTAACAGTCTCCTTTCGGAACATAGGTCAATTAAATGTCATACCAAA
>CALWIU010000016.1 GCA_944380845.1 uncultured Clostridia bacterium | reverse complement strand
CGTTCACATCACACCAGCCGGTGACATAATCTTCCGCCCAATAATAACGGGTACCGACACTGTCCTCAAAGACAAAGCCCTGGATCAGTTTTCCGTCGTCATCACAAACGAAACGCTGGCTGTCGCGCGTCCACTCACCGGTCAGCATCTTGCCGTACTGTGCCTCTGTGCGAACACCGTCAAAGCGATACCAATCGCCATCGATATTCCACCAGCCATACTGCAAAACGCCTGCATAGACATAATATCTTGCGTCGTTTTGGTAAACATCCGCGCCTCGGATCAGTTTGCCTTCGTCATCGAACTCATAGGTCAATGTAGTGGGCTTTCCGTCAAACAGGAAGTCACGAACTTCCACGCGAGCGGTGGTGATCGCTTCGGTGATTTCCGCTTTACCGGTCGTCACATATCCGTTCTCATCAAGATAGTAGTAATTGATTCCAGTAGCCGGATCGCCTTCAGTCTGCCATGCGTTGGTTCTGGGGGCACCAAGGTACAAATATAATTTCTTGCCGTTTGTAAGATCGGTAATAAAACCAGAATAGGTGCCTACATCCGTGGTGTAACCGCAAACAGAACAGACCAATTTATGATTGATGCTGTCGTACTCATAATCATGCGTATTATTCTCAGTGCAGGTAATATCTTTACGCATGGTGTAAGTGTCCATAATATTTGCGGTTCCATCTGCCTGCAAATCATACGCAGTCACTTCAAAGGTCGTATCGGTCGTTTTCGCTGTCAGGTATACCGCATTGTAGTTATTTGTTGCGATTTCAAATGACTGAGCAGCAATCGGATCAACCGGGTAGGACTTCTCTCCGGTAGAACCACAGATAAAATACACTGTGCCATTGGCTTCGTCAACTACACCGTTTGTGAGAGGAGCCGTACGCGCATAAGAGTGGTCATGTCCGGAAAATACAAAGTCAATACCGGCTTCATCAACTGCGTTCGAGAGAACTGCGCGGTTTGCATCCGCACCGCCACCTGGGTTGGTACTATAAGCAGGACGGTGAACCGTCAATACTTTCCAGGTAGCGTCCGATGCTGCGGCATCCTGGACAAGCCAATCGGCTGCTTTTTCTAAATCGCTCAAAGCATATGTTCCATCATTGATAACCGCAATATAAACATTGCCGTATTCTACGCTATAATACAAGGGAGCGGTATTATTTTCTACGCCGGGGAAATTGAAATACAGTGCGGAGTTGGAGGCGGTTCCCTCATTTCCTGCATATTCATGGTTTCCAAGAACATGGATCATATCCTGTTTACCCAGGAAATCATCGCTGAAGATAGAGGCAATACCTTCCCACATTTTATAGTTTCCGCCGCTGTCAATCGCATCACCCGTTTGAATGCCGAAGTCAAATGCAATCCCACTGTTGGAAAGACTTTGAGAAATCAAACTGGTATTGGTTGTATCTGTCGCCTGGGTGTCACCAATGATAAAGAAGCTGGTATCCTGATTTCCGCCGGAGGTAAAGAATGTCTTCGGCTCAGTTGTCATCTTTTCACCATCGCCAACGAAGTAAACATACTCCGTATTCGGTGTTAAACCAGTAAGAAGTGCAGAATTCAGGCGAACTGCATAGTTCGTAGCAACTGTAGAAGTACCGGTCATTTCAGAAACCGAACTATTGCCGGTAAAGGTGGTCAGGGCTTCTCTGCCCTTCTCAGCGTAATCAGCAGCAGTCGCATACTGGACCACAGCGGCAGCAACACTATACAAGGGGGAACTCATCCAGGAAATATTTTGTGTCGTTGCAGGATCCTTTGCCGCATTTAATTTGACAAAGGTAGGCATACCATCATCAGTAGCGCCACAGGGGAAGCTCTGAGAAGTGTAGACAAAGGAAAGCTGATCGCCTTTTTTTGCATAAATTGAGAAGGCAGCAACCGAACTGACAAAATCAGATGTCCACAGCTTGCCATCCGCATCGGTCGTTCCGATCAAAGTAGAATTGCTGTTGTTATAGATTTCAACATTCTCAACCGGCTGATCATCAAGATCTTTTACATAAATATAACCGCCATCAGCACCCACCAGCATTGTATCGGTTGTCAAAACCAACGGAGAAACACAGGTGGTGGTAATGCTGCCGGAAAAACCGGCGACAAATGTCTCGGGATGAGACAGATCGGCAACGGTCAAAGCACCCTTATCAATACGATAAGTCACTTCCAGCCCCTGGGGCATATTCGCAGGGATCGCAGCAATGATTCTGGCAATGACACCATCATCGGCAACCTGCTGGGAAGCATCTCTTTCAACGGCAAAGTTCAAGGTTGTAGTAGTGGCATCATAAGCAGCAGGAGAAACAAGCTGATACCCCTGACCCGGTTCCACACGCAGGTCAGCCCAATAGCTCGGGAAGTTAGACAACACCTTCATGCTGACATCAGCACTTAGAATATCCTCTGCATTCTCCGCCACAACAGCCATCGTATAATCTTCACCTAATACCGGCGATTCATCCAATCCGGTAAAAGATACCACATTGCTTTCCTCTTCACCGGCAATGGTAAAGGTACGCGCTTCTGTAGTCACATTGCCGAAAATATCGGCTACCGAAATTTCAATGCGATGTTCACCATCAGCAAGATTCAGGTCATAGAAATAAATTTCTTCATCACCTTTGTTGATATAGCACTGTTTTGTTACATCAACGCCGTCAACATACATTTTTACTTCATCAAAATTGATGCCGGTCATATACTTGTCATCGACATCACGATAAGATGCGCGGAAAGTATTGGTATTCGACGGTAAGACGGTAACACCGTCCTGAATCTCAGCAGCATCGGTACGAATAGATGTGATTTCAGGATTCAGGATATCATCGGTGTTGGCGCCATATACCAACTGGAAATTATCGACATAGATGTGGTTAGCCGTTAAGTCCCCTTTTCCAGCGCCAGGCCAGTAGGAAATCCACAGAAGTCCTCGCCCCTGCGTAATACCATAAGGTGCATTTGCGCTTCCGCCGCCACTGACAGCAGGATTCTCATCGGTCAAACTCATTTCAATATATTTCCAGCCGCTCCAGGTCATGCCCTGATCGTCCGGCACCCAGGAATAGGTAGAAGCTCCGTTTTTATTGGAGCATTCCAATGCTAAAATAAAGTCGGCAGTACCTTCTGGCACATAAACCCAGCAGCCGATCGCAGTCGGAGTCCCCTCAAACATGAAACTCGGTTCAGCTACACGCAAGTAAGCATTAACATTCCCGCCAGAAGTGGTCGATTCGTAGTTATAGTCGATACGCAGGGAATGATCACCGAAACGAACAGGTTCTCCGTCCTCTTTCGAAACAATCCGGGAACGCATGGCATGATCATCGGTTAACAGCGTGGTCGGCCAGTTAAAGAAAGGATAGCCCTGTTCATAGCACTGCTGACCGAACTCTGCGTATGTCCCCTCCCAGGATCTGTCATAATTCGGGAACTCATAACTTGGCAAAAGTTCAAGTTCCGGATTATTTTCCGCTTCCTCCGGATCCGTCGTATACTCAAAATCATAAAGAACAACCGGCATAGCACCAATAATGGCGCGAATCGTTGCCTTGATTTCCGAATCGAAAGCATAAGTCGCCGTTACATTCGCATTAACGGTAACACCATCAGAAGTTGTAAAAGTTAAACCGTCGAAGCGACCAGCTGTCGTCGAAACATCTGCGCCAGTATCATCAACCATAGACCAGATAATATCTCCTGCCTTCATATTGACAGTTCGGGTTTTATACTGCGCTACAATACCAAAAGTTGTGGTTTCCTCAAACCCAAGAGAAACTTCACTTGATGGCACATAGAAAGTATCTGGGTTCTGAATTTCAATCGAAACCTCACCGCATACTTCTCCGCCTGAAATGTAATTTACCGTAACAGTACCGGTTTTTTCATTTGCAGTAAACAAACCATCCTCGGTAATTGAACCGAAAGAAGGATCCGCTAAAGCAAATACTCCGTCTTCTGGCAATGCTACGGCAGCACCGGAAGAATCTGCACCGGTAGCCGTAAACTGCACTTGAGAACCCGGCGTATAAATTTCATTATTGGGTTCCAAAACCGCAGTAGAAAATACACCGTCCGGTTTTGCAGAAGAAGTTACCAACAGTGCAGTCGAAACAGTACGGGGGGTACCGTCAGAAGGACTGCTCTTCACAGTTAATGCCGGTTCACCGGATCGCTTGGAAACAAATGTAGCGGAGCCGCCGCCATCAAGCTGACCGCCAATAACACAACCGAGGGCAATCAGCGCGTCAGCAATTTCACTCCAGGACATACCGAGGGAGTAAGGATCCTGACGGCCGTCGTTTTCCAGAACGACAACGGAACCGTCCTTTTTGATACCCACCGCCACACGGGGCTGAGGATCTACATTGTAACTGCCGTTGGCGCCGGAAACATTTTTGCCATCTTTGACGGAAATTTCCCACAAACCAATAGCTTCTTTGACATCGTCATACGGTTCATTCGCTTCGCGAATGACAGCAGTTCCATCTTTAAGAATAGCAAAATAAGGTCTGCCATTCGTAGGATTTGCATTGCCATGATGATTATAGAGAACACCATCCATAATCAACATACCGCTTGTCGCGCCGGTCTGCATATTAAAGATATCGCCGTTGACACCGCCGACGACATTGACGCCGCGTTTTGCTTCAGCGGCTTTCGCCTGATCGGTAACGGTCTGCAAACCGAATTTTGTGCCATCCTGATCCTTATAACTGGCAATCAGAGACGCCGTACCGTTGTTGATATCGACCGTCATGGCATGAATATGGTTCTGATCCGTGCCTTTTGCGTTGTTCACAACGAGGTGTGTTTCTTCAATGCCCGGGGCAATCTGATAGTCCGTTTTGGAAACCAACAAATCGCCCTCAGTAAGTTTGCTGTCATCAAAACTTACTGCTGCAAACGCAGACATTGGCAGCATGGTCAATGTCATGAGAGCAGCAAGAAAAACAGCAACAACTTTAGACAAAGTTCGTTTTTTCAAGATGTTTTACTTCCTTCCCGAATTAAATTACAATTATATAGAAATGTATAATTGCCTAAAAAGTAACGACGCGGAAAGCTTCATTGATTTTGCGCAGTGTTTCCGCAAATGTATCAACAATCTCACAGATCTTTAATATGACAAGATGGATCTGTTCCGAACCTGATACCAGAATGCCATTATTCTCCGGATCAAAATAGAAGATTGTGCCGTCGATCTCATGCCATCCGGTTTGCCGAAGGCCATCTTTCAGCAAAACCGTACCCTCATCCGTTTCTTCAACACCATTGCGCAAAGTTCCATCTTCGTTAAAATAATATGTTACACCGCTGATCGTAGCCTGATTCGTAGCGCGATAACAGCTGTTTGACGGGTCAAAATAAAATCTTCCCTTTATGCGCTGATTGCTCCACGATACGCCGTCAACATCCTGCCAGCCGCTGAGAATCATACCCGCCCATAAATATTTCACGCCGCCTTCGTCTTCAAAAACAAAACCATTCGTTAATTCGCCTTTGCTGTTGCAAATATATCGCTGACTGTCACGAGTCCAGTTGCCGGTCAACATTTGGCCGTAATGGATGCCGCCGTCATTGGTTCTGCCATCAAAGAAATGCCATGCGCCGTCATAATAATGCCAGTTAAACTGTAAAACACCAGCGTAAACATAATAGGTATAGCCATTGCGATTGACAACAGCGCCTTTTATCAGCTTTCCATCATCATCAAAAGTATAGGTCAATGTAACAGGCTGATTATTGAACAAAAGATCAGACACAGCGGAGCGTCCCGGAATAACGCGTTCGGTCACATCATATGTTCCGGTTACCATAAACCCTTCGTCGTCCAAATAATAAACATCTGTACCGACCGTTACCCATTGGGATGATAAATATTTTCCAAGGTATTGATATTTCATTTTTCCGGTGGCTTCATCTCTAACAAAACCACGGAAGGTATCGCTGGAAGACTCCGCAGAAACGACATCAATTTCACGCTGACCATAGACTACATCGCCATTACCGAACTGGATGGTAACGGATCCCGCTTTTCCGCTTGATGTAAACAAGCCGTTGGCATCAATGCTTCCGAAAGAAGAATCAGCAACAGAAAAGGTGCCGTCAGAAGGCAACTGTGCCCATGCGCCGGAAGAATCCGCACCGACAACCGAAAATTGCACCTGTGCGCCAGGTGTGCAGGAATCGACAGCACTTTGAACCGCTGCATGATCGAAGCTGCCAGATTCTTTTTGATTCGAAACAACCATCAAAGCTGTACTGACATTTCTTTCTGCCCCATTGCAGGGATTATTGCGTAAAACAAGTTCACTGCTGCCTTCATGCTGTGAAAGTAAAGTCGTTGAGCCGCCGCCATCCAAATGGCCAGCCTCAACACACCCCATACTGATCATGAGGTCAGCTATTTCCGGCCAGGAAAAGCCAAGCGATATCGGAGCCTGACGACCATCGTCGACAAGAATAACAACGGAACCATCTGCTTTAATTCCAATCGCTGTGCGTGGTTCTCCATCAATTTCATAATTGCTGCCGCTTTGAGACGATACATTTTTTCCATCACGGACACAAATCTCCCACAAGCCGACAGCTTCCTTGACACCGTCAAAAGACTCGTTTGTCTCTCTGATATCGGCTGTACCATCCTCCATAATGGCAAAATACGGTCTTCCGTTTGCTAAATTCTGGTTCCCGTGATGATTATAGGCAGCCCCATCCATGACCAGAGCACCGGTCGTACCACCGGTTGTCATATTAAAGATATCAGCATTGACTGCGGCAACAACATTAACATTTCTCTTTGCTTCTGCTGTGGTTGCCTGATCGCGCACGGACTGCATTCCTAAAGTATTGCCATCCTGATTTTTGTAGCTTGCCAAAATGGTAGCAGGCCCGTCCAGATCAATGGTCAACGCATAGCACTGATTCTGACGAGTCGCAGTTGCGTTGTTCGCAGTAAATTGTGTTTCATAAACACCCGGTGCGACATCATATTCTTTTTTTTCGATCAAATATGTATTTTGAGGAAATAAGTCTGCATTTAATTCCGGCTTGACCTCAGACGAAGCAAAGACAAACGGCATAGTGCCAACAAGAATAGATGCAGATAATAGAACAGCCATCAGGCTGGTTAATTTATTTCTCATAGAATAATGCTCCCCAAAACTATAATTTTTATCATTATAATTGATATTTGTCCCTTTGTCAAGCGCGAATTTTTCCATAATTACAAAATATATAACAATATTACCATTTTATGTGTTAGAAATTCTTAATTTTTATATCTTTATTGTCTTTTCACAATGCTTGCAAAATGATACCGAATATGGTAATATATGAAAGAATGGGGTTGGTGAGGGTGAAAACTCTCTATGTATCTGATTTAGATGGCACGCTGCTAAATCAACAATCACAAATCAGCGATTTTTCAGCGTCTGTCATAAACCGTTTTATCGACCAGGGACTGCTGTTTTCAATCGCTACCGCGCGTTCCATCGGCACGGTTTTTGATATCATTAAAAAAATACATATCAATATACCGATCTCCTTAATGAACGGCGTCTTTTTATGCCACGCAAATGACCCACAGCCCGCCGCCGTTTTTCCTTTTCCGGCTGATGAAGCCGCTGTTTTGCTGAGCGAATCAAGAAAAGTTGGCGCATCGCCTTTTTTCTATCAATATGATACCATCCGCAAAAAACTGATTTTGCAATATCTTGATCTCGCCTTTCCTCCCCGCAAATTGTTTTATCAACTGCGTAAGGACAGTTTTTATAAACTATTTGTACAGGCAGACACCCCGCGTCTTTTTAACGATTGTATACCTTTATATATAAACTTTTTGGATGAGTATGATGTTCTGCTGAAAGTTCATGGAATTGTGGCACAGCTAAACAATCTGCAGTCTGTTTTTTATTTCGATCCCGTGCTGAAGGCATGGTATTTAGAAGTTTTTTCAGCGCAAGCAGGAAAAGCTGCCGGTGTAAAAAAACTGGCTCAACTCGTGCATGCAGATCGTATTGTTGTTTTTGGTGATAATAATAATGATCTGTCGATGTTTTCCATTGCGGATCAAAGCTGTGCTGTAGTAAATGCTCCCGATGAAATTAAACAAAAAGCTGATGTTCTCATTGATTCATGCGATAACGACGGCGTAGCCCGCTTCCTTCTACAGCAACTGTCCTAACTTAACCGAGGTGATCGACTTGTCAGATTTTCAGAAAGCGTATATCCATTCTTTTTCCCTCAATCCGGCAACTGATAAAGAGTTTTTTTCCTATATAAATGATGTCTACTTTACTGACGAGATTCAGGGCATGAGTCAATATCCGCAGCACGGAGCCATCGACCGTCTGCAACACATTACCAGCGTATCTTATGTCTCTTATATCCTTGCTAAAAAATACGGCGCTGATCTGCGTCAGACGCTGCGCGGAGCCGTTCTGCATGATCTCTTTTATTACGACTGGCACATTGCCGGCGATGGTTCTCATCGTCTCCACGGATATCGACATCCCGGTTTTGCGCTCAAAAACGCGGAGAAATTATGCGACGATCTTACCGGGATTGAAAAAAACATTATTTACCGGCATATGTGGCCACTGACCCCTACCCCACCAAAATATAAAGAAAGCTTTATTGTTAGCATGGCGGATAAATATTGTGCTTTTCAAGAAGTTTTGCTCAGTCGAATACCATCATATACAGATAAATTTCCCTTATTAGCAAATAATAATTTTACTAAATAATGTTTAATAAAATCTATTATAATCGAGGATAGCTGCATGGAATCAATTGAACTTCTCAAAGAATTTCATTTCTTTGACTATGTCTTAACCTTTTTTGTTCTCAGCATAATCGGCTGGGTCGGAGAATCTCTCTATTGTTCGCTGGCGAAGGGTAAATTTGTTAACCGTGGGTTTCTGACCGGTCCAATGTGTCCGATTTACGGAACCGGCGCTGTGGTCTTTATGATCGTCCTTACGCCTTTTTCAAAACGCTGGTATCTCGTGCTCATTATTGGTATGATTCTTGCCGATGTGGTTGAATATATCACCAGTGTGCTGATGGAAAAGCTCTTTCACGCAAGATGGTGGGATTATACAGGTAAATTTCTCAATATAAACGGAAGGATCTGTTTCAGACATACCTGTTACTGGGGGTTGGCATCCCTTATTTATATTTATCTGTTCCAGCCGGCTTATCTGTCGATCTACCTTACCGTTCCACAAAAAATAAGATATATTGTTCTCGGCGTCATTTTTTTCATCTTTATTCTCGATTTGATCAACGCCGTGAAAAACGCGATCGATATTCGCAAGTTCATGAACAAGCTTCATGCACTGTCTGAAAGCGCGTCAGCCGCAAGAGATGAGTTCAAAGAAAAGCTCGGTGAATCCAAAGATGCTTTCGGTGCCAAATTGACGCTTCGGATCGCCGCGCTGTATCGACAGCTTGATGATCTTCGTCATCCGCAGCAAAGCAAAGAAGAAAAATCGAAGCAAAAGTCGAAAAAAAATCGTATGTACCGTGCTTATGAAAATTTTCAAAACACAGCGGAAAGATCCATTCATTATGCAGAAGACATTTTGTCAGAATTGAAAAAGCGTATCACTGATGATAGTGACGAAATGTTTTGATACAAAAAGAAAAATCCCCTATATCCCCGATAAAACAGCAACCCCAAAAGAAGCTGATATCTTCTTTTGGGGTTGTTTTTTGCTTTTACAATGTCTGCAACAAAGCCCTTTTATTGCTCATTATAGCTGCACCAAACGAGCATATCACATTCTTCGCGGTTGGCAAAAGCATAATAAGGGATCCATTCACTTGTAACAGACCGTGTAACAGGGTCGGAATAATACAGTGACGAATTGCCTTGCGGCGCTTCGCTTATTAAAGATCTTGCCGAAATTTGAATGCAATCCAATTCCTGATTGTAAAATTCCTCAACCTCCAAAGGAAGAAGCAAACGAAGAGAACGAAGCGGCTGGGCGTTATCGCAGGACTCCATACAATAAACCAAAGGTCCGCGACAGAGTGAAACCCTTGCGGCATCCGATGTATTGTGTGGGTCCGAATACATGACCCGAGGATTCATATCGAACCGCAGCGTCAAAGACATCATATCACTTTTTATATTGATATAGACATAACCGTCTTTGATTTCCTTGTCGCTTTTTCCCCCATCCAAATACAAGGTAAAATTCTTGCTCCAGAACGGAATGCGAACAGCAAGCGTTTTTCCTTTCATATTTTTCACAACGATATCAACATCACCGGAAATCGGATAATTTGTCTTTTGTGAAATCTTAACAGATGTACCATACAAATCAAAATTGGCAACGCCTGACATATATTGATGAACATAAACGGCATCTTGATCGTAAGTATACTGATAATCGGCAATTGAAGCGATAAAACGCGTTATGTTTGGCGGGCAACACGAACAACTGAAAACTTCCTGTCTGCGAGCCGGCGCATAGTGCTCAGAATCATGCACAGATACATTCCGATGGCGCCGTGCATGATCGATTTCCAGCGGGTTTTCATAGAAAAATTCTTTACCGTTTAAGGAAACACCGGAAAGCATTCCATTATACATGACCCGTTCAATGATATCCGCATAGGCAGGATTGGGTGAAATACGCTGCATTCTGCCAGCAAAAAACGCCAACGAAATCGCAGCACAGGTTTCGGCATAGGCTTCCGCATTCGGCAAATCATAGTCTATTGTAAATGCCTCACCCTGATATGATGAACCGATTCCCCCGGTGATATAGCATCTTTTCCGGTAGATATTATCAAATAAAGTCTCACAGGCCTTGCGCAATTCTGCATCACCGGTCTCCGCTGCAAGATCCGCCATGGCAGTATATAAATAACACGCACGCACACTATGGCCTTCCGCAGTTTTCTGCTCTCTGACGGGACAATGACTTTGATTATACAAGTCCCGCTCAGATTCTATTGCCCCGCGCGTATTGATAAAATGAATGGCAAGATCCAAATATCGGCGCTCGCCGGTGTATTGATACAACTTATACAATGCCAATTCAATTTCTTCATGTCCCGGTGTCGAAAACGCTGCCGACTTTTCAATGACAAAAACCTGAATGATATAATCAACATATTTTTTCATCAGGTCAAGGAACTTTTCTCTGCCGGTAGCCTGTGCCCAGGCAACGGCTGCTTCAATTAAATGACCAGCACAATACAGTTCATGCGCATCCCGATTTTTAAACCTGTTCTGTGGCTCTACCACAGTAAAATAGATATTAAAATAACCATCTTCCCCCTGATGCGCTTCGATTTTATCAATCAGGGATTCAACTTTTTGCTCCAGCTCCGGATCAGGGTGCTTTTCAATAATATAAGCAACACTTTCTATCCATTTGGCAACATCTGAATCCCAAAAATAATGCGGTTTGACCCCTCCCTGTTCAGGAGGAATCATGTCGAACGCACGAAAACGGCCCGTTTCCTCAAAACGGTCTCGAACGGAATATATCGTGGTTTCCCGGTTGATATCCTGTCGTTTTTCCCAAAAATCACCATACAGGTCAATATCGGTAAATGAAACTCGCTGATACACCATTGAATTCCCCTTTTTATCATAAATGGTAAAAGTCTGCTGTCTTTCATAATACAGGCGGCATATATTATATAACACCTGTTATGAAAAACAGCAGACAACAAAAATTAGACCGTTACAGAACCGGCGTTTTCCTTTTGCGATGCCTTCTCCATTTGCTCCTGTGCAGCTTTTTCAGCGGCAATAACGGATGGACGCTCATGGTAAGGTAAGAAATACTCAGAAACATCGGTATATTTTACCTCAATCTTTTTCACCTTAATTAGCACATTGATAAGAATGACCAGGATGAAAGTCAAAATAACGGCACAAACACCGAAAATACCGATCGCTCCATCGAAAAACTCAGGAATCATTTCGTGAAAATGCTTACAGGAAAGGCTGAACAGAACCGCTGATACGGAAGAAAATACAATGCCCATGCACGCCAGCGTAATGTTTCTTGAAAACCAACCTTTACTAAAGGAAAAAATAACACAGACAAATTCCACAAGGATCAACAGAACTGTCAGCAACAAAAAGACCAAAGAAGCAAGGATCAACCGTACAGGCAGCCCCAGCAGTTCAGAACCTGTCAAAGTAAGCAGCGCATTAAGATCCATGTTTGACAAAGCATTATAAACAGAAATAGCGTTTACTGTCACATCACCATTATAAAACGGGAGAGATACAGCTATTTTACCGAGAGGCAACAGCAAAGAAAGCAGGGGAAGAACCAAAAAGACAAGGCGCACAATCGACCATGGATTGCCATAAATCGAAGCTTTCAGTCGATCAAAAGTCGGTTGAGACTTGGCATATTCAAGCTCAGCCTTATCGGCATCTTCACGAAGGCGCTCTTCCATCCTGAAATACATCAAATTTACGCCGCACTTGGGACACTCTGGACGCCAGTCCGTTATTTTTAGTTTGTAGCCGCAATTTGAACACTTTGCCATAATGATCTGAACTCCTATCTCAAGCTGCAGTTTCATGCGCCGTCTATTTACAACCGTCCGCATTAGCTATAAGCAAAAACAGCGCATCCGTTTAGCATAAGATCAGTATATCATATCATCTGCAAATGTTCAACTACATTTTAATTTTTTGTTGAGAACAAACAAAAAAAATTGCGAATATCCGTCAGCGTCACTGAAGAATATTCGCAATTAAAACCTTATTTTAAAGCGATGGCGGCTTTCGCCTTAGAAACAATTCCCTTTGCATTCAAACCAAAAATATCCAGCAATTTCAACGCCGGTCCGGAATGTCCGAAAACATCTTCAACACCGCAGCGAATTACCGGCACGGGAACCGTTTCACAAATGACCTCAGTGACAGCTGAACCCAAACCGCCGATAATATTATGCTCTTCAGCAGTAACAAGACATCCGGTGCTTTTCGCTGCATTCACAATAATATCACGATCAATGGGCTTAATACTAGCCATATTGATAACAGCAGCAGAAATCCCTTCAGAGGAAAGCAATTCAGCAGCTTCCAAAGCGGCGCCGACCAGAAGACCGGTCGCAATGATCGTTACATCGGTTCCTTCACGCAGATAGCATCCTTTTCCGATCTGGAACTGATAAGAATCATCAAAAAGCACGGGGACAGCAAGTCGCCCGAAACGCATATAGACAGGCCCATTCATCTGGGCGGCAGCCAAAACACATTGACGCGCTTCAACTGCATCCGCAGGATTTAAAACCGTCATACCGGGAATCGAACGCATAAGGGCAATATCTTCACAGCACTGATGACTGGCACCATCTTCGCCGACAGAAATACCCGCATGCGTTGCTCCAATCTTGACATTTAAATGCGGGTATCCTATGGAATTACGAACCTGCTCAAAGGCGCGGCCGGCTGCAAACATGGCGAACGAACTGGCAAAAACAGTATACCCCGCCGTAGAAAGCCCGGCGGCAATGCCCATCATATTTCCTTCCGCAATACCGGTATCGATGAAGCGCTCCGGGAAGGCCTTCTTAAACATACCGGTTTTTGTTGCAGCGGCAAGATCGGCGTCAAAAACAATAACTTTATCATTCTTTTCACCTAACTCTACCAATGCCTTTCCATAAGCATCACGAGTTGCAATCTTTGCAATATCAGCCATTCTCATTACGCCTGCCTTTCCGGATCTGCGGCAAGAAGTTCCTGCATCGCTGTATGATATTGTTCTTCATTCGGGGCACTGCCATGCCAACCGACCTGATTTTCCATATAGGAAACGCCCTTACCTTTTATTGTTTTTGCAATGATTGCCGTTGGGCAACCCTTCACCGTTTTGGCTTCTGCAAAAGCAGATTCAATCTGATCAAAATCATGACCGTCAATCTCAATAACATGCCAGCCAAAAGAGCTGAATTTTTCAGGGATCGGATAGGGCGAGTTTACCTCTTCAACGGTACCGTCAATTTGCAGATTATTATTATCCACAATGGCAACCAGCTGGTCGAGTTTTTTTGCAGCAGCAAACATAGCAGCTTCCCAAACCTGACCTTCCTGAATTTCGCCATCTCCTAAAATAGAATAAACGCGAAAATTGCTGCCGGAAAGCTTTGCGCCCATTGCCATACCAACAGCAGCTGATATTCCCTGACCAAGAGAACCGGTGCTCATATCAACGCCAGGCACATCATTCATATTCGGATGTCCCTGTAAATAGGAGTCCGGCTGACGCAATGTCTTTAAATCCTCAACAGGGAAATAACCGCGCTCTGCCAATGCAGCATAAAGAGCTGGCGCAGCGTGACCCTTAGATAAAACGAAGCGATCACGGGACGGCTTTTTCGGATCTACCGGATCAATCCGTAATTCAGCAAAATACAAATAAGCCAACAATTCCGCAATGGAAAGAGAACCACCGGGATGTCCGGATTTTGCATGGAAGGTTCCCTCAATAACACCCTGCCGAATATGATTGGCTTTAATTGCCAAAAATTTCTTTTGTTCGGCTGTCACAAACAACACTCCTTACCAATTAGATCTTTTAATTTTTGAAAGAAAATCGCTGAAATATCTGGGCAGCGGCGAATTGAATTCCATCATTTGATGCGTGCGCGGATGTTCAAAGCCAAGAACAGCCGCATGCAAACATTGACCATGCAAACCAAAATCATTTTTTTCGCCGCCGTATACTGTGTCGCCAGCTACCGGATGTCCCATGGATGCCATATGGACACGGATCTGATGCGTCCTTCCTGTGCGCAAAACGCATTGAATGAAAGAAAAATACCGATATCGTTCCAGAACAGCATAAGTCGTTTGCGCATCTCTGGCGTTGATACCGCCGACACATTGCTTTTTTCTGTCTTTCGGATTTCTGCCGATCGGAAGATCGATCGTTCCAATATCATCCTTAAGATTTCCTAAAACAACGGCACGATATTCACGATGAAAACGATGCTCCTTGATTTGCTCCGCTAAAAACAAATGCGCAGCGTCGTTCTTTGCCACCATTAAAAGTCCGCTTGTATCCTTATCGATACGATGGACAATCCCCGGCCGAATTTCTCCGTTGATTCCGGAAAGCGAATCGCCGCAATGATACATCAGCGCATTGACCAAAGTATCATCATAATGCCCCGGCGCAGGATGAACAACCATTCCCTTTGGTTTATTAACAACCAAAAGATCATCATCTTCATAAAGAATATCCAAATCAATCGCTACGGGGCGGATATCACATGGTTCAGGCGCAGGTAAAACAATTTGAATACGGTCGCCAAATTTCAATTTATAATTTTTGGCAACAGGTTTTTCATTGACAAAAATATGTTTGCTGCTTAACAGTCGCTGCGCAGCGCTGCGCGATAGATCCGGCAGCAGAGAAACAACGGCACAGT
Organism: uncultured Clostridia bacterium; assembly: GCA_944380845.1. GTDB lineage: Bacteria > Bacillota > Clostridia > Oscillospirales > Acutalibacteraceae > RGIG2774. The sequence goes on along the minus strand of CALWIU010000016.1, from coordinate 1,615 downwards.
CGATCCGCTGCCCCTGCAACTGCACATCAGCAAGAAAATCATAAACATCACTCATTGGCAGCGACTCCGGCATCCTTCATCTTATACTCATAAATCATATCAACAATCAAGTAAATAATCAAGGAAAAACAGCCGACAACAATAAAACAATCTGCCAAATTGAAGACAGGGAAATCTACAAACAGCACATGAAAATAGTCGGTAACAAAACCATTCAGCAGTCGGTCTATTAAATTCGCTGCGCCGCCACCGATAATAAAAGAAAAACAAATGTGCCAGAAAACATGATTATCTTTCGATAAAAAAATATAAACCAGCATAACCAGCAGGACAAAACCTACAATAAGTGACAGCAAACCGGATTTTTGATTTAAAAGCCCCCACGCCATCCCGGTATTCTCAACATAAGTAAAATCAAAGACATTTTTTACAATAGGAATGGTACCAACCGGCGCTAAATATTTTTGGACAATTTTTTTGACAAAAAGATCTGAAAAAATCAAAATAACAAGCAAAGAAAACTGCACAACAAGTCTTTTTGTTTTGCTGGAAAATTGGCGTCTATTAGACATGAAAAACGATCCTTATTATTTCTTCTTCTTGTGTTTGCGTTTGCTTTTTTTAGAGGAAGACTCCGTGTGCTCCGGAACAGTTGGTGTCTCCTGCGCAGATTCATCGACTTTCTCATCATCGGCGTCTTCAAACAAACTGAAATCGATGGTAAAACCGTCATCATCCTGATAATTGTCCTCATCCGCATAACCAGCCAATAAATCAGATTTCCAATCAGTCTGATCGGAATCTGTATGATGCGGATTTTCGTCGGCAGCAGACAGATCAGAAGGATCTGCATGCAAAGAATCCGTTTCACCAAAATCATCGAAGTTTTCTTCTTCGTTGTAATCGCCGAAATCGTCGGTATCAAACTGAACCACAAAAGAATCCTGTTCCGCTTCTTTCTGCGGTTCTGTTGACGCCTGCGGCTCCTCTGAGGTCGACTCCGGTTCAATGCCTTCGTCATCTGCTGCTGCGGGCGTATTTTCCTCTGCCATCGGAATGCTTTCGTCGACATCCTCTACAGCAGCCTCTTCGGTTTCGTCTGAAGCGGTATCTTCCTCCTCAAAAAACGAGCCATCGTCAAAGGAACTAAAATCATCAAAAGAATCCGTTGCGTCTGCGGCAAGCTTCTGCTGAAAAGAGTCAACCTCTTCGGATGCCAAATCGTCGTCTGTATTTAAGGACACATCGTCAGAAGATGGGATCTCCGGCTGCTCAACAGCCTCAGAACTTATCGGCTCGGAAGCAGCATTCTGCAAATCATCAGACTGGGAAACAACCGGTTCAGCGGCTGGCTCGTCCTTCGGCTGCGTTTGATCGGAGGCATCAACAGGTTCTGATGACTGTACCAGCGAAGGATCCATCGCAGCAACACGAGCATGAGCGCCTTCTATCAAGGAAAGCGCCTTCTTTTCCGCGTCTTCAAGAATACTTTTTGCATTATCCTGAGCCGTTTTCAGCAAATCATCTGCATGCAGACGAGCTTCTTTCAACAGGGACTCCGCTTCCTGTTTGTTATAGGTCAGGATTTCTATTGCTTCATGATTCGCATCGGCAA
>CALWIU010000015.1 GCA_944380845.1 uncultured Clostridia bacterium | reverse complement strand
AATAAAAAAGCTGTTTGACACAGGTCAGCAGTTTCCATGCGGATGTGGCGGAATTGGCAGACGCGCTAGATTCAGGTTCTAGTGAAAGCAATTTCATATGGGTTCAAGTCCCTTCATCCGCACCATAAAAACAGCTCACACATCTGTGTGAGCTGTTTTTATTATTATCTATAAAGGGACTTGAACCCGTGAGGGTTTCGGCGTTAATAAAAATGTGCCAGTGGCACATTTTTAGCCGAAAGCGCGAGGGCGGTACCGAAATGCGAAGCATTTGGGTGACCGAGCGGAGAGGAGAAGCCGGCGCAGTCGGCTGCTCCGGTCAAGTCCCTTCATCCGCACCACGAAAAATGCTCACACACAAGTGTGGGCATTTTTTATTGCAGAATATTCCATAACCGGCAGTCAAAAAAGAATCTTTGAGGATTGGAAAACTGGATGCCTTTACTATCTTCCAAATAGTAAGCAGCCGGTCGTGCGAGATTTCCGCAGATTGCGATGCAAACGGTTCTTTTCAAGCGGATTTCAGTCAGATAATTTTCAATTCGCTTTCTGTTGTCGAAAAAATGCGACAGCATAACCGGCAGATAAAATTTACTATCCACAAAACGCCGAATACCTGTTATAATAGGGTCAGTCGTTTTGCAGGACACCGTATTCGCGAGGACATCATATATCCCTGTCTGATAGCGGAAAGAGCCAAAAAAAGCTGTGGACGCAAGCAGCGCCTGCAAACATGATTTTGCCGTCATGCTCCAACAAAAAACGCTTGCCTGGATTGAAAAGAACCACACTAAAAATGTGCCTGTTGTATGCCTGTTCGGATGATTTCACCGCCGGAACAATGAAACTTTTTTACGCCTGTCATAGACGGAAAGAGATCGGCAGCTTTACACTTTGACAGCATGGCCGAATGCGTGTGCGCTTATTGCGTTTTCATCTGCTCTTACTCACACACCTCAACACGCCTTCGGCAAAAAATGCCCACACATCTGTGCGGGCATTTTTTCTCCCTGTTTTTTTGACCGGTCAACAACAACCGGTTTGGGCAAACAAAACCCCCGTTCCGACAAGCGGAACGGGGGAAACTTGTTTTTTAGTCAGCGGATCAATACATTCCGCCGCCCTGCTGCGCCATGGCAGCTGCTGCGGCAGCGTCCGCTTTGGGATCGGGCTTATCAGCAACCAGCGATTCGGTGGTCAAAACCATCGAAGCAACGGAGGATGCGTTCTGCAATGCGGAACGGGTGACCTTTGTGGGGTCAAGAATGCCCGCTTCCAGCATATCGGTATATTTTTCCGTAGCGAAGTCGTAGCCATAACCGACTTTGCCGGAACGGCGGATTTCGTCAACAATGACAGAACCTTCCATGCCGGCGTTGGAAGCGATCTGACGGATCGGCTCTTCCAGCGCTTTCAGGACGATCTTTACGCCGGTCTTTTCATCGGCATCTTCGGTTTCGTCCAACAGCTTCTGCACAGCGGGAACGGCGTTCAAAAGCGCTACGCCGCCGCCTGCGACATAACCCTCTTCAACAGCGGCTTTGGTCGCGGCAAGAGCGTCCTCAACACGCATTTTCTGCTCTTTCATTTCTGTTTCGGTGGCTGCGCCCACATGGATTACCGCTACGCCGCCGGACAGCTTTGCCAATCTTTCCTGCAATTTTTCACGATCAAAATCAGAAGTAGAAATTTCGATCTGGTTTTTGATCTGATTGATGCGGTCTTTGATGGCGGCAGAATCGCCTGCGCCGCCGACAATGATGGTGTTCTCTTTGGAAACCTTGACCTGTTTTGCTTTACCAAGCTGGGTGATCTGGGCGTCTTTCAGCTCAAGACCCAGTTCCTCGGTGATGACCTCGCCGCCGGTCAGAACGGCGATATCACGCAGCATTTCCTTTCTTCTGTCGCCGAAGCCGGGGGCTTTGACGCATACGCAGGTGAAAGTACCGCGCAGTTTGTTGACAAGGATGGTTGCCAGCGCTTCGCCTTCCACATCCTCAGCAACAATTACGAGCTTTTTGCCGGCATTGACAATTTGCTCCAACAGGGGAAGGATCTCCTGGATGTTGGAAATCTTTTTATCCGTAATCAACAGGTAAGCATCATCGATGACCGCTTCCATCTTATCGGTATCGGTTACCATGTAAGGTGAAATATAGCCGCGGTCAAACTGCATACCTTCGACCACATCGCTGTAAGTTTCAGCGGTCTTAGACTCTTCAACGGTGATAACGCCGTCAGCCGTCACTTTCTGCATTGCGTCGGCAATCAGCTTGCCAACCTCTTCACTGGCGGAAGAAACCGTTGCGATACGGGCGATATCATCCGGGCCGTTTACCGGTTTGGAGTCGGCTTTTACAGCATCGACTGCCGCGGCAACGGCGTTTTTAATGCCCTTTTTCACGATCATCGGATTGGCGCCGGCGGCGACATTCTTCATGCCTTCGCGCACAATCGCCTGTGCCAGCAGGGTTGCCGTCGTTGTACCGTCGCCCGCGACATCATTGGTCTTGGTAGCGACTTCCTTGACAAGCTGCGCACCCATATTTTCAAAAGCGTCTTCCAGCTCGATTTCCTTCGCGATGGTCACGCCGTCGTTGGTAATCAGCGGAGCGCCGTATTTTTTATCCAAAACAACATTTCTGCCCTTGGGGCCAAGGGTGATTTTAACGGTGTTGCTCAACTGGTCAATACCAGCTTGCAGCGCTTTTCTGGCTTCTTCGCCATACAAAATTTGTTTAGCCATGATTCATTCGTTCCTTTCCGATTATTCCACAACGGCAAGAATGTCGCTCTGTTTGGCAACGACATATTCTTTCTCGTCCAGCTTGACTTCGGTGCCTGCATATTTACCGAGAATAACATGATCGCCGACTTTGACTTCCATCGGTACGCGTTCGCCGTCAACCACTTCACCGGGGCCGACTGCGATCACTTCGGCTACCTGGGGTTTTTCTTTTGCTGCGGATGCAAGGATAATGCCGCCCTTGGTTTTTTCTTCCGCTTCCAAAAATTTGAGGACTACCCGGTCCCCTAATGGTTTGAGTGTCATCGCAAGTTCCTCCTATACTGACATAAAATAGACTAAAGAAAGTAGGTTAGCACTCTATTTCTCTGAGTGCTAACCTTATTTTACCCCTTTTTCCAAAAAAATCAAGGGGTTTTTCAAAAAAAGTTCGGTTTTTTTTGAAAGTTCATGTTTTCGTCACAAACGAAGCGGCAGAAAGCCCTTTCTGCGGTGCGCTTCTTTTGCCGGTCAGGAGAATGGTCTGCGGAAAAACGGATCTAACCGGCGGATCACAGGATAATGCAAATCAATCCGCTGCATCCTTCATTGATGATTTTTTCCAGCGTTTCGCGCAGCTTATAGCGCGCATCCTCGGGCATGTGCATCAGTTTGGCGCGCAAGCCCTCGCCGACCAGATCGTTCAGCGATTTACCGAAAATATTGGACTGCCAGATCTGAGCCGGGTTTTCCTCAAATTCCTTGAGCAGGTATTTGACCAGCTCTTCGGACTGGCTTTCCGACCCGACCACCGGCGCGACTTCGGTTGTGATATCCGCGCGCAGCATATGGATGGAGGGTGCGGACGCCTTCAGCCGGACGCCGTACCGGCCGCCCTGCCGCATCAGTTCCGGCTCTTCCAGCGTCAGTTCTTCCGGTTCCGGCATAACGATACCGTAGCCCGTTGCCTCCACCTGTTCGAGCGCACCTTTCAAATGCAGGTATTTTTTGCGGATCTGCGCCATTTCCCGCAGGGAATCGATCAGATCCCGGTCGTTTTGCACAGTAAGGCCGGTATATTCCGACAATACCGAATAAAACAGCGTATCCGGCACGCGGACGGTAATGTTCGCTTCGCCTTTGCCCAGCTCCATCGCATCCACGGAAGCGGCGTTGACGGCGTCTATTTCACTGAGGCTTTCGGCAAAGGACTGCACCGAACGCATATTGGCAAGGCATTTTGCCTTTTCGCGAACCGCGGCAAACACTTCGGTGCGCAGCGGGTGATCTGTCGGCAGCGACAACAGCCACGCCGGGAAATCCACTTTGATTTCCCGGGCGGGGAACTCAAAGAGAACGCGGGTCAAAATTTGCTTGATCTGCTCTTCGGTCAACTCAAGGCAATTGACAGCCAGAACCGGTACGCCGTATTTTTCCGTCAGCCGGTTTGCCAGTTCCTTTGCCGAAGCGGCGGTGGGAAACATACAGTTGAGCAGCACGGTAAAGGGTTTTCCCAGCTCCTTCAATTCCGAAATGACCCGCTCTTCCGCTTCCTCATATTCCTCACGCGGGATATCGCTGATACTGCCGTCGGTGGTCACCACCAGCCCGATGGTCGAATGCTCGGTGATGACCTTTTCCGTGCCCAGTTCCGCCGCCATATTGAACGGGATCTCCTCGTCAAACCACGGCGTTTTGACCATGCGGGGCTGTTCCCCCTCAATATACCCCAGCGACGAAGGCACGATATAGCCCACGCAGTCGATCAGCCGAACACGGAATACCCCGCCGCCGTCCAGCCGGATCTCAGCGGCCTGTTCGGGAATGAATTTCGGCTCGGTGGTCATAATGGTTCTGCCCGCCGCCGACTGCGGCAGCTCATCGGACGCTCTTTCCTTTTTATGTTCATCCGCCATATGCGGCAGAACCAGTGTATCCATAAACCGCTTAATCAAGGTGGATTTGCCGGTACGAACCGGTCCGACTACACCGATATAAATGTCTCCGTTGGTGCGAAGACGAATGTCCTCATAAATTGATCGATCGTTCATCTTTTCCTCCTGCCCTTACACCCGGGCGATGAGCAGCGTCTGATCCGCCGAAAGCGCATCATCTTCCAATTGATTATCCGCCGCCAGCACCTCGGGCGGCGCGTTGTGATCCTTGGCGATCTGCCACAGGCTTTCCCCTTTTTTGGCAAAGTACACGCAAAGGCCGGCTTGTGCGGGCGCTTTCTGGTTTTTTTCGTCACAGGTCAGCGACGCAATCGCCTGCACGCGAACAAGGCTTCTGAGCGTTCCGCTTAAAAACAGTTCGGCTTTTCCGCACAGCTTGCCGCCGGAAAGATTCACGGAGGAAGCGGCAACCGTCAGTTCCGGCGAAAAGCGAAGCTCCCCTTCCCCGGCGTCTTCTTCCCATGAAAAGTCCAATTCCCGTTTTACACCGTAACAGGAACCGTCCTGCGCACGCAGCAGCGCGTCAAAAACCACCCGGCCCGAAACCGTCAGCTTGCCGTCCGCCGAACCGATTTTGACCCCTTCCGTCCGGCAGCAATGATCGACAACGCCTTCTACGGAAAGTTCGGAAAGCGCCCACTCACCGACGACGGGAATCGTTTCGGCGATCTGCCGTTCCCTCTTTGGAGACAACAGGCTGACATACGCCGCTTCGGGTTCATATCTGGTGGAAAAAGCGTCAACCACCAGACGCACCGGCTCGGTTTTTCCACAGGTGATATCCGCCCGCAGGCGAATGGCGCAGTTCACCGAACGGCCGCCGCTTCCGGACAGAGATACGCTGACGCCTTCTACGCGAAGACGCGCGCTTTTTTCTCCGTCCTCCGGCAAGTCTTCCAAATCCACCGTTTCGTGGAACGACAGCTTCATATGCGCCGTTTGCGGCAGGTCGTTTCCTTCGGGCAGATACAAAAGCGTAAGCGTCGCTTCCCCCGAAAGCAGCATTTTGCTGCCTGCCGTTTTGGTATCGGACAGCATTGCCTGCGCCCGGCTTGACAGGATGCGCCGTGCGTCTGCGCATTCAGCCGGCAGGGTGAGCGTTTCGGTCAGCGTCAGCTTTTTGGAAATGCGGTCATCCGTCAAAAGCAGCGGCGTAGTTTCGCTTTTCAGTTGGATTCCTGCACCCTGCGCGTTTGACAGCAAATGCAGTTCTTCACCGCGATAACATTTGACAACCATATGCAGGGCGGCGTGAACCTCTAATTTGCGGGGCGAAACCGCGCGGGCGGTACAATCTTCCGCCCAGACAAAATCTACGGCACGACAGCCGGCGCAGTCCGAAGAGGCAAGGCGGAACGAAAAGGGTTCGTTCGCTTCCGGCGCATACAGACCGCCGTCCTGCCCAAGGTACAGCACGCGGATCTGACAGCTTCCTTCCAGTGTGACACCGTCATCGGCAACGGTAACAGAATTGACCAGCGGCGTCAAAGAGCAGGTCAGCACCCGCGAAACATCGCCGTTATACTCCGGCAGGGTCAAAAAGGTTTCAAACGCCTGACGGTCGGTCAGTTCCCGCACCAGCGAACGGCAGCGCGGAGACAGGGTATCGGTTTTGAGCTTATCCATCGAATGACCATTCCTTTCCCGAGCGGTAAAAATCGCTTCTACCGTACCATATGCAGCCGAAGACGCCGATATGCGGGCAAACCGGTTTTTCTTATCAATTATAGAAAAGAAACCCGGCTGCGAGAAAGAAGAGCAAAAAAAGCTTTGGCGATTTGAGCCGTACAAAAGTACCGCCCTGTCGCCAAAGCCTTTTAGCCAATGATGATTTGTTTTATGATTTCCTGTTTGCCGGGTAAGAAGCGTCGTTCCGGTTGCGCTGAGAACCCTTTTCCTTTTTATTTTGGCGGTTCCGCCCACGGTACCGACAGCCTGACGGCAATGTTGTTAGCACAGTCGTGTTTTGCCTATGCCATAGAAAAAGCCGATCTGCCGACGGCAAGCCGTTTTCGCCGGCAGCCAACAGCCGAGAAAAGCACACACCCGGCAAAAGCACAGGGACAGAACGCCGTTTACCGGTTCAGCCCCACCGCCAGACGCAGCGCCGCACGCGCATCGCTCGTTGTCACGCGCTGTCCGGCGCGGCTTTTTTCCAGTCCGACAGCCTCACGCAGCAGCACGCGGGCGTCAAAGGTGGTTATTTTGCCGTCGTTGTTTCGATCCCATTCCGGATGGGAAGCAGCAGGGCGCGTGACGGAGATGAGTTCATTCGCCAGCACCGCAGGCATCCCCGTAACCGTCTGACGGAGGGGACTCGGCTCATCGATGCCGTAAATATCGCCGTCAATCACGGAAAAATACAGATCGGAATCCCCTTCCTGCTTGACACGCAGGCGAACCGACACCAGCGGAAGCTCCGGCTGTTCAATGCCGGTAAAAAAGATCACGCCGATTGTCAAGATCCCGTCAGATGGCGAAAGCGCGGCGGCTTCTCCGCCCAAGGCGTCGGGAACCAGAACATCCCAGCCGTCCAGGGCAAAAAAGTCCGGATCATAGCGCAGGGAAAACGCGCCGTTCTTCAAGCCCTCAGCCGCCGAAACGGACAGCGTTGCCGTGATGGTCTCCCCCACACACGGCTGGTCGTCGGAAACGCGCAGGCACAATCCGTCGCCGGATGGCTGGACGCACTCATCCGGCGGGGGGCTGGTCAGGTCGTTCTCCTGCGCGCGGCTTTCAAAAGAGCGGCTGCCCAGCGCGGCGCGCAGAAGGATCCGCGCGTCTTCGCGCTCCAAAAAGAAATCCTCGTTGACATCGGCGGCAAAGAATTGCCAGATCAGCGGATCGCCCACGGCGGCGGCAAACCGCATGGCTCGTCTGGCGTCCAGAGAAGTCAGCTTTCCGTCTCCGGTCACATCCCCCGCATAAGCGTCAGGCGCGTCCCGCCACGCCTCGGGGAAATCCACAACGGCGCCCCAGTCGATCGCAGCCGCCTTCGGGAACAAAGGCAGCATTGTCACCACAACAAGAACAATCAACCCCAATTTCCACTTTTTCATCATACTACGCCTTGCATTCTTTTATTTTCTTAATTTATTATTTTATTACGGAATCATAATAAAAGTCAAGAGATGGGAATTTTTCAGTGTTTTTTATAAAAAACATTGACAATCCGGGAATA
>CALWIU010000014.1 GCA_944380845.1 uncultured Clostridia bacterium | reverse complement strand
GTTCCCGCCGCCGCAATGATCGCCGCCTGCCGGGGAATCGGACAGGAAAGTTCGGTCAGGGTCGAAACCTATCGTTTCAATGGCAGGGAAATTTCCCCGCAAACGGCACGCGCGCTTTTTTTGCAGCAAATACCGGCATTGTGAAGAGTTTTTGGCAAAAGGCGGGTGAAATTGCTAACAATTCGGCGATTGATTTTTTTGACTTTTTGTAGACTTGTCCAAAAATGAGGACAGATAAAGATTTTTCGGTAAAATGCTTGCAATCATCCGGTAAATGGGATAAAATAGCAACTGTAAAAAAATATTTTTTACCTTATTGGAGGAATTTCAATGTCAGTTAAAGTTGCCATTAACGGTTTCGGCCGTATCGGCCGTCTTGCATTCCGCCAGATGTTTGGTGCGGAAGGCTACGAAGTTGTTGCGATCAACGATTTGACCAAGCCCTCTATGCTTGCCAATCTGCTGAAGTATGATACCGCTCAGGGCGGTTACTGCGGCGTGATCGGTCAGAACCTGCACACGGTTTCTGCCGATGACGAAGCCGGCACCATTACGGTTGACGGCAAAACGCTGAAAATATATGCCGAGAAAGACGCGAAGGATCTTCCCTGGGGCGAAATCGGCGTAGATGTTGTTCTGGAGTGCACGGGCTTCTATTGCTCGAAAGAAAAATCCATGGCTCACATCAATGCCGGCGCAAAGAAAGTTGTTATCTCTGCTCCTGCCGGTAACGATCTGAAGACCATCGTTTTCAGCGTCAATGAAAAAACCCTGACCGCTGACGATCAGATCATCAGCGCTGCTTCCTGCACCACCAACTGCCTTGCCCCCATGGCAAAGGCTTTGAATGATTACGCTCCCATCCAGAGCGGCATCATGTCCACCATTCACGCCTATACCGGCGACCAGATGATTTTGGATGGCCCGCACAGAAAAGGCGACCTCAGAAGAGCTCGTGCCGGCGCTGCCAACATCGTTCCCAACTCCACCGGCGCTGCCAAAGCGATTGGTCTGGTTATTCCTGAACTGAACGGCAAACTGATCGGTTCCGCTCAGCGTGTACCTGTTCCGACCGGTTCCACCACCATCCTGACCGCTGTTGTCAAGGGTTCTGATGTGACGAAGGAAGGCATCAATGCCGCTATGAAAGCCGCTGCTTCCGAGTCCTTCGGCTACAACGAAGATCCGATCGTTTCTTCCGATGTTATCGGTATGCGTTACGGTTCGCTGTTTGACGCCACCCAGACGATGGTCAGCAAGATCAGCGACGATCTGTATGAAGTACAGGTTGTTTCCTGGTATGATAACGAGAACTCTTACACCAGCCAGATGGTCAGAACCATTAAGTATTTCGCAGAGCTGTAAGAGTAAATCAAAAAAATTACGGGTTCGCTTCGGCGAGCCCGTTTTTTTGACCTTATGGAGATTTTATCTTTAAGAAAAACGATTGATCTGCACGGCTATTTCCCGGCTTGATAAGGCGATGGAATTTCCGACAAGAAAATTATGTAGGTCTTTGTAGCCAGGATGATGATATATACCTTGTATCAAAACGGTATGGTGAAGCGGAACCAAAACATTCTGCTGAAAAGCGATCTGCTGCGCTTAGAAGCGGCAAATAATTAGATAATGGGTTCTTTTATTTGAACGAGGCCAAAAAGCGTCTGTAGGCGGATTATAAAGGGAAACGGAACCTCTGATAGACTAACACATCGGAAACTGGCGGATTCTTGCCGGGATTCCTTTGGCATATGCAAAAAGTAGAATTCCATGCTTAATGGGATCATCAACAGCATTTTCCATATGTTGCTATATAAAAAAGCAGCAAAATGATTGGCATCATTTTGCTGCATCTTTTTTTGCATCGGATTATTTTTGGAAACAGATCTTTACATAGTGATTGCCGGGCTGGGTGGTGAGTTGGATTTCGCCGTCCTTCTGAATGTAGGACGCGCTTTGACCGTCTATGGTGACGGATTCAGCGGTAAAGGGAGCGGCAATCAGTGTTTCCACCTGCGCCATGGACTCTGGCTGGTCAAAATCCAGATAGAAAATTTTGTTTTTCAAGTCGTAGGTATAGGCATTGATTGTGCCTGCCACCGCGCGCGGATAGGGGCGGGTGCACACCGTCATCACCGGTGTATCCAGGCATCCTTCATAATAGGCCCAGTAGGTGTTGCTCCACTTGTTTTTATCGAACAAATCCAAAAGGAAGCTGATATGCGGCAGCCAGTCGGAATTGTCCGTCCCGCCTGAGCCGCCCCATTCGCCGACAATCACCGGCACGCCGAGCCGCTGCTGACTTCTTTTGTGTTCGGCAAAGATCGCGCCGACGCGGTCGTTGCTGGCATATTTGTACAACGGTGTATCAACCATCAGGTCATACGCATGAGGTGCGAAAACCTGTCTGTCTGCTTTTTTGCCATTGATGAAAATGCCCGGCGCAGAAAAGGGAATGCCCATGTTGCTGTAATAGCTGTTTTCCATAAAATAAATTTTGTCATCGCTGACTTCATTTATTGCGCTTGCCGTTCTGTTTAAAAAGGCGGAATAATCACCGGTATCAAATTTGCGGATCAGGTCATCTGCTTTTGAGGTTGCCCTGCGCATGACGCCGGGGGTGATTTGATTGAGCAGCTTGGGAATGCGGTCTTTGCTGAACAGATCGCGTATTGCCTTGCCGCGTTTGATTTCCCTGTCAAACAGCACTGTGTGAATGACGCCGCGAACAATGGCTCGAAACACTTTGCCGCCATCCGTCCCGGGGAACGGCTCGTTCAGCATGTCATAGCCGATCACAGCGGGTTTGCCGCCCAGTTTTTCGGCAACATGGCGCCAGCAATCGGCGTATCTGTCCTGAATGCCCTTGCCGTTTATGGGAGTGTTCTTCCAGAAGTTATCAAAGGCGGCATGGCAGGCCTTGCCCCAGAAATACGGTTCCGCCCAAACGAGCTTTGCCGGTCGAATCGGATGTCCGTCCGTCAGTGTCGCCCAGTCCGGCGCGCCGTCCGAACCGACTTTGGCGGAATAAACATCCTGGTGCATATCAAGATACACATAAATATTGTACTTTTCGCACAGATCGAGAAACTGTGACAGGTTGTCAAGGTATTCCTCGTTATAGGTGCCTTCCTGTGGTTCCAGCTTAGCCCAGGTAAAACCAAGGCGGATCAGATTCAGTCCGGCATCGTGCATACGGCGCAGAATGGTGTCGGCTTCCTGAAGATCATACCCCTGTTTACCCGGCGTAAATACGGATTTATCGCACAGGTTGACGCCGTTAAAAATGCGTTCGCGACCCAGTTCATCGACCAGCGTCATTCCGCTTGTAGAAATTTTATTCATATATATTCTCCGCTATCGTTGTTTATGGTAAAGTTTTGATCAGATCTTTTGACTCAGCCAGCGCGCTGAACAGCACATCAAAAGTATCCAGAATTTTCAGCATCGGTCCCTTGTTGTAAGCAGGGAAGTCCGTAAACGAAAGCGTATCAGCAATGCGCTGGGGAATGCTCTTGTTGTCAACCGCTTCTCCGTTGGGAATCAGGGTGTCCGATCCATATACAAACAGGGGAACATTGGCAGCGGAGTGTGAACCGCTGGTATAAACATATTTGCCGTCGTCCTGCTGCATGATCGCGCCGGTTTCATGGTCGGCGGTAACAATGACCATCGTTTCTCCGTCTTCACGCGCGAAGCGAACAGCCGCTTCAATGGCGTTGTCAAATTCTTCCAGCGCTTCGGTCATGTTGGCGACTTTTTCCGGATAATGGAATCCATTCGCGCTGCCGTGGGAATGCTTGTCGATGTGCGCGCCTTCCACCATCAGGAAGAATCCGTCGTCGTTGTCCAAAAGCGCAATGGCTTTTTCGGTCATTTCGGTCAGGTTCGGCGAAGCATCGTCTTCGGGAACTTCAAGCTTCCACATACTGTCGCTGAATTGCCCGTAGCTGCGCTCATCGGAGGTAAGCGCCTGCATTTCCTCTTTGGTGGTGACGACGGAAAAACCGTTGTCAGCGGCTTTCTGCTCATTGAAAGAGTCGGTAGCAGCGCCCCAGATCAGATCCAGATCGGAAGACAGCTGCTCATCGGCAATGGCGGAATCAAGCTGACGGCTGATCACATGCGTGGAAAAACCGGCAGGAGTGGCGCCTGTGGTGCTGTCGGTGGTGACAACGCCGGCTTTCATGCCGTGCGCGATAGCGGTTTCGGTGATGGAACGGGGCGTGGCGAACAGGCCGAAGGGATCAAAGCCGTAAACGCCGATCGTGCCGTTAATGACTCTTACGCCGCACGCAAGGGCGGTTGCGCCCGCCGCGCTGTCGGTTACTTCCATAAGCGATCTGGTTTTGGACTGTCCGCGCAGATCATAGCTGCTTTCCATAAACAGCTCGGCGCCTTCCTGCTTGGCAAGGTTCAGATGATTTTCACCCATGCCGTCGCCGATCATGACGATGACATTCTTGATTTTGTTCCCGTCTTCCGCACAGCCGGCAATGGACAGCGAACAGAAAATCAGAGTCAAAGAAAGAAGCACCGCAAAAACTTTTTTTCCTTTCATGTTTACAAAAACCTCCTATGTGAAAAGTCTGTGACTTTTCTATATTTTATAAAAGTAGTATAACACACAGACAATTTTTTGTAAACAATGATTGCAAAAAATTATGCTTCGCCGGCGTTGCTTATGCTTCTTTCAGCATGGTTTCCGGCATGATATTGGATTTGTCCAGCCAGCGGTACAGCACATCGGGATGGGCAAAAATGCTTTCGCAGCGCTCCAAAAACGGGATCAGATCGCCAAAATCCATGGCACGATGGTCAAAAGCAATGCAAATCGGCATGATTTTTCGTGTTTTGATTTGCCGGGAACCGGTGCTGTCTGTCAGGACGGCCGGTTTTTCCTGAATGGCGCCGAGACCGATGGCGCATACCTGCGGCGGAATGATGTCCAGCAGGGTGACCTGACCGGGCAGACTGCGGTTCAGCGAACCGAGATTGGATACGGTGATTGTGCCCTGTTCGATGTCAAAACCCGTCAGCCGGTCGCATACGGGAATCGATTCATAGCGGCGTTTGTCCTCTTTGCTTAATCTCTGGAGTTTGTGTTTGCCGAAAAACGAGCCGATCAGCCGGCCGGCAACGGTCAGGCTCCTGCCATGGCGAAGCTGCTGAAAACTGTTGTAAAGCGAGGCTTCCAGCATGGCTTCATCTAAAATGGTATTTTCTGCGCGGCGGCGGGTATCGTTTATTTTTCGAGTGATCTCATCCAAATTCATATGCTCGAATCCACGCACTTTGACGGTCATCATCCGTTTGTCCGGCATAATCATCGGTATGGAAATGTCAATTTCTTTCGCATAGTCCAGCTTACCGCGAACCAGTCCTTTTTGATAGGAAAGCCGCGCGTTCATGACCGGCGCTTCTTTTAATCCTTCTGCGATAACTTTTAATAAAAGAGTATTCACTGTGATTTTTTCTTCCGCAGTACGCGTGCGGTTGATCGCTTGAAGTACGCGCAGCGCGTCGGTCAGATCCGGTTCATATTGATACGCCACATGCGGGGCGTTCTGCCAGCCCTCTGTTGTCATATTGGCGACGACTTTTCTCTGCAGGTCAAAATGTTCGGTTTTGTTCATAGTAAGCATATCGGATATTCCTTTCGATTTTGGTGATGGCAGCGCTTGTCGCATCTGCTGAGCGTAGCATACCCCATGGCGGCGAAAAATACTACCAACTTTTGGTTGCTGCAACATCGCTTTGCGGATTTTTTGCGCTGCAACCGGTTGTTGCGGCGGTTTTGCTATCCGGTTGCACAGTGGTTGGCTTAGTATAAAAATACAAAATTGCTCGAATTTTTATGCAATATTGTCGGCGCCGACAGGGCAAAAAACGCAACTATTGGTGTCATGCCTTATTTTTATACATTTTTTCTGGTCTTTTTCGGGTTATTTGCCCTTGACAAGTGGCAAAAAACGATGTAATATTATTCATAATACCTTTTGTAAAATTTTGATACCGGAAAGCGAGGAAATGCCCTTGAAGCATTTGTTGAAACTCGCCGATTTGTCAACGGAAGAGATCCTTTCGATTTTGGACACGGCGGATCAATTGAAGAGTGATAAAAAGAAAGGAATCGCTCATCCGATTTTAAAGGGAAAAACCCTTGGCATGATTTTCAGAAAATCTTCTACACGAACCAGAGTCAGCTTCGAGGTCGGTATGTATGACCTTGGAGGCGCGGCTCTGTTTTTGAGTTCGCAGGATCTGCAAATCGGCAGAGGCGAGCCGGTTCAGGATACCGCGCGTGTGCTTTCGCGCTATCTGGACGGCATCATGATCCGTACCTTCGATCAGGAAGAGGTCGAAGCGCTGGCGGAATGCGGCTCGATCCCCGTCATTAACGGACTGACCGATTATTGCCATCCCTGTCAGGTGCTGGCGGATCTGATGACGATCCGTGAGTTCAAAGGCTCTTTGCCGGGGAAAAAGCTCTGCTATATCGGCGACGGCAACAACATGGCAAATTCCCTGATTGTCGGCGGCATCAAAACCGGCATGAAAGTTGCCGTAGCGTGCCCGCCGGATTATGAACCCGATCAGGAACTGATGCAGTGGGCGTCGGCAAACGGCGACTTCCTTTGTACGCCGGATGTTGCGCAGGCAGCAGAGGGCGCCGATGTGCTTTATACGGATGTTTGGGCGTCCATGGGGCAGGAAGGCGAAGCGGAAGAACGCAAAAAGATTTTTAAATCCTATCAGATCAATGACGCCGTTCTGGCGAAAGCCGCTGACGATGCCATGGTGCTGCATTGTCTGCCCGCGCACCGCGAAGAAGAAATCACCGCCAAGGTGTTTGAAGCCCACGCAAAGGAAATTTTTGAAGAAGCGGAAAACCGTCTGCACGCCCAAAAAGCGGTGCTGGTTAAATTGATGGCGGATCAAAGCCTGTAAGCGAACGGAGGGAAACGCGATGAAAAAAGCCTATCTTGTTTTGGGCGACGGTACGGTTTTTGAGGGCGAGCGCTTCGGCGCCGAGGGCGAGACGCTCGGCGAGCTGGTTTTTACCACAGGTATGTGCGGCTACATCGAAACCCTGACCGACCCGAGCTATTACGGTCAGATCGTCATGCAGACCTTCCCTTTGATCGGCAATTATGGAATCATTGAAGATGATTTTGAGGGCGAATGCTGCATTAAAGGATATATCGTCCGTGAGTGGTGCGACACGCCTTCCAATTTCAGAAGCCAGTATGATGTGGATCAGTTTTTAAAGATGAAGAATATCGTCGGTCTTTGCGGCATCGATACCCGAAGCGTTACACGCCTGATTCGTGAACATGGCGTGATGAATGCGATCATCTGCGATCAGGTGCCTGAAGATTTGTCGTTTGTCAGAGATTATTCCATCCGCAACGCAGTGGAAAGCGTTACAACGGAGAAAGCCTATGTCTTGCAGCCGAAGGAACCGAAAAAGTTTTCGGTCACGCTGGTCGATTACGGCGCAAAGCGCAACATCGTGCGCGAACTGCTTCAGCGCGGCTGTGAAATTACAGTTGTTCCCGCCACGACCACTGCAGAGGAAATTCTGGCGGGCAATCCCGATGGCATTATGTTATCGAACGGCCCCGGCGACCCGGCGGAAAACACTTTCCAGATCGAGCAGCTTCGCAAGCTGCTGGGCAAAAAACCGATTTTCGGTATCTGTCTGGGGCATCAGCTTTTGGGGCTGGCGGATGGCGGACAAACCGTCAAACTGAAATATGGTCACCGCGGCGTCAATCAGCCCGTTAAAGAGGTCAACGGCACGCGCACCTACATTACCAGTCAGAACCACGGTTATGCGCTGGTTGCCGACAGTGTCCAGCACGGCGTGGCAAGTTATGTCAACGCCAACGACGGGACCAATGAGGGCATGGATTACCCGGACTTGAACGCTTTCTCTGTGCAGTTCCATCCGGAAGTCTGCGCCGGTCCGAAAGATACGGAATTTATTTTCGACAAGTTTATCAAAAAGATGGGGGGACAAGATCATGCCTAAAGCAAAGGATATCAAAAAAGTGCTGGTCATCGGTTCCGGCCCCATAGTGATCGGTCAGGCGGCGGAATTTGATTACGCCGGCGCGCAGGCGTGCCGTGTGCTGAAAAAGGCCGGCGTCGATGTTGTTTTGGTCAACTCAAACCCCGCTACCATCATGACGGATAAAGCGCTGGCGGATGAAATTTATCTTGAGCCGCTGACCGTCGAAACCGTTAAACGCATTATTGAAAAAGAACGGCCGGACAGCCTTCTTGCCGGACTCGGCGGGCAGACCGGGCTTACCATCGCCATGCAGCTTTCCAAGGAAGGCTTTTTGGATAAAATGCACTGCCGCCTTTTGGGCACCAATGCCGAAGCGATCGACAAGGCGGAAGACCGCAAAATGTTTAAGGACACCATGGCTGCCATCGGCCAGCCGACCATTCCTTCCGAAATCGCCAATACCGTTGAGGATTCTCTGAAAATCGCCGAGCAGATCGGGTATCCGATCATTGTTCGTCCTGCCTTTACGCTGGGCGGCGCAGGCGGCGGCGTTGCCTATCATCCGGAAGAATTGAAAGTCATTGCCCGCACCGGATTGGATATGTCCCCAATCAGTCAGGTGCTGATTGAAAAATATATTTTTGGTTGGAAAGAGATCGAGTTTGAAACCATGCGCGACAGCGCCGGCAATGTCATTGCCGTGTGCAGCATGGAAAATTTTGACCCGGTTGGCGTGCACACCGGCGACAGTATCGTTGTCGCTCCGGCGATGACGCTTTCTGATAAGGAATTTCAAATGCTGCGCAAAGCGGCGCTGGACATTATCTCCGCGTTGGGGATCGTCGGCGGCTGTAACTGTCAGTTCGCGTTGGATCCCGACAGCTTTCATTACGCGGTGATCGAGGTCAACCCCCGTGTGTCCCGTTCTTCTGCTTTGGCAAGTAAGGCGACCGGATATCCCATCGCAAAAATCACGGCGCAGATTGCTTTGGGATATACTCTGGATGAAATTCCAAATGACATTACCGGAAAGACCTGCGCCTGCTTTGAGCCGACGGTGGATTACTGCGTGGTTAAATTCCCGAAATGGCCCTTTGATAAGTTTATCGGTTCCAACCGGACGCTGGGCACGCAGATGAAAGCAACCGGCGAAGTAATGAGCATCGCGCCTTCTTTTGAAATGGCGATCATGAAAGCGGTTCGCGGCGCGGAAATTTCTCTGGATACGCTGAACCGTCCGGTCGGCAGCGACGACCGTCCGATCATGGAACGGCTGAAAGATATCAATGACATCCGTCTGTTTACGATCTTTGAAGCGATTAAAGACGGCGTCTCCATCGATGATATTTTTGAAATCACCCGGGTGGATCGCTGGTTCCTCAGTAAACTGAAAAAACTGGCGGATTATGAAGTGTCCATCGCCGGAAAGGGCAGCCTTTCCGAGGAAGAATACCTGCACGGTAAAAAGCTCGGGTATCTGGATCGCTCCTTAAAACAGATCAGCGGCGCCGCTGAGATCCCGCACCGCAATGCGGTTTATAAAATGGTTGATACCTGCGGCGCGGAGTTTGACGCGCGCACGCCGTATTTTTACTCTACCTATGACGATTTCTGCGAAGCGCGTCATTTCATCCGCAAACATACGAAACCGCGTATTATTGTTATCGGTTCCGGCCCCATCCGGATCGGACAGGGCATTGAGTTTGACTATTCTTCCGTTCATTGCGTCTGGACCCTTCAGGAAGAGGGATACGAAGTTATTATTATCAATAATAACCCGGAAACCGTTTCCACCGATTATGACACATCCGACCGCCTGTATTTTGAACCGTTGACGCCGGAAGATGTGATGAATGTCGTTGAAGTGGAACAGCCGGAAGGTGTCGTGGTTGCCTTCGGTGGTCAAACTGCGATTAAGCTGACCAAATTCCTGGATTCACAGGGCATTCGTATTTTCGGTACTTCCGCAGAAGGCATTGACACGGCGGAAGACCGTGAAAAATTTGACGAACTGCTGGAAAAATTCAATATCCGCCGGCCGCGCGGCATGGGTGTTTTAACCATGGACGAGGCGCTTTCAGCCGCAGAAACGCTTGGATATCCGGTGCTGCTGCGTCCATCGTATGTAATCGGCGGGCAGAATATGGTGATTGCCCATGAAAAAGATGATGTCATTAACTATATGAATATCATCCTGGCCGGGAAAATCGAAAATCCGGTGCTGATCGACAAATATATGATGGGCACGGAACTGGAAGTTGATGTTATTTCCGATGGGGACGATGTGCTGATCCCCGGTATTATGGAGCATGTGGAGCGTGCAGGCGTTCACAGCGGCGATTCCATTGCCGTTTATCCGCCGTATAACCTGAACGACAAAATGCTTCATACCATCATTGATTCTTCCGAAAAGCTCGCCCGTTCTCTGGGAACAAAGGGGCTTGTCAACATCCAGTATCTGATTTATAAAAACGAGCTGTATGTGATCGAGGTCAACCCGCGTGCGTCCCGAACCGTTCCCTATATCAGCAAGGTTACCGGCGTGCCGATGGTCGATTTGGCGTCCAAAGTCATGACCGGCAAAAAACTGAAGGATCTGGGGTATGGATCCGGGCTTTATAAAACGCCCCCGTATTTTACGGTCAAGGTTCCTGTTTTCTCTTTTGAAAAGCTGACGGATGCCAATTCCATTCTCGGCCCGGAGATGAAATCCACCGGTGAGGTTTTGGGAATCGGAAGCGACATTAACGAGGCGCTCTTCAAGGGGCTGACCTCTGCGGGCTTTAAAATTGTTACGCATAATGAAACGGGCAGCTCCGGTGTGTTTATCAGCGTGGACGAGCACGATCACTGGGAATTGTTCCCGCTGGTGAAAAAATTCGCCGATCTGGGAATGAAGCTCTATGCAACCAAAGGCACCGCGGAAACGATCCGTTCGTTCGGTTTTGATGTTGTTTCTGTGAAAAGCATGACCGAAAGCCATGAAATTTTTGATTTGCTTGAAAGCGGTAAGGTTCAGTATATCATCTATACCGGAGCGCTGTATGACGCTACGATCGGCGAATACCGTCTGCTTCACAAACGCGCGCTGGAACTGTCAATCACCTGTGTAACCTCGCTGGATACGGCGAATGTGCTGGCTGACATCATTACCGGCCGGTACAATCAGGGCAATACAGAGCTGGTGGACATCAACCGCCTTCGCAAAGAGCCGATGCAGCTTCATTTTGTGAAGATGGAAGGCTCCGGCAACGACTATATTGTCATTGACGATCCGGACGGGCAGATCAATTGTCCGGAAGCGCTGAGCGTTAAGTTCTGCGACCGTCATTACGGTATTGGTGCAGACGGGCTGATTGTGATCCGCAGATCGGAAAAAGCGGATGCGGAAATGAAAATCTACAATGTGGACGGCTCGGAAGGAAAAATGGCGGGCAATGGCATTCGCTGCGTCGCCAAGTACCTTTACGACAGCGGCAAGGTGAAAAAAGACAGAATGCTGATCGACACCGCCAGCGGCGTAAAAGAAATACGGGTCTATACCATCAATGATAAAGTCAGTTCTGCCAGCGTCGATATGGGCAAGGCAGTCTTTGACGCCTCCGCCATTCCGGTAAAAGCAGACGCGGCAACAATCATCAATTATCCCGCTACAATTGCCGGCGAAACCTATAAAATCAACTGCGTTTCAATCGGCAACCCGCATTGCGTTGTTTTCACCAACAAAGTGGATGCGCTGGATATTGACAAAATCGGACCGAAATTTGAAAATGCCTCCCTCTTCCCCGAGCGGGTCAACACCGAGTTTGTTGATGTCATCAATTCCACCACCCTGAAAATGCGTGTCTATGAGCGCGGCAATGGTGAAACGCCCGCCTGCGGCACCGGCGCGTGTGCCGCCGCTGCGGTCGCTGTTCTGAACGGCTACTGCAAAAAGGGCGAAGATATTTCCATCAAAGTCAAGGGCGGCGACCTGACCGTAAATTATACCGACGACGCCATTACCCTGACTGGCCCCGCCAAACAGATTTACAGCGGTATTGCGGAGTATTGATCTGCATACAAATAAAAAACAGGCTTCCGTACGGAGGCCTGTTTTTATTCGTCCGCAAAAGCGAAATTATTCCTGCTTTTCCCATTGCCGGTCGATTTCCCGCAGGGCGCTGCGGACGGCAGCGGGCAGCAGGGGATAAAGTCGCTCGTTTTTCAGTGCGGGGAGGTACCGGACGGTTTTTAATACATTGCTGCCGGTCAGGGAGGAAAGCAGACGGATCTTTTTTTCTTTTCGGGTATAGGGGATGTATACTTTTGGCTGCCGGATGGAAACGGTTATTTTCGCCTGATTTGTGACGGCGGGCAAATCGATGGAAAGAAACGCTTCCTCTGATCGGATTTTCGGATGGTGCGCCCCTTCGATCAGTACCTTTGCCGAGGCGCACACATTCCGGAACGACAGGCGGAACATTCGCTTTTCCGGCAGCAACGAGAGGTTGCCTTTCGCGGGCTCAATGGCAAAAATCAGTTCCTGCCCGGTTTCTTTGACGGAAAAGTCACGGGTCGCAAAAGCACCGTTTTGATAACACATCGTTTCGCCGTCGTCTTCATATAGCGTGTACTTCCCATTCCCGGAAAAAATCAGAAGCTCCAATGCCTTCGGGATTTCTGCGCCATTGGCGGTTGCATCCATGTCCAGCGGCAGGATCGTTCCTTCCTGCGCCAGAACCGGTATCGATTCTCTTCCGCGGTGCATGGAATGAATGCCGCGGTAGTTGTAGATATCCCCGGTGAACAGATCGGTATACCGTTTTCCGTCCAGATACACTTCTGTTTCGCCGAGTCCGCTTTGTGAATCGCTTCGACCGGTGATGGGTGCCACCAGCAGTGATCCGGCAAACCGGTACTGGTTCCTGACGCGGTAGGCGTCCTGATCCCACGGGTTGCCGTAATACATCGGCTCGATCAGGGCACTGCCTTCGGTGTGGGTGCGGTAATTGGCGGTGTAAAGACAGGGAATCAGCCGTTTGCGCAGCTGTAGCCATTGCTGCGCGATTTTTTGTGTTTCATACTGATAATTCCATGGCTCTTTCCCCATGAAAGGATCAGAGGTGGCGTGCAGGCGGTTGATCGGACTGAATACGCCGAATTGCAGCCATCGGATATAAAGTTCATCATCGTGAATGCCAAGATTATGCCCGCCGATGTCGTGGCTCCACCAGGTGTAGCCGATGTTGGATGCCGTAGCGGTAAAATACGGCTGAAAGCGAAGCGAAGAAAAGGTCATGCCCGCATCGCCGGAAAAACCAAGAGGATACCGGTGACTGCCAGGACCGGCATAGCGAGAAAGGATCAGACCGCGTTTGCCGTCCCGTCTGCTGTCCAGATAATGGTAGTGGTTCAGCCCCCATAACGGATCCAATCCCGTCACTTTGGAGCGCGTGCCCTGCTGCCAGTCGATCCACCAGAAATCCACACCTTCTCTTTCATAGGGGTGGTGAAGAATGTCGAAATATGCCTGAAGGAAAGCAGGATCCGTTATATCAAAAGAAATATGCTCTTTGCTTTTTGGATCGATTCCCATGGCTTTTGCCATTTCGGGGTATGCGTCTTCAAAAAATTGAACGCCTGCCGCCGGATGCAGGTTCAGGGTCACGCGCAGGTGCTCTTTGTGCAGTTCCTTTAAAAATGCGCGGTGATCGGGAAACAGATCAGTATTCCAGCTATAGCCTGTCCACCCGGTGGTATGAAAGCGCTGGACCTCTCCTTCGGCGCGTTTGACATGGCGCAGTGAGGCTTCTTTCCCAAATTTTTCCTGTACCTTGACCCAGTGCCAGTCCATATCCACCGTGGCGACAGTGAAGGGAAGCTTTTCCTTTTGGAAACGGCGCATCAGGGAAAGGTATTCATCCTGCGTGTAGGCATAATACCGGCTCCACCAGTTGCCCAGCGCAAAGCGGGGCAAAAGGGGTGTGAATCCGCAAAGCCGGTAAAAATCCCGCAGTGCTGCACGGTAATCTCTGCCGTAAAGGAAATAATACCGGTCACAGCAGGCCGGGCGCGGAGTTATGCTGCCATCTGCCGACAAAAGCAGACTTTTGCTGTCATCCAGCATGGCTGCACCGTTTTTGGACAGAATGCCGTCTTTCAGCGGAACGCTACCGCTGGTTGCGTCCAATGTGCGCCGTGTCCCTTTCAGGTTGCCGGACAGACTCGTGACTTTGCCGCAGTCTCTTGTTTTTGCATACCGCATTTTCCCGTCTGACGCGCCGATGCAAAGGGCGGCTTTGGGCGTGGAAATCAAAAGGCTGTCGCCGTCGTCCCGAATGCGGAATACCGGCGTGTCCAGATTTCGGCATAATACCGTTTGCGTCGGTTCATCGGTAAACGCGCCGGTTTCTACCCGGATCAGCCGGTCGGTCAGTACGGTGATGCGAACCGACCCGTGCCTTTCGGCGGCGGAATTGGCGGCGGGGGCAGTCGTAATCGCGAATTCTTCAGAAAAATTCATTTATTCCTCCTCCTTGTTCAAAAGAAGTAAATCGCTGTTTTCCCGAACGGAAAAGAATTCAAAATATCGGTTTTCCATGGGGATCCATTCCTTTAGAAAACGGGGGAGTTTTTCCTTGTCGCCGCGCTGTTCAATGCGTTTGATCCGCTGGTCAAAATCAGCGTCAAGAAAAAGGCGAAAGGACAAGATGTCCTGTATGGCCGGGTGTGCGCTGTATGCGCCTTCAATAATCAGAACGGCAGGCAGTGGGAAGCGAATGGCTTCGGTATACGCCATCGAATGGCAGCTGAAAACACGGTAAGCGATTTCTTTCCCGCAGCGCAGCGGTTCGGCTACCTGCTCGTTCAGGCGCTCGTAATGGACATTGCCGCCGGGCTGTGACAGACGCTGTTTTGAGCGCAGCTCGGGCGGCAGGAAAAAGTCGTCGGTATGGATCACCTGACAGCACAGCCTTTCCTGCAGGGCGCGGGCAACGGTCGTTTTGCCGGTGCCGCTTCCGCCTTCAATGGATATGACAAAGGGGGCGGGAACGGTCGGTATTTTTTCCTGTATCGGAGTCAGTATTTTTTGTAAAAAGGATTCGTTCATGTGTTCTCCCGGATCATCTGTTCGGCGATTTGTTTCAGTTCATCTAATGACTCGATCGCGGACATCGCGTTGCGAAGGTTTGCCTTACCGCGAAGCCCTTTTGTGTACCAGATCGCGTGTTTCCGCGCTTCGCGTATGCCGATCCTTTCGCCTTTATAGCGGCAAATGCGCTCGGCGTGGCGCAGCATGATTTCCGCTTTTTCGGCGGCGGTGGGCTCGGTAAAGGGCTCGCCGGTTAAAAAGGCATTGATTTCGGCGAAAACCCATGGTCTGCCGAGAGCGCCGCGCCCGACGGCGACCAGATCACATCCGGTTTTTTCGTACATCTCTTTGGCGGTTTTTCCGTCTGTGACATCTCCGTTCCCGATCACCGGGATGCGGACAGCTTCTTTGACGCGGCGTATGATCTCCAGATCGACGGAAGGCGCATACATCTGCTCGCGGGTTCTTCCGTGGACGGTTATGGCGGCTGCTCCGGCTTCTTCACAGATCTTTGCGACTTCAACGGCGTTGATATGTTCGCGATCCCATCCCTTGCGAATTTTGACGGTGACAGGGATCCCGCTGCTTTTGACCAGTGCTTCTACGATTTTTCCGCAAAGCTCAGGGTCTTTCATCAGCGCGCTGCCGCCTCCGTTTTTAACAACCTTCTGCGCTGGGCAGCCCATATTGATGTCCAGAAAATCCGGCTGGTTGACCATCACATCGGCGAGCGCCCGGGAAAAATCCTGCGGTGAATTGCCGAAAAGCTGGATGCCTGCGGGGCGCTCTGCGTCGGAAAGCTCCATCAGAAGGTGTGACTTGCGGTCGCCGTATTGAATCCCTTTGACGCTGACCATTTCGCAGGTGCAAATCGCCGCGCCGTATTCCATGCAGATTTCACGGAACGCGCGATCGGCAACCCCCGCCATCGGCGCAAGGGAAGCAAATTCGTTTTTTTGGAAAGAAAAGATTTTCATAGAATGTTCCTGTTCAATGGAATTGGTAAAAACATCATAGCATAATTTCTCAAATTTTTCATCACTTTTTTTACGACAAATATGGAAAAATGCGAAAACCTGTGTTAAAATAAACAAAAATACCAACGGGGTGGTTTGGTGTGAAAAAGTTTCTTGCGGTTTTTTTGAGCATCCTTTTGTCCTTTTCCCTGCTTCTGCCCGCTGCTGCGGCAACGGATACGGATCCTTACCCGCTGGTTGTGGTGCGCGGTATGCAGTTTACCGGGCTGTATACCGATTTGGGGACAGAAAATGAGCATATGTATCTGGAACGGGTCAACGCCGGGAATATCGCGTTGTCCATCGTCAAAGCGTTGGCGATGGGGCTGTTGAACCTGAGCAAAGATGCGTTTGCCGATTCGCTGATTGATTCGCTTTTGTGGATGTTTGAGGAATTGGCGTGCGACGGCAACGGCGATTCTGTTTTTCCGGTGTCTGCGTTGACCTGTCCCGGTAATTTTTCGCAGTATGAGGCAACCGCTGATCTGGGCGACGGCGGCGAAGATGCGCTGATCAAAGCTGCCTGTGAGCGGTACGGTGCAGAAAATGTTTACTATTTCGTTTACGACTGGCGTCTGGATCCGTATGATATCGCCGAGGATATCCACGAAACGATAGAGCTTGCCAAGGCGGAACACCACACCGATCAGGTGAATTTGATTGCCTGTAGCATGGGCGGCATTATGACAAACGCGTATTTCTATCGCTACGGCGCCGATTCGGTCAACAGCTGCTTGTATCTGTCTTCGACCTTCCAGGGAACCTATTGCACAACCGATCTTTTGCAGGGGAAAGCCGAAGTGAATCAGCCGGCGCTTTCCTACCTGATTTCCAGCCGCGCTGACGGCGCCATGTCTTTGCTCGCGTCCGTCTTTACAAACAGCGGCCTTTTATCACTGGTTTGCGCACTGGGTGATCGTTTTATCGATACTTTCCAGGAGGATATCTATGAGCGTTTTATGCGCCCGACCTTTGCGACGCTCCCGTCCCTTTGGGCGGTTACGCTTCCCGAAGAGCTGGAAAGCTGTCTTTCCTTTGTTTATCCGACAGAGGAATTGCAGCAGCAGTACGCCGGTGTTATTGCCAGAGCCCGGCGAATGGGGGAAATCAATGCTTCCACAGATGAAATGCTTCGCGAGATCCGCGCACAGGGCTGTAAGATCAGTGTAGTCGCGTCTTATAATGGTTCCTGCGTTCCGTTTTATGCGCGTTCCGATTCGCAGGGCGACGGTACGCTGGAAAGCCCCCTGATGCTCGGCGGCGCCACGATGGCTCCTGTCGGCACGACTCTGCCTGATGCATATGTGCCCGCCGATCCGGCGCGTCTTTCTCCGGATCGCATGGTCGATCTGTCAACGGCGCTGTTCCCGGACAGCACATGGGCGCTGAAGAACGCACCGCATGTTCCGTGTATGCTGGGCTCACAGGTTGCGGAGCTGCTGTTTGATTTGCTGGACAGTGAGGTGCAGCCGACTGCGGAAAACATGACCGGATACAGTCAGTTTATGCAGGCGGACAGCGCGCTGAATCTGACGGCTGTTGTCGCCTGAACGGGATCATAACGACGGCCTTTTATATGGATAATAGCAGAAAAGAGGGGATTGTTTCCCCTCTTTGTCTGTCAAGAAGTTTTTTCTTTTTCTGTGAATGACTTTATTGATTTTCTTGTATTGAATTTTATGTAGAAGAGGGAATGATATGGTCTTATTGGCGATCGACGGAAACAGTCTGATCAACCGCGCGTTTTTCGGCGTCAAAACGCTGACCACCCGCGACGGCAGATATACCAATGCTGTTTTTGGCTTTTTAAATATGTTCCTGAGCCTGCGCGAAAAATACCGTCCGGATGCGATCGCCGTGGCGTTTGATGTCAGGACGCCGACTTTCCGTCACCAGATGTATGATGAGTATAAAGCCGGCAGAAAGGGAATGCCGCCGGAACTTGCCGAGCAATTTCCCGTCATCAAGGAAATCCTTGCCGCCATGGGCATTTGCACTGTGGAAGCGCCGGGATATGAAGCCGATGATATTCTCGGGACGCTGTCCGAGTCGTCGGCAGATCACTGCTATATTGCCACCGGCGACCGCGACAGCTTGCAGTTGGTCGCCGACAAGGTCACGGTACTGCTAACAACAACAAAATTTGGGCAGACCCAAACTGTTGAATATGACAAGGAAAAACTGATGGCGGATTATTCCATGACGCCGTCTCAGATGATTGATCTGAAAGCCCTGATGGGCGACGCTTCCGACCATATTCCGGGCGTGCCCGGAATCGGGAAAAAAACAGCGACGGAACTGCTTTTGCAGTACGGCTCTTTGGATGCGATTTACCGTGATGTGGACGGGCTGAATGCGACCAAATCTGTTAAAAGCAAGCTGACGGCTGGCAGAGATTCGGCGTATCTGAGCTACCGTCTCGGAACGATTTGCAAAAAGGTTCCGATCGACACCGATCCCGCTTCGTATCTTGTCCGTGCCGTTGATTCGGTCAAGCTGCGTTCGCTGCTCGGCGAGCTGGAAATGTTTAAAATGATTGAGCGGCTGCATTTGCCGGATGCGCCTGTTGCCGCCGCGTCTACTTGTGAGATGCAGGAAGCGTTTTGTATCAGCGAGGATGAATCGCTTTTGGATTCCCTGACGCAGAGTGGGCAAATTTGCCTTTTGCTTCGGACGGATGCCGAAGGGAAACACCGGTGGCTGATCGGAGCACAGCGGACGGTTCTGTCCCTGGGGGATACGGCTGATGAAGCGGTTCTCGCGCTGCTGTGTGATGAGAAAATAAAAAAGCTCACAGACGCATCCAAGCCTTTGCATCGTTTTGCGCTTGAACACGGGCGTGACGCCCGCGGGATCGTTTTTGACTGCGAGTTGGCGGGATATCTTCTGAATCCAAACGCCTCTGATTATTCCGTGCTTGCCGCTGCCGCCACGCTGGGTCTGCCTGCGCCGCAGTTTGCCGCAGAAGGATCGATGGCAGACGGCGCCGGAGAATGCGCGCTTCTGTCTGTCGTTGCCGACAAGCAAACCGCGCAGATGGCATCCAATGAACAGACGGTTCTGTACGAGCAGATTGAATTGCCGTTGGCTCGCGTGCTGGCGTCGATGGAGCTGTTGGGCTTTCAGGTCAACCGCGAGGGTATTGAAACCTTCGGTGTCGATCTTGCCAAAAAAATCGACGCTCTGGTTTCTGAGATTTATGAAGAGGCCGGGGAAACCTTCAATATCAACTCTCCCAAACAGCTCGGGGCAATTCTTTTTGATAAATTAAAACTCCCGGCAAAAAAGAAAACCAAAACCGGGTATTCCACCAATGCAGAGGTGCTGGAAGGACTGGCGGCAGATTATCCGATCGTGGAAAAAATTCTGCAATACCGCACCCTTGCCAAACTGAAATCCACCTATTGCGACGGGTTGATAAAGGTCATCGGGCAGGATGGCAGGATCCATTCTACCTTCCATCAGACAGAAACGAGAACCGGCCGAATTTCCAGTTCGGAGCCGAATTTGCAGAATATTCCCGTGCGTTCCGATTTGGGGCGGGAGATGCGCCGCTTTTTTGTTGCAAAAGACGGGTATGTCCTGGCGGATGCGGATTATTCGCAGATCGAACTTCGTGTGCTCGCCGCTTTGTCAGAAGATCCTGCGATGATCGATGCGTTCAACCATAAGGAAGACATCCATACCGTTACGGCGTCACAGGTTTTTTCACTGCCGCCGGAAATGATTACACCCGCTTTGCGCAGTCGGGCAAAAGCAGTCAATTTCGGAATCGTTTACGGCATCGGCGCCTTTTCGCTGGCGAAGGATATCGGCGTATCCCGTTTTGAAGCGGATCAGTATATCAAATCTTATCTTTCGCATTATTCGGGTGTTGACGCTTATATGAAGCACTGTATTGAAACCGCCAAAGAAAAGGGTTATGCGGAAACGCTGTTTCATCGCCGCAGGTATCTTCCGGAACTGACAGCGTCCAACGCCATGCAGCGAGCATTCGGCGAACGGGTTGCCAGAAATATGCCGATTCAGGGCACGGCGGCGGATATTATCAAAATTGCGATGGTGCGTGTGTATGAAAAATTAAAACAGGAAGGGCTGAAATCCCGTCTGGTGTTGCAGGTTCACGATGAATTGATCGTTGAAACGGCGCCCGGAGAGACACAGGCAGTCTCAAGGATTTTATCCGGTGAAATGGAGCACGCCGTTTCCCTTTCGGTGGAATTGACGGCGGATGTCCATTTTGGCCAAAGCTGGTATGAAGCAAAGGAATGAGCATATGAAAAGGGAACCCTGTCCCGGCGTGACGGTCGTGCCGATGGAGCGCCGGTGGATTCCGGCCATTGCCTCGCTGGAAAAAGAATGTTTTGCGCACCCGTGGTGTGAAGAAACCCTTGTAAGCGAACTGTCCAACCCAACGGCCTGTTTCTTTATCGCGGTATCGGACGGCAGCCTGATCGGTTATATCGGTTCAAATGTCATTGCGGGCGAATGCTATATTGCTGATCTTGCGGTCACAGAAAAGTTTCGCCGCAGGGGAGTGGCGACGCTTTTGCTGGACACACTTTGCCGCACGCTTGTTTCTCAGCAGGCGGAGCTGATGACGCTGGAAGTTCGCAAAAGCAACCATAAGGCTATTTCGCTCTATCTTTCCTTTGGGTTCCAAACAGTCGGCGTCCGGCCGGATTTTTATGATGATCCGAATGAGGATGCACTGATTATGACAAAATATTTGAAAAGTAAGGATGTCCTATGAAAATACTTGCTATTGAAAGTTCCTGTGACGATACCGCCGCCGCTGTGGTGGAGGATGGCAGAAAGATCCTTTCGTCTATTGTCGCTTCACAGATTTCGGATCATAAAATTTACGGCGGCGTTGTGCCGGAGATTGCGTCGCGCTGTCATGCCGAGACGATCGGCGCGGTGACCGAAGCCGCCATGCGCAAAGCCGCGTTGGATTATGATATGCTGGACGCCGTTGCGGTCACTTTTGCGCCGGGGTTGATCGGGTCGCTGCTTGTGGGCGTGAACTTTGCTAAGGGAATCGCCTACGCGTCCAATCTGCCGCTGGTGCCCGTTCATCACCTTCGCTCACATATTGCCGCCAATTATATTACGCACCCCTCGCTTCAGCCGCCGTTTCTTGCGCTGGTGGTTTCCGGCGGTCACAGTCATATCGTTCTGGTGCGAGATTATACCTCTTTTGAAGTTCTGGGCAGAACGCGCGACGATGCTGCCGGCGAAGCGCTGGATAAAGCGGCGCGCGCCATGGGGCTGCCGTATCCCGGCGGCGCCAACCTCGATGTGATGGCCAAGGGCGGCGACCATAAGGCGTTTTCTTTCCCGCATCCCCGGGTGGATGGTTCACAGCTGGATTTCAGCTTTTCCGGTCTGAAAACCTCTGTCATCAACTTGCTGCACCGAGCTGAACAAAAAGGCGAGACGCTTGATCTCAGGGATTTAGGCGCTTCGTATCAGTGGGCTGTGGCGGACTGCCTGATCCAGAACACCATGAAAGCCATCGAGATAACCGGTCAGAAAAAGCTTGTCATCGCCGGCGGCGTCAGCGCCAATTCTGTTTTGCGCGACCGCCTGCGCCGTGTCTGCGACAGGCAAAATATCGATTTGTATCTGCCTTCGCTGAATCTTTGCGGGGACAACGCCGCCATGGTTGGCGCGCAGGGGTATTATGAATACCGCAGTGGCAATATCGCTAATTTATTACTGAATGCGACGGCAAGTTTGGCAATTGATTATAGGTGAATGCTCTTGACAAGTTGAGTGCGGTTTTGTATACTTTACAATGGAAATGATTTGAATATTATTTTATTCAAATTCATTCATCGACAGTAGTTAAGGAGTGTTACTAATGGAAAACAAGGCGCTTACAACCAATCAATCCATTTTAAAGTGGCTTGATGAAAAAATAGAATTGGTTAAGCCCGACAAAATCGTTTGGATCGACGGTTCTCAGGAACAGATCGAGGCGCTCAGAGCCGAGGCAGTTTCTACCGGCGAGCTGACGAAGCTGAATCAGGAGCTGGCTCCCGACTGCTATCTGCACCGCACCCATCCCAACGATGTTGCCCGTGTAGAGTCGAGAACTTTGATCTGCACCCCGACCAAGGAAGAGGCGGGTCCCACCAATAACTGGATGGAGCCTTCCGCTTGCTATAAAATGTTGTATGATATTGCCCGTGACAGCTACAAGGGCAGAACCATGTATGTGATTCCCTATTCCATGGGCCCGGTTGCTTCTCCCTTTGCCAAAGCCGGTATTGAGGTCACCGACTCGATCTATGTTGTTCTGAACATGTGCATTATGACCCGCGTCGGCAAATCAGTTCTGGATAAGCTGGGCGACAGCAACGACTGGGTGCGCGGTCTTCACTGCAAATGCAATATCGATGAAGAAAAACGCTATATTTGCCAGTTCCCGCAGGATAATACCATTATTTCCGTAAACTCCGGTTACGGCGGAAATGTTCTTTTGGGCAAAAAGTGCTTTGCTCTGCGTATCGCTTCCTATCAGGGCTGGAAAGAAGGCTGGCAGGCTGAGCATATGCTGATTCTCGGCGTTGAGAATCCGAAGGGCGAAGTCAAATATATCTGCGCTGCGTTCCCCTCCGCTTGCGGCAAGACCAACCTTGCCATGTTGATTCCCCCCGAGACCTATCGTGAAAAAGGCTATAAAGTCTGGTGTGTCGGCGATGACATTTCCTGGATCCGGAAAGGTCCTGACGGCAGACTGTATGCCATTAACCCCGAAAACGGCTTCTTCGGCGTTGCCCCCGGCACCAACGCGCATTCCAATCCCAACGCGCTGGCAGCAACCAAAAAGGGCACCATCTTTACCAATGTCGCTTTGAATCTGGATACCATGACCGCATGGTGGGAAGATCTGGACAACGATCCGCCTGAACATGGTCTGGATTGGCTGGGCAATCCCTGGAACGGCAAGACCAGCGATGTAAAAGGCGCTCATCCCAACAGCCGTTTCACTGCTCCTGCTGTGAACTGCCCCTGCCTGTCTCCGGAGTTTGAAAATCCCAACGGTGTGCCGATTTCCGCCATCGTTTTCGGCGGCCGCCGCGCGAAACTTGCTCCTCTGGTTTATCAGTCAAGAGACTGGAACAACGGCGTTTTCGTCGGTTCCATCATGGCTTCTGAAAAAACTGCCGCTGCTGTCGGCAAAGTTGGCGAGCTGCGCCGTGATCCCATGGCGATGCTTCCGTTCTGCGGTTACAACATGGCAGATTACTGGCAGCACTGGATCGATATCGGCAAGACGCTTGATCCGGATAAAGCACCGAAAATCTTCAATGTTAACTGGTTCAGAAAGAGCGACGACGGCAAATTCCTGTGGCCCGGCTTCGGCGAGAACCTGCGTGTCCTTGAGTGGATCCTCAAGCGCTGCGATGGTGAAGTCGATGCAAAAGAAACCGCCATTGGTTATGTCCCCTATGCCGAGGATATCAACCTGACCGGCATCGAGGATGAAGTTTCCATGGATACGCTGAAATCCATCCTTGAGGTTGATAACAACCTGTGGAAAGACGAAGCGGACGGCATCGGCGAGTTCTATTCTCAGTTTGGTGACAAGTTGCCTGAAACGCTGAAGAACGAGCTGGATTCTCTGAAAAAAGCACTGTAATTTGCGAATAGTACCGGAAGGCGGCGGCATATCGCTTGCCGCCTTCTTTTTCAGGTGATCGATATGAAAAAAGGAATCGCTGTTTTTCTTTCTTTGATTCTGTGCCTTTTTGCTTTTTCCTCCTGCGGCGGCGATCCGCAAACTGAGCAGGACGGTTCGGAGCCGAAAGGTGAGCAAACCACTGAGCAACCCGAAATGGAGGGTACAACCATGTCTAACGGTGAAAATCCCATTGTAACCATTACCATGCAAAACGGCGGTGTGATCAAAATCGAACTGTATCCTGACATCGCACCCAATACGGTCAACAATTTTATCAGCCTTGTTCAGGACGGCTTCTATGACGGCCTGATTTTCCATCGGGTCATCCCCGGCTTTATGATCCAGGGCGGCGACCCCGAGGGCATGGGATACGGCGGTCCCGGATACAGCATTGCGGGAGAGTTCTCGTATAACGGTTTTGACAACGAGCTTGCCCACACCCGCGGCGTAATTTCCATGGCGCGTTCGTCCTCGCCCGATTCCGCTGGCAGTCAGTTCTTTATTATGGTAGAGGACGCGCCGCATCTGGACGGACAGTATGCAGCCTTCGGTAAAGTGATCGAAGGGTTGGATGTGGTAGACGAGATCGTCAGCGTCGATACCAACGCTTCCGACAAACCTTATGACGATCAGGTCATGCAGACGGTCACTGTTGATACCAAGGGCGTAACCTATCCCGAACCGGAAACCCTTCCCGAATAATAGCGCGTAAAAATGAGCAGCAGGATGCCGATCCCGGTATCCTGCTCTGTTGCGCTTATTCCTGCTCTTTTGTGCTTTCCGTTTTCGCCGTTTTCGCGCCGGTTCTTTTGCCGGTCTGCGGAAAAAGACATGGCTACAGTGTTCTATGTATAAAAAATACCGTTGCTTCACAGAAAAATGATTGTGCAAAAGAGAATGTGACTTATTTTTCCGTTTCCGCGTCTTTCTTTTTTGTTGTTCCCTATACTTTTTTATCCTCTGCCGGGAAAATTTTATCAGAATCCATGGTAATTTCCGAAATCGGCAGTTCTAAGGGTTTTCCCTTGACTTTTTCTGCATAAGGTGTATAATTATAAAATATCTATTGTATAAATATGCTTTAATCTGCTTTTTTTGAGGAGGATTTCCGCCTTGAACATTTATATTGACGGACATTCCGGCACAACCGGTTTGCGCATTCATGATCGGCTGTCGGCGCGCAAAGATATTACATTGCTGACCTTGCCTGACGATAAGCGAAAAGATCCGGCGGCGAAGCAGGAAATTTACGCCGCGTCCGATGTGGTCTTTTTCTGTCTGCCGGACCCGGCGGCAAGGGAATCGGCAGCGCTGGTTGAAAACCTGCCGAAAGGGAGCCGCCCGCGGATAATCGACACTTCCACTGCCCACCGTACCGAACCGGGTTGGGCTTATGGATTTCCGGAGCTGTCCGACTCCTTCCGACGCAAGATCGAACAGTCCTCCCGTACTGCGGTGCCCGGTTGTCATGCTTCTGGCTTTATCGCCCTGGTCAAACCCCTGATTGACGCGGGCATTGTCCCGAAAGACGCGCTTTTGACCTGTCATTCCCTGACCGGTTACAGCGGCGGCGGCAAGACGATGATTGCAGATTACCGCTCACCCGACCGAAGCGAAACCTATTCTTCTCCCCGTCAATATGGCTTGAACCAGCAGCATAAACACTTAAAGGAAATGAAAGCGATTACCGGCGTTGAAAACGAGCCGGCGTTCTGCCCGATCGTTGGTGATTTTTACAGTGGAATGCTTGTTACCGTGCCACTGTTCCGACGAGCCATTAAGGGAGATATGGCGGATATCATCGCCGTATACCGCGATTTGTATAAAACGGATATGGTTCGCTATGAGCCTTCGCTTGCCGATGAAAAGGGCTTTATTGCCGCTTCGGCGCTTGCGGGCAAGGATTGTATGCGCGTCAGCGTAACCGGCAACGAAGAGCGGATGCTGTTATGCGCCCTGTATGATAATTTGGGCAAAGGCGCATCGGGTGCAGCCATTCAGTGTTTGAATATGATGACCGGCGTGAGTGAGACCACCGGTTTGCAAGTATAAATAGTAGTTGGAGAATACATATGAGCGAGATTACAGAAATGGAAAACGGCGTGTGCGCCGCCAAAGGCTTTCGTGCCAGCGGCGTACATTGCGGCATTCGGAAAAATAAAGAAAAAAAAGATTTGGCGCTGATTGTCAGTGAAAAACGGGCTGCAACAGCGGCGGTGTACACCACCAATCTGGTCAAGGGCGCGCCCCTGATCGTTACCAAAAACCATCTGTCGGATGGGTATTCCTCTGCTTTGATCTGCAACAGCGGCAATGCCAATACCTGCAATGCCAACGGCATTGAAATCGCCGAGGGTATGTGCCGTCTGGTGGAAGAACACATGGGAATTCCCGCTTCGGATGTGTTGGTTGCTTCTACAGGCGTCATCGGTCAGCCATTGGATCTGACGCCGATTGCTTCGGGAATGGACGCGCTCTGCGCCGATCTGTCGGCAAGCGGTCATTCGGCTGCCGAAGCGATCATGACCACGGACACCATTGCGAAGGAAGCGGCGGTGTCATTTACCGTCGGCGGCAAAACCTGCCGTCTGGGCGGTATTGCCAAGGGCAGCGGCATGATTCATCCGAATATGGCGACCATGCTGGTCTTTTTGACAACCGATTGTGCAATCATCCCCGCCATGCTGCAAAAAGCGCTGAGTGAAGATGTCAAAACCTCTTTTAATATGGTCAGCATTGACGGTGATACCTCTACAAACGATATGGTTACCGTTATGGCAAATGGATTGGCAGACAATGAGCCAATCACTTCGGAAGGCGAGGATTTTTCCGTTTTTTGCCAGGCGCTTCATATGGTCACCGTGAAACTCTGCCGCATGATTGCCGGTGACGGTGAGGGCGCAACCAAGCTGCTGAGCTGCAAGGTCAGTGGCGCAAAAGATGAAAAGACGGCCAAAACGGCAGCAAAAAGCGTGATTTGTTCTTCTCTTTTCAAAGCGGCGATGTTCGGAGCCGATGCCAACTGGGGCAGGGTGCTTTGCGCGCTCGGTTACAGCGGCGCGGATTTGGATGTAAATAAAATAGATGTTGGGTTTGCCTCCAAACAGGGTGAAATTACGGTATGCAAAGCCGGCGCAGGCGTGCCGTTTTCCGAAGAAACTGCCAAACAGATTCTTTTGGAAAAAGAGATTGATGTTTTGATCGATCTGAACGACGGCGATGCGTATGCTGAGGCCTGGGGCTGCGATTTGACTTATGATTATGTAAAGATCAACGGAGACTACCGCACCTGATACCGAAACGAGAACAGGAGAGATTTTCATGGAAATGTCCAATGCCCTTCGGGCGGAGGTGCTGGTACACGCCCTCCCTCATATTCAGAAATACAATAAGAAAACCGTTGTAATTAAATACGGCGGCAGCGCCATGATTAACGACGCGTTGAAAGATGCGGTCATGGAGGATATCTGCCTGCTTCGGCAGGTGGGCTTGAATGTCGTGTTGGTTCACGGCGGCGGTCCGGAAATTTCAGAAACGCTGAAAAAAATGGGCAAGGAAAGCGTTTTTAAAAACGGCCTGCGCGTCACCGACAAGGAGACCGCAGAAATTGTGCAAATGGTATTGGCAGGCAAAGTTTGCAAAGATCTGGTCAAGCTGATTAACAACAAAGGCGGCAGAGCCATCGGTCTTTGCGGCTTGGATGGAAAAATGATGGAAGCGCGGCCAAAAGATCCCGAGCTGGGATTGGGCTTTGTCGGTGAACCGGTAGCGATTCGTACCCAGGCGGTCACAGATCTGCTGGAGTGCGGTTACATCCCTGTCATTGCCGGCATCGGTTATGATGAAGACGGAAATGTATATAACATCAATGCGGATACTGCGGCGGCGGAACTGGCAGGAAAACTGTCGGCGGAGTGCCTGATTTCTGTTACCGATGAAAGCGGCATTCTTGCCGATAAGGATGATCCGACATCCCTGATCAGCAAAGTCAATATTCGTACCGCAAAGCGCCTGATGGCGGAAGGCGTCATCAGCGGCGGTATGATTCCCAAAGCGCAGTGCTGTATTGAAGCACTGAAAGCCGGAGTTAAAAAAGTCTTTATTATCGATGGCAGAGTGCCTCATTCCATTCTGATGGAGCTTTTGACAGACGAAGGCATGGGCACCATGTTTACGAAAAACTAATCATTAAAAAAAGAAAGCAGGGACGGCAAATGAATCCGATCCTATCAATCGATCAGGAATATGTCGCTCATACCTACGCCCGTTTTCCGGTGGAGATCGTGCGTGGCGAAGGCTCGGAGCTTTGTGATGAAACAGGAAAAAAATATATTGATCTGGGCAGCGGCATTGCGGTGAATATTTTCGGCGTTGCCGACCGCAGCTGGGCACAGGCGGTCAGCGATCAGCTTTTGAAAGTTCAGCATACCTCCAATCTCTACTATACCGAACCTTGCGCTCTTTTGGCAAAGGCAGTTTGTGAGCGCACAGGCATGAAAAAGGTCTTTTTCGGCAATTCCGGGGCGGAAGCCAACGAGTGTGCGATCAAGGCGGCAAGACGGTATTCCGTGAAAAAGTATGGTGAAGGCAGAAGCACGATCATCACGCTGAAAAACAGCTTCCATGGCAGAACTCTTGCCACGCTTGCCGCAACGGGGCAGGATGGGTATCATCAGGACTTCGGACCTTTCCCCGGCGGATTTGTTTATGCCGAAGCGGATCAGCTGGAATCTGTCAAAACATTGGCCAAAGAAAACCGCTGCTGTGCGGTGATGATCGAGACGATCCAGGGGGAAGGCGGCGTGGTTCCGCTTTCTGACGGTTTTGTTAAAGGACTGCGTCAATTTTGCGATGAAAATGACCTGCTTTTGATTGTGGATGAAGTGCAGACCGGCAATGGCAGAACCGGTGCGCTGTATTCTTATATGAATTATGACATCAAGCCGGATATCTTTACGACCGCTAAGGGAATCGGCGGCGGTCTGCCCATCGGTCTTGCCGTGCTGGGGGAAAAGTGTCAGGATGCGCTTGCCGTCGGCAGTCATGGTTCGACCTTCGGCGGCAACCCGGTTTGCTGTGCGGGTGCATTGAATATTTTCTCGCGTCTGACCGATACGCTTCTGGACGAGGTCAACGCGAAATCTGCTTATATTGTGGAAACGCTTTCTGCGCTGCCGGAAGTGAAAAAAATAACCGGCAAAGGGTTGATGCTGGGAATTGCCTGCCAAAAGAACGGACGCGAGATCGCGGACGCGGCGCTGCAAAAGGGGCTGCTGGTGCTGACGGCAAAGGATAAAGTTCGTCTGCTGCCTGCGCTGAATATTCCATGGCCCATTTT
>CALWIU010000013.1 GCA_944380845.1 uncultured Clostridia bacterium | reverse complement strand
AGATGTATGCCCAATTTTTTTTCTAAGGCTTCACCAACAAAACTGCCGCCGCTGCCACAAGTACGCGCGATCGTAATGACAAACCGCTTCATAACAACACCTCCAATTGCATGGTTCCTTCAGTTATATTATATCATTTCTTTTGTTATTTTCAATCTGTTTTTGGATTTTTATATGATTTTGCACGAAATTTCACACGGCTTCATATATTGAAAAGAAGGAGGGCTTTTCATGAGAATGCGAAAAAGACGATCGATAACAACAAAGAAAAAGCATCTGGCCGGGAAGGCTTTCCTTTTTATCTCTGTTCTTCTTCTTTTGGTACTGGCGCTGGCGATGAACGCCTCTTTGAAACCGTTGATCAAAACGCTGGCAATCGGCAGGGCGGAGTCGATCGCGACCATCGCGATAAACGACGCGGTAACAGCTGTTTTAAAAGACAAACAAATCGAATATTCCGA
Source organism: uncultured Clostridia bacterium (assembly GCA_944380845.1). Lineage (GTDB taxonomy): Bacteria > Bacillota > Clostridia > Oscillospirales > Acutalibacteraceae > RGIG2774. The sequence goes on along the minus strand of CALWIU010000013.1, from coordinate 4,599 downwards.
TCTGGTTGATATCAGTTATAATGCGGATGGGCTTGTCACCTCTATTAAAGTCAACAGCGTAGAAGCAAACCAGTTGAAAGCAGATCTAAGCAATGCCATTGCCGACAGCCTGTATCATATGGATCGCAAGCAAATTACCATTCCCCTTGGAACCATGACCGGCATTGATTTTTTAGCCGGCCGCGGACCATCGGTTAAACTGTATATCAATCTGACGGGAAGTGCGTCAACTGATCTGGTATCAGAATTTTCAACTGCCGGCATCAATCAGGTTTGCCATCAAATTGATTTGCGGGTAGACACCAGTTTATATATTATTATGGCAGGGCAAAACACATCTACACAGATCACAAGTGATATTGTGATCGCGGAAACTGTCATTGTCGGCTCCATTCCGGAAATTTATGCCGGTGCTAACGACGAGTTATGGCCAAACCTTGTTGAATAATCTTCACTTGCTTCTGTAAAAACAACCGTGTATAATAAGGAAGAAAGTATGCTTTTCTTTTTTGGGACATATAGTATAGCAATCCTATTTCATTCGGAGTGATGAAGCGTGAAGCGTACGGTTTCTTTGTTGGCTATTTTGGGATTGCTGTTCTGTTTCGTTTTTGCCGTTCTTTATTTGGATGAACATCCGCTTTCCGCTGTGTCATCATCTGTAGAAGCCGATGCCCAATCTTTGCCGGTTATTGTCCTTGATCCGGGGCATGGCGGCTTTGACGGCGGAACAACATCTGTTTTTGGTGTTGCCGAAAAAGAATACAACTTATCGATTGCCGCAAAAATCGCTGATCTGCTGCGAGTGAATGGTTTTACAGTCGCTATGACCCGAACATCTGACACAGCGACAAACGATCCGAACTTGGACACCATTCGCCAAAAAAAGTCATCCGACTTGCATAATCGAATGGAGCTTATGAATCATTATCAAAACTGCCTGTTCATATCCATTCATCAAAACTATTTTACAGATTCTACCTGTCATGGCGCACAGGTATTTTATTCGCCGAATCTGACGCAAAGCAAACAATTGGCGGAATCGATCCAGCAATCGATCGTTTCCTTCGTGGAACCGGATAATACAAGAACCGTAAAAAAATCCGACAGCTCTATTTATTTGTTATATCACGCGCAAAAACCAGCTGTTATGGTGGAATGTGGTTTTTTATCGAATCAAACCAATGCGGAACAACTGGGCGACGATCAGTTTCAGCAAAAGATCGCTTTTGCCGTCTATGAAGGAATTGAACAATATTTGATTTGGGAGGAAAGCAATGGCGCCGAAAAGTAAAACAATCTATGTGTGCAGTAATTGTGGATATGAGTCTGCTAAATGGTATGGGCAATGCCCGTCCTGCTTCAGTTGGAATACCCTGCAAGAAGAACTGCGCACAACTGCCAATCGTTCATCTGCATCTGGGAAAAATTTGTCTCAGGCAAAAGCCCTGAGCTTAAAAGAAATCGATTACATTACCGAGCATCGGTACGCGACAGGCATCGGCGAGCTGGATCTTGTGCTGGGCGGCGGGCTTGTGAAAGGCTCGGTTGTATTGCTCAGCGGTGATCCCGGCATCGGAAAATCAACGATTTTGCTGCAAATCTGTCAAACCCTTGGCGAAAAGCTCAGAGTATTATATATTTCCGGCGAGGAATCCGCGCATCAAATAAAACTCAGAGCTGACCGACTTGGCGTAACAACTGAAAATTTAACGGTTCTCTGTGAAACGGATACGCAGGTTCTTTGTGAATACATCCGCAGCGCCAAACCGGATACTGTCATTGTTGATTCCATTCAAACCATGAATATTCAGGAACTTCAATCTTCTCCTGGCAGTGTGACACAGGTGCGTGAGTCAACAAATCTTTTTGTCAGAACAGCGAAAAGTCTTGATATTCCCATTATTATAGTGGGACATGTTACAAAGGACGGAAATATCGCCGGTCCCAAAGTACTGGAACACATTGTAGACACGGTTCTTTATTTTGAAGGCGAACGCAATCTCAGCTACCGCATTCTGCGGACAGAAAAAAACCGCTTTGGCTCCACAAATGAAATCGGCGTCTTTGAAATGACAGACCGCGGATTGCGAGAAGTCAAAAATCCATCGCAGATGATGATTGCAGGCAGACCTAAAAACACATCCGGGACATGCATTGCCTGCGTCATGGAAGGTTCAAGACCCATTTTGTCGGAAGTTCAGGGTCTTGTAACGCCCACTGGCTTTGGCAATCCGAGAAGAATGACGACCGGATTTGATTTTGGCCGTCTTGCCATGATTTTAGCCGTTTTGGAAAAACGCTGCGGCTATTTTTTCGGTACCATGGACTGCTATGTAAATGTCGTCGGAGGCATGAAACTGGATGAGCCGGCATCTGATCTGACGGTTGCCATGGCTTTGCTTTCTTCTCTGAAAGATAAAGTAATAAAAGATGATGTGATCGCTTTTGGTGAAATCGGCTTAGCAGGAGAGATCCGCGGCGTCAATGCCTGTGACCAGCGAGTCAAAGAAGCCATACGCTTAGGTTTCCATACTTGCGTTGTGCCGATCCACAATGCAAGAACCCTTTCAAATGATTTAAAAAAAGAAATACAGATTGTCGGTGTCCGTACCATTCGCAAAGCGTTTGAGGCAGTAACCGAAGAGAAATAAAAAGCGTTTGCATTTTACTGAAAAAAACACTACAATAAAACAGTAAGATATCGAAAACGATCAAACCGTTTTTACCAGGAGGTCAATCCATGAAAAAATCGAACCCTGCCGGGACGCTTGGCGCGACAACCGTCTTGTTGATACTCGCCACCGCGATTCGCTTTGTCATAAAAAAATACGGAAAAAGCCGTTTTTGACGGATAAGGATCGGTATGGCTCTCCCTTTTTATAAACACAACAGGCAGGGAAGTCATAGCGCCCATTTTCGTTTGTTCAAGCTCCCTTTGTTTTTGCGCAGCATTACAGAAAAGCAGCATATTTTTCAGCTGATTTCCATATGATGGAACAAGCTATGAAAGGAAGCTGCTGCATGAACAGAAGAAAAAAACTGGGACGAAACATCAAATCTGCCTTTTCCGCCAACAATTCCATACAATTGCTACCGCTCATTCTGATTGGCTGCTATTGCATCAGCGTTGCCATTTCATCATTATTGTATGTAAAAAAATGGCTGCTTCCCGTATCTGTTTTTGATGAAATAACCGCCAATCTGAAAGAATTCCTCTCTCTGGGCTTTTTTTCTCTGTTCCTTTATATAACAGCTGCTTCGCTGATTTGCCTGCTCATCTTGTTTTTGTCCGGAATCGGCGCAGGAGGGATCGTGCTCATTCCGCTGCTGATGTGCAGTTATGGCACCATAAGCGGTATTGCTGTTTCATATCTATTAACTGACGGCAGGGAAGTCCTGCTTATCATTGCCCTTGTGCTTCCCGCGCTGGCTTTATTTGGCGCAGCACTTTTGTTTTGCGGGAACCAGGCTTTCACAACATCCTTTGCCGTGCTGTTATGCTTTCAGCAAAAACCACCGCTTCATCAGCTAAACTTGCAAAAATACAGCGCAATCTTTTTGCCGCCAGCTGTCGGAAGCATCCTTCTTTCGGCTGTATCAGCAATTTGGATTTCACTTGTTCGATTCTTTGCTTGATTTTTCTTTCACAGCGGACGGAAGGATTGACCCGAGAGGGTTGCTTTCTGTTGCATGTTGCATTTGTTCATTGACAACATGGGTGTAAATTTCGGTGGTATTCAAATTTTCATGTCCGAGGATCTCTTTCAAGACACGAATATCTGTGTGTCCATACTGATACATCAAGGTAGCCGCAGTATGCCTCAGTTTATGCGTCGAAAACCCCTGACCGGCAAGACCGCTTTTTTCTAAAAACTCTTCAACGACATATTGAACCGTCCGGTTTGAAATTCGGGTTAATCGATTGCTTAAAAACAGCGCGTCTTTGTCTTTTACACCATCCACAGGGCGTTGAAGCAAATAAATGTGCAAAGCCGCAAGACAAGCATCATTCAAATACACACGGCGCTCTTTGTTGCCTTTTCCGGTGACGATCATTGAATTATCCTGTATGTCGGAACAATTCAATCCAACCAATTCAGAAAGCCGCAAACCGCAGTTTAAAAATAAGACAATCATGCAATAGTCACGAGCACGATACTTACCGGAAATAGAAGACAATAAATCTTTACTTTGTTCCAAAGTAAGATATTTTGGTAAACTTTTCTTTCGTTTTGGACTTTCCAATAGCTGCATAAAATTATCATGGCTCAATTGATTGGAAACAAATAAATACTTATAAAAGGATCGGATGGCTGAAACCATGCGAGCACGCCCCGCATCTTTGACATGGCGCGTATCCGCACAATAAGCCAAAAAGGTGTAAACATCCTCAAGAGTTATTGCGTCATAGAAGGATGCGCCTAAAGATGAAATATCAATTGTGTTTAACTCTTCGTCCTGAATGGTCATGGTTTTTCCCGATGCAATAAACCGAGTAAACATTCGTAAATTTATCATATATTCATAAACCGTTTTCGGGGAACGATTTTTCACAACTCTCATATTACGCAAAAAATTTCCCAATACTTCCGGCAG